>JAFTXM010000098.1 GCA_017465025.1 Oscillospiraceae bacterium
ACGCAGCCCATGACGGCAACGGTAATATCCTTATCCATATTGCGTACCTTCTCCTCCACCTGAGAAGCGAGGGAGATAAGGTCGATCTCGGTTCTGCCGCAGGTGGGGCAGGACACAAACTTCACGCCGCCGCTGCGGACTCCCGCCGCCTTCATAATTGCGATACCGGCAGAGACTTCGCGGACGGGGTCGGCAGTCAAAGAGACGCGGATGGTGTTGCCGATGCCCTCGCTCAAAAGAGTGCCGATACCAACTGCCGACTGGATTGTGCCGTTCCACTCGGTGCCGGTCTCGGTTACGCCAAGGTGGAGGGGGTACTTGAAATGCTCGCTGGCAAGGCGGTAGGCCGCAATGGTGAGAGGCACGGAGGAGGCCTTCATGGAAATGCAGATATCTTCAAAGTCGTACTTTTCCAGAAGAGCCACATTGCTCTGGGCGCTCTCCAGCATAGCCTCCGGGCAGGGGTGGCCGTACTTTTCCAGAAGCCCCTTTTCAAGGCTGCCGGCGTTGACGCCGATGCGGATGGGAATACCCCTTCTCTTGCAGGCTTCCGCCACGGCCTTTACGTTTTCCTCAGCACCGATGTTGCCGGGGTTGATGCGGATTTTGTCAATGCCCCGCTCGGCAACTGCAAGGGCCAGACGGTAGTCAAAATGGATATCGGCAACGATGGGCATATCGACCCGCTCCTTTATGGCGGAGATAGCCTCGGCTGCCGCCATGTCGGGGATGGCAAGGCGCACTATGTCACAGCCTGCGGCCCGCATGGCCTTTATCTGGGATACGGTGGCTTCCACATCCCAGGTCTTTGTATTGCACATGGACTGGACGGATACGGGAGCGTCACCGCCCACATACACGCCGCCCACCTTTATTTTTCTTGTCAAATTTCTTTTATCTTTCATTTTACCACTATCCTGACTATATCGTTGAACATTATAAGGGCCATCAGCGCCAAAAGCAAAATCATACCGGCTGCGTGGACATAGCCCTCGTACTTGGGGTCAAGGCGTTTTCTCGTTATGGCTTCAATCAGCCATGTGACTATGAGGAAAAAGACTCTGCCGCCGTCCAGCGCGGGGATGGGCAGCATATTCATGATTGCAAGGTTTACGGCGATAAATGCGCCAAGGTACACAATGTCAAGGACGGCATCCCATGTGCTGGCGGCCTGAGCGCCGGTCTCGGCCATAAGGTCAACTATACCAACAGGGCCTGCCATATCCTCCATTTTCACCTGACCGCCCACCAGTTGTTCAAGGCCCATCCAGACCCAGCGGCCAAACTCCAGCGTTGCGTTCCATGAGTGAGCAATGGTATTTTTAAGGTTGGCCTCCTCCACGCCGAACTGGAAGCCATAGTACTTTCTGTCCTCGCCTTCATACTCAAGAAGCTTCAGCTCAAGACCTTCCAGTTTCACCTTGTGACCGTCGCGCTTTACAACAACGTCATAGACCCCGTCGCCCTGTGAAAGGAACTCGCCTACATCACTGTTCTGATATATGCGCTTGCCGTCAATGCTCCATATCCTGTCACCCAGCTGAAAGGCTTCCTCACTTTCATAGGGGCAGCCCTCCATAAAGCCGGAGATAACGGGGGCGTAGAAGCCGCTGGCATTGGAGTAGACCAGAAGCACAAGGAGAAAGCCCAGCACAAAGTTCATGAATGAGCCCGCCACAAGAATTACGGCCTTTTTCCATACCTTCTGGCTGGTGAAAGCCTTGGGATCGTCCACAGCCTCATCCTCGCCCAGCATGGCGCAGTAGCCGCCGATGGGTATGGCTCTGATGGCGTAGAGAGTCTCTCCCTTTTGTTTTTTGAAGATGGCAGGGCCCATGCCGATGGCAAATTCCTCCACCTTTACACCGCAGAGCTTGGCGGTGATAAAGTGGCCAAATTCGTGAATGGCGATAAGCAGGCCGAAAAGCAAGATTGCAAGCAGAACATACAGTATAGTCATATAAACTCAGTCTCCATTGGTCGCATTGGGTCAAAAGCCCCGGCGAACCGGGGCTGGGTCGATTTATTTTGCGTAGCTTTCTCTCACGTAGCGGCGGGCGGCCTCGTCAGCGGCAATGATGGTGTCAAGGTCCGCGCCATGAATTACGCCCACATGCTCCACAGCTCCCGCTGCCGCCTCATAAATGCGGTTGTAGCCAAGCTGGTTTTTAAGGAACATATGTACCGCCACTTCGTTTGCCGCGCTCATGACGCAGGGGGCTGTGCCGCCGGTGCGGGCGCAGTCAATGGCCAGCTTCAGACAGGGCAGCTTTGCAAAGTCGGGGGCTTCAAAGGTCATATCCTTCATGGAGAAAAAGTCCAGTCTTTCAAACATGGAGGGCTTTCTCTCAGGATATGTGAGGGCAAGCTGGATGGGAAGGCCCATGTCCGGCACGCCCAGCTGGGCGATGACCGTGCCGTCTATAAGCTCTACCATAGAGTGTATGATGCTCTGGGGGTGGATTACCACCTGAATATCGTCCGGGCTAACGCCGAAAAGATGCATGGCCTCGATAAACTCAAGACCCTTGTTCATCATGGTGGCGCTGTCCACGGATATTTTTGCGCCCATGCTCCAGTTGGGATGGGCAACAGCCTGCTGAGGGGTCACATCCTCAAGCTCGGCTACGGGTCTGCCTCTGAAGGGGCCGCCGGAGCCTGTGAGGAGAATACGGCGCAGCTCACCCTTTTCCCGGCCCATAAGGCACTGGAAAATAGCGGAGTGCTCGGAGTCCACAGGGATTATCTCCGCGCCCTTTTCCTCGGCTCTTTTCATGACTATCTCACCGGCGCAGACCAGCGTTTCCTTATTGGCGAGAGCAATGCGCTTTTTCTCATCAATGGCGGCAAGGGTGGGGCGAAGCCCAACCGCGCCGGAGACTGCTGTTACCACGCAATCGGTCCCGTCCATGGTGGCGGCCTCGATAAGCCCTTCCATGCCGGAGCCCACCTTCACATCAAGGTCGGCAATATTGGTTTTGAACTGAGCTGCCGCCTTTTCGTCATAGACTGCCACGAAATTGGGCTTGAGACGGCGCACCTGCTCTTCCAGCATATCTATGCGGCTGTTGGCTGTAAGGGCGACAACAGGCATTCCGATATGCTCTGCCACGGCGATGGTCTGACGGCCTATGGAACCGGTACAGCCGAGAATGGATATGGATTTTACCATAAGTTCACCTCATGTGATCCTATTTTATGTATTATCAGGGGTTTTTCACCTTGCCGTAGCGTCTGTCACGGCTTTGAAATTCTGCGATGGCCTTGTCAAGCTCCGCGCTTGTAAAGTCAGGCCAGAGCACATCGGTATAGTAAAACTCGCTGTAGGCGCACTGCCACAAAAGGAAGTTTGAAAGGCGCTTTTCCCCGCCGGGGCGGATGAGAAGGTCCGGGTCGGGAATACCGGCAGAGTAGAGGTAGGAGGCAAAGCCCGCCTCGTCAAGACCGGGCTGGACTTTACCGGCGGCAAGGTCGGCAGCGTAGCGCTCAGCCGCCTTTACTATCTCGGCGCGGCCGCCGTAGTTTAAGCAGATGTTGGCCTGAAAGCCCTCATAGCGCTGGGATATCTCATTGGTGTGGGCTACCATTTCGCGCAGCTCATCGCTCAGCTCATCCACGTCGCCCAGCACCTTCATCTTTATCTTGTCCTTTTCCATGGTGTCGATAGCTTCCTGAAGGTAGTTCTTCAAAAGCTTCATAATGGTTTTGACCTCTTCGGGAGGGCGCTTCCAGTTCTCGGTGGAAAAGGCGTAGACCGTGAGATACTCAACGCCGATATTCTTGCAGTAGGTGGCGATCTTGCGGAAGGTCTCCGCGCCTACGGCGTGACCGGCGGTGCGGGGCAGGCCCCGCTTTTTGGCCCAGCGGCCGTTGCCGTCAAGTATGATTGCAATATGACGGGGGAGGCCGGATCTCTCCTGCTCCCCCGCCTTAATGGTGTTGGCCATTATTTACTCCTTATATCTCGATAAGCTCTTTTTCCTTCTTCTCGGAGATCTTGTCGATTTCCTTGATGAAGTCATCGGTGAGCTTCTGGATATCCTTTTCGGCGATCTTGTAATCGTCCTCGGTGATCTCGGAGGACTTCTGCTGCTTCTTGAACTTGTCAATAGCGTCGCGGCGGATATTGCGGATGGCGACCTTGGCCTCCTCGCCGTACTTCTTGGTCTGCTTTACCAGATCACGGCGGCGCTCCTCAGTGAGAGGGGGGAACACAAGGCGGATCATTCTGCCGTCGTTCTGGGGATTGATTCCCAGGTCAGAGGCGAGAATGGCCTTCTCGATGCCCTTGAGGACGGATGCGTCCCAGGGCTGGATAAGGAGAGAACGGGGGTCGGGAGTGGCGATGGATGCCACCTGATTTATGGGTGTGGGTGAACCGTAATAGTCTACCTGCACCTGATCGAGGACGGATGCATTGGCACGGCCTGCGCGGATGGTTGCCAGCTGAGAAGAGAGATTCTCGCAGGTTCTTTTCATTTTGTGTTCAAATTCTTTGTAGTCAGACATGGTTTTACCTCCGTTTATTATTTCATACCGTTTTTGAATTTCTGTGAATTTTTTCTGAAAAAATTATTATCATTTCACCGTGGTGCCTATCTTCTCGCCACTGAGGACGCGGCACATATTGGCAGGCTCAGCCAGAGCAAAGACCACAACAGGGATATTGTTGTCCATTGCAAGGCTTGTGGCAGTGCTGTCCATGACGGCAAGGCGGCGAAGGAGCACTTCGCTGTAGCTTATCTCGTCAAACTTGACGGCGCTGGGGTCTTTATCCGGGTCGGCGGAATATACGCCGTCCACGTTCTTTGCAAGAAGCAGTGCGTCAGCGTGTACCTCGGCAGCTCTGAGGGCTGCGGTGGTATCGGTGGAGAAGAAGGGCATACCTGTGCCGCAGGCGAAAAGGACCACCTTACCGGCCTTCATGTACTCAATGGCGCGGCTGGTATCATAACGCTCACCCACGCCCTGAATGTCAACTGCGGTCATGACCTTCGCATCCGCACCCAGCTGCTTGAAAACATCAGCCACAGCAAGGCAGTTCATGGCGGTGGCCAGCATACCCATACGGTCTGCGCTGACGCGCTCCACCTTGCCAGCGCCGTCCTTGACGCCGCGCCAGAAGTTGCCGCCGCCGATGACGATGCCAACTTCAACGCCCATTTTGGTGCAGTCCATCACAGCCTGACACACACGGCTGACAAAATCAAAGTCAAAGCCGGTTTTCTTCTCAGCGGCAAGAGCCTCGCCGCTTATCTTGATCACTACGCGCTTATACACTGCGTTCATTTTTTCTCTCCGTTCTTATACTGAATTTTAATAACAGCATTATATATCAAGTATACCCATTATGACGATGCCGATAATAACAAGCAGGATGCAAAGATAGTGCTTGCGGGAAAGCTTCTCCTTGAGGAAGATGCGGCTCCACAGGACAGAGGCCACACAGTAGGAGGAGATGATGGGGGCTGCAAAAGCCACGTGCTCAGAGTCGGCAAGGGCGTATATGTAGAAGAACTGACCGATAGTCTCAAAAATTGCACCGGTGTACTTGGGAGCTTCCATTTTGGGAATGAGCTTCTGCTTCTTGATGCCCAGCACATAGATGGCGCAGATCACACCCACGATAAGGAAGGTCAGCTCATAGGCCACGTTTGCGCTGTCCTCATCCAGAATCTCAAGAACGCGGCTGTCGGCAAAGGTTCCGAGGGCGTCCAGCAGACAGTAGATAACGGGGATGATGATGGCGATCCAGCTTTTTGCATAGTGGTGATTGGAGGCGTCCTGACGGGCGCGGCGCAGCTCCTCATCCTCATGTGACTCAACAATGCCAAGGGACACAACGCCAACGCACACAAGAGCCACAGCCACAAAGGCCATGGGGGGAAGCTCTGCGCTGACACCCATGGTGGCAAAGGTGAGAATGGCAACGATGGCACCGGAGCTGTTGCAGATAGGGGAAGAGATAGAAAGCTCGATAAATCTCAGTCCCAGATAGCCCATTGCCATAGATGCGATGTACAAAAGGGAAACGGGCAGATATGTAAGAAGGATCGCGCCTGTGATCTCAACGCCGCCTACGAAAATTTCATAGCAGGCGTGGATACCCATGACCACACCGACGGCAGTGACCATTTTCAGGTGACTGTATTTATCGGATGCGTCCTGACAGCCTATCTTTGAAAACAGGTCAGACCCACTCCAGCACAGAAGTGCGATTACCGCAAACCAAAACCACATAGGGATTTTCACTCCTTTAAATTTATATCCATCGTTGAATTTTACCACAGCATACCTTTTTTGACAATTCCCAATTGTGTGCGCAGATAGATTAAATTTGTCCAAACTTTGCTTGCGGTCTTCTTCCAAGCTGACAAATTACTCGCTCCGCAGCTGTTATAATCCGGCCATGGAAACAATTTACATAGACAGTCTCTTTCTTTTGAATCTGGTAATAGACTACCTTTTATTGCTTGTGTCGGCAAGGGTATGCGGCGTGGTGCTGAAAAGGCGGCGCTATGCACTGGCAGCCCTTATAGGTGCATTATACGCGGTGGGGATTTATGTGCCGGGTCTTGAATGGCTGAGCTTTCCGGCTGTGAAGCTTTGTCTGTGGCTTATCATGGCGCTGGCGGCCTTTGGCGGAGAGGAGGGTGTTCTCCGCTGCGGCGTGGTATTCGCCGCGGTGTCTGCGGCCTTCGGGGGCTTTATCTGGGCATTGCAGCTGGCAGGCGGCCGCCCCGCCTTCGATATGCGGACGCTCGTTTTATCTTTTGTCCTTTGCTATGGGCTGCTGCGGCTTGTTTTCGGCGGCAAGGCAAGGCTTGCCGAGCAAAAGCGCATTCCTGTGAAGCTGAGCTTTCTGGGGCGCGAGTGCGAGCTCATGGCTCTTGTGGACACGGGGAATCAACTGCGCGATCCCATATCAGGGAAGCCTGTGATGGTGGTCTCCCCCCATGCTCTGTCACATCTTTTTGCAGAGCACAATGCGCTTTTGGACATGGACGGGGTGGATATGCTCCGCTGTGCCGACAGCATTGAGGAGCTGAGGGGCAAATTCCGGCTTATCCCCTATTCCAGTGTGGGCGGCAGCGGGCTGCTGTGCGCTTTTCAGCCGGATAAGGCAGCAGCCGGGGAAAGAGAGCTTGAGATAATGGCGGCAATATCCAAAAATGCCGCAGGAGACGGATTTCAGGCCATTATTTGAGAAAGGACAGAATATGCTTTGTAAACCCCAGATCATATTTTTGCGCGAACAGCTTTTGAATCTTTTAGGAATAAAGTCGCCGCCTCTCTTTTATATAGGTGGCAGCGATACTCTGCCTGCACCTCTGGAAAAGGCCGAGGAACAAAGGGCACTGGACGCGCTGGCACAGGGCGACGAGCTGGCGCGCTCAAGGCTCATTGAGCACAATCTGCGCCTTGTGGTGTACATCTCCAAGCGCTTTGAAAACACCGGCATAAATATCGAAGACCTTATCTCCATCGGCACCATCGGGCTCATCAAGGCAGTAAATACCTTCAACAGCGCAAAGAACATAAAGCTCGCCACCTATGCCTCCCGCTGCATTGAAAATGAAATTCTCATGTATCTTCGGAAGATAAGCTCCCAGCGGACGGAAATAAGCTTTGATGAGCCTTTGAATACCGACTGGGACGGCAACGAGCTTTTACTTTCTGATATTTTAGGCACAGATGTGGACGAAGTCGCCCGGCCCATGGAGGACGATGCGGAAAAGCATATGCTCATGGAGGCCATATCCACCCTTTCCCAGCGGGAGCAGAGTATCATACTCATGCGCTTCGGTCTCCCCGACGGGCAGGAATATACACAAAAGGAAGTAGCGGATATCATGGGTATTTCACAAAGCTATATAAGCCGCCTTGAAAAAAGAATAATCTCCCAGCTCCGCCGGGAGATGCTGAAAATGATGCAGGTATAGATAACAGATTTCAAATCCTGTATATTGACTTTACACCGTGAAAAATGGTATAAAGTAAGCAGTGCGGAACACCGCCAAAACGGATGAACATCATAGGAGGTAAAACAAAATGAAGTACGTTTGCAACATCTGCGGCTGGGTCTACGATGAGGAAGAAAAGGGCGTCAAGTGGGAAGATCTCCCCGAAGATTTCGCCTGCGAACTCTGCGGCGTCGGCAAGGACGATTTCAGCCCTGAAGAATAAGGAATAGAGCATAACACGCCATGAAATTTCGTGGCGTGTCATACTGTAGACAAACCCGGCTTACCCGCAAGAGTAAGCCGGGTTTGTCGGCAATAATGCGACAATCTGGGGAGAAAGTACTTCATTTGGCCTGTTAATCAATTATATACGTGCTTTTGCCAATAATACATTATTAAATATTCCATAACAAAGATTGCCGATTGTGTGTAAAATTACACGCAATCGGCATTTTGTATGCGATATATTTGTCGTTTTTCCTTGATGAAAAATGCGCAAATTTTTAATATTGGATAGTGAAAATAAGCTGAGCATATGTTTTTCTGCCTTAGTCCAACGGGAGTTGAACTATGACAAGTTAAAGAAATTTATTGAGGATAGTTCATCTTTGAAGTAATTAAGAAGTTTTGTGTGACCTAAAGAAATATCGACAATATGATGTTGCTTGGAAATGTAGTGACTGTTTCTCGCTGACAAGGAAGTGGGTTTGGATTCGGCCCTGAGATCCTCCGGAGAACAGCCAAAGTGCTTCTGTATCCCACTATTGAGATAGCGGTAATCAGAAAAGCCTGACGCAAGGCAAATATCCAGTTTTGACATGTTTGTGGTAGTAAGGAGAGTTACAGCTTTTTCAAGCCGCAGATTATTTACATAGTCCCTGAAAGATACACCCAGCTGCTCACTGATGAATCTGGACAGGTAGGAGGGATTCAAATTCTCTCGCTCTGCCAGATCGTTAAGGGAAATGTTATTCATGTAATTGCTGTTGATGTAGTTGACAATGCTGGAAATACGCATGTAGTCGCGCTTATGGGACTGAATTTCCAGCTCAGTGTATTCCTCATACTCGGCATAATTCAGAATACCTACGATCAAATTGCAAAGGGAGGACATTATAAGCAGTTCGCTGCCCTCGGGCTGCTTGCCGCAATAAAAGACAGTTTCACAAACAGCTTTGCGCAGGCAGGCATAAAACTCAGGGTTTGAGGTCTTGGTAACATGATTTTCCAGAAGATGTATTTTTGACAGGCGTGGAAAGAACTTTTTGCAGAAGTTTGGGCTGATTTCAAGGACTACAAAGGCGTTGGGTTCATCGGCCTGGTGTCCGGAATGAAGTACATCATGGCTTAGCACGAAGAATTCATCTTTTTTTATATGGTACTTTCTGGAATTGGCTTCCATGTAAACAGAGCCCTGAATCGGCATCAAAATCTCAATGTCATGATGAATATGTGGGACACGATCAAAAATGCTGGCAAGCATGACTCTAATGTTTGTTTCTTTGAAATGATCGACAAGTTCAATTTCCATAGCCAATACATCCTTTATAAAACAGTAAGACATTTTTTACTTCCAGAAGGATAAATGTACATATTACACAAAATCAGATATCGATTTTTAGTAAAATACACTTTTTGCTTTTTTCAGTGTCTCGAAGTGTATATACAATACAATGTAACTTGATCAAAGTCAATATATTTTGTTTGCAAAGCGGAAATACGAGGGCATTATAGCCAAAAAATGGGAAAAATTATTTGATACGAAGCTGAAAAAAGGCACAATGAACAAATAGTTTTTTTCAGAAGCATCCAAAAGGCAAAAACACCAGCAAAAGCAAAAAAGCGACAGTTCTTACATTTGTATACAACATATTTTTCCTTGAGGGCAGAAAACGGCTTAGACAATATTGACATATCCATGCGTAAGTTATTACAATTGGATCAGTAAAGAAATCTACTGTCAAAGCATACACAGAAAAAAAGCTTAGAGATTAAAGGCGGTAAAAAGATCAAACAACACAGAACTTATATCAACAGGAGACAAGAAAAATGGAAAAGTCGTTAAAAATCAAAATGTTTACCGACATGGTAAGAATCCGCTGCTTCGAAGACAAGGTCAATGAATTGGATCGGCGCGGCGAACTTCCCGGCTTTGTTCATCTGTACTGGGGCGAAGAAGCATCCGGAGTTGGTATATGCTCCGCTCTGAACACTGATGACTACATCACCAGCACCCATCGCGGTCATGGACACATGATTGCCAAAGGTGCGGTCATGACAAAGATGTGGGCCGAGCTTTTTGGTAAAGAAGCGGGATACAACAAGGGCAAGGGCGGCTCGATGCATATTGCCGACTCCGAGATTGGGTTCCTTGGAGCAAACGGCATAGTAGGTGCAGGCCTGCCTTTGGCAACAGGCGCGGCTCTCAGTGCGCAGTATCTTGACAACGGCAAGGTGTCCGTCTGCATGTTCGGCGACGGCGCCAGCCTTGAGGCCACATTCTATGAGTCAATGAATATCGCAGCGGTATTCAATCTTCCGGTGATTTTTGTCTGCGAGAACAACAAGTACGCTGAGTACAGCCGTACATTCCCCAAGCTCAGTTCTACCGAGCATGTTATTGACCGGGCAAGACCCTTTGGATTCCCCTGCGTTCAGGTTGACGGCACCGATGTTGAGGCCGTGAGAGCCGCTGCACTGGAGGCCGTGGAGAGAGCAAGGACCGGAGGCGGCCCCACCTTCATTGAGACCCTTTGCTACAGATGGGCTCCTCACTGCCAGGGCAACAGAGATGACTACCGCCCCGAAGAAGAGAAAGCTTATGAAAGGGAGCACAGGGACCCCATAAAGCTCTATACCGCAAAATTGCTGGAGGCCGGCGTTCTTAATCAGGAAGATATTGACCGGATATGGGCCGCAGCGATCCAGGAAGTCGAAGAGGCAGTACAGTTTGCATATGACGCCCCCTATCCTCCCCTGTCCTCTGCGCTGGAAGACGTATTTGCATAACTGAATACTGGTAGAGATAAGGAGAACGACTATGAAAAAATTATCATATAACTTAGCTATTGCCGATGGTATGAGGGAAGAGATGAAAAGAGACGAGACCGTCATCCAGATCGGCCTTGACCTTGCATCCTACGGCGACTCTCAGGGACAGACCATAGGCTTGGGCGATGAATTCGGCCCAAAGAGGGTCATGGACTTCCCCATATCAGAAACATCCTATACCGGTATTGGAATTGCCGCCGCTGCCGCAGGTCTCAGACCTCTGGTATGTATCCAGTTCTGTGACTGGATGACTCTCGCATCCGATCAGCTCGTAAATCAGGGTGCCGTAATGCGTTATATGTACGGCGGCCAGTACAAGTTCCCCGTTGTTATCCGCGGTAACTGCGGCGGCTATATCAGCGCCGCGGCACAGCACTCAAAGATGCTGGAAGCCTGGTTTGCACATATCCCCGGTCTGAAGGTCGTACTTCCCTCCACTCCTTGGGATGCCAAGGGACTTATCAAAGCTGCCATTCGCGATGATAACCCTGTTCTCTTCTTTGAGCACAAGGCACTCATGCCCGACCGTGGTGAAGTTTCCGAGGATCCTGATTACGTGATCCCCCTGGGCAAGGCCGACATTAAGCGCAAGGGTTCTGACGTGACCATCGTCTGCTACTCCTACGTGGTGAAACTGGCTCTGGAAGCCGCTGAGATACTGGCAAAGGAAGGCATTGATGTGGAAGTAGTCGACCTGCGTACCGTCAAGCCTCTTGATACCGAATGCATCCTTGAGTCCGTAAAGAAGACCGGTCGTGCCCTGTGTCTGCAGGAGACCTGGCTGACCTGCAGCATCATGTCCGAGGTTTCCGCACTGATTTCCGAGCAGGCTTTTGAGTATCTGAACACCCCCGTTGTACGAATGGGACAGCTGGATGTGCCCTATCCTTTCAGCCCTCCGCTGGAGAAGCATGTGCTGCCTTCCACCGAGAAGATAGTTGATGCTGTTCGCAAGATGATGAGCGAATAAACCAAAGGAGACAAACATGGCTGAAGTAGTATATATGCCAAAGCTGGGTCTGGGCATGACTTATGGCATAATAACAAAGCTGCTTGTGAGCGAAGGGCAGCAGGTCAGGAAAGACGAACCCATAATAGACTTTGAAACAAACAAGCTCACAGACACCCTGACTGCGCCAATTGACGGCACTGTACTTAAAATATTTGTCACGACAGACGAAGAAGTTCCCATCCGCAAGCCTGTACTTGTTATAGGCAATCCCGGAGACAGCTACGAACTCACGGAAGAACCCGCAAACGCACCTGCGGCACAAGCACCTGCCCCCGTGCCGGAAGCAGCGGCGAAAGCCGCTCCTGTGACACGCGGCGCGGTAAACGTTTCTCCCATCGCGAAAAAAATCGCGGAGGAACGGGGCATAGATCTCAGCTTGGTTGTGGGAACAGGTCCGAAAGGCCGGATAATGAAGGAAGATGTTCTGGCCTATAAGCCCAAAACTCCCGCGGCCTGCGCTGAGGATAGCGTGGTGAACATGAGCCCCACCAGAAAAAGCATTGCGGCCTCAATGAGCAGAAGCAAGCATGATGTACCTCATGTTTATCTGGAGATCACAGCCGATGTCACAAAGCTTGAGCTTGCCAGAAAGAAGTACATGGAGGATGGCCCCGGCAAGGTATCCTATAATGATATTATCCTCTACGCTTCCGTTCTGGCGCTCAAAGAGAACATGGAGTTGAACTCTTCTGTGGATGGTGATAAGATCATCCGCCACGGCGCCATAAATCTTGGCGTTCCCACAAACAACGAAAGGGGTCTTCTGGTTCCGGTCATAAAAGGCGCAGAGGCCATGAATCTGTGGGACATCCACCTCAAGGCGGCAGAGCTTGTGGAAAAAACCAAAGCCAGCAAGCTGACTATGGATGAGATGACCGGCGGCACATTTACCGTTTCCAATCTGGGCGGCTTTGGTATCCGTTCCTTCCACGCAATAATCAACACCCCGGAAGCAATGATCCTTGCTGTTGGGGAAATATATGCCCAGCTTGAAATGGCAGAAGACGGCATCAGAAATGCCAAAAAGATAAATCTGAGCCTTTCTCTTGACCACAGGATAGCTGATGGTATTGCCGGCGCAAAATATCTCAAGAGCCTCAAGGCCCTGCTTGAGGACCCTGCAAAACTGTTTGCAGACTGAAATTGTGAATTGTCGGGTTGACCGATAAAAAATAAGATAAAAGGAGAAAAAAACATGAAAAAAGCATTGATTAAGGTGTTGGCTCTTGCACTGGTTCTCGCCTGCATGGTGGTCTGTGTCCTGCCGACAGCCGCTTTCGCTGAGGAAAAAGTCCTTAACGTTGGCTATCTGTGCAACAACGAAGAAGCAGAGTATCATTACAAAGTGCTCAACGGCAACAAGGAAGCATTTGAGGCTGCCGGCTACGAGTTCACCTACGCTGTCACCGGCGGTGACGCCGCTGAGGCCCGTGCCGCCTACGACCTGTTCAAGGCAAAGGGCGTCAACGTGATCATTGACTTCACCTGCACCGCTACTTCCGCTGCTGCTATCTCCGACATGTGCGAGAGAGACGGCATATACTACATCGCAGTTGACGTTTTCTTCGACAATCTGGAGAGCAACAAGTTCACCACTTCCTTCGGCGTTAACAATGATGCCATCGGCGAGTTCGGCGGCGAGAATGTCGTTCAGTATCTGAAGGATCACGGCTACGACAAGGTAGACTACATCCTTGAGACCAACAACTCCACTTTCGGTGAGGCTGTCCGTGCCCGTACCAAGGGCGTTGTTGACGCAGTCCTGGCAGATGACTTCGGTCTGACTGAGGAAAATTGCTACTACATGGACATCACCAGCGGCGACCAGACCGAGAACAAGCAGCTCATTCAGGACCACCTGACCTCCATCGCTGACAAGTATGAGACCATCCTCCTTCTGGTCTGCTCCACCGACTGGCAGGCTGCCGCCATTGCCGCCGTTGAGTCCGCAGGTCTGCAGGACAAGGTTCTGATATTCGAGAACGACGGTGCAGCTACCACCCAGGCCATCTTCAAGAAGGTCGCAGCAGGCGAATATGATGGCGTTTGCCCCCTGAAGGGCGAGGTTGCCTTCTTCCCCGAAAAGTATGCTGAGATGCTCCTGCCCATCGCAGAGAAGCTCATCGCTGGCGAGACTGTTGACAAGTACAATTACACCCTCAAGGGCTGGCTGACTGCCGAGACCATCAACGAGGTTTATCCTGACTAATTTGTTCAGCAAAACACAGCACCCTGAAAATCATTAAAAATAGGCGGGATTTTTCTCCCGCCTATTTTGATAAAATTGAAAACAACATTGCGGCAGGCCTTATGGATTGGCATTACGGTCGCTGCAAGTTTAAATAAATTTCCGTTTGACAACAAAGAGCTTTACGCCGAGGAGTTAAATTATGAGCACAACTAACTCTAAAAAGAACCAGAATCTAAAATCGTTTCTGCTGGCCAATACATCGGAGGTAAGTATCTTTATACTGCTTATCATCCTTATTGTGGTCGGCTCCCTGATCTCCCCGTTTTTCCTGAATAGCAATAACCTTAGCGGTATATCAGTAAAGTTTTCTTACTATGGCATTGCTGCCGCCGGCTGCATGATGGTTATGATTCTGGGCGGCATAGACATCTCCCAGATGTGTGTGCTCGGTGTCACGGTCATGCTCTGCGGTGTTATGGACCGGGCAGAATTTTGCGCCGCTGCTATGATCGGCCTTTCTCTGCTTTTCGGTATTGCAGCCGGTTTCATTAACGGCATCCTTGTGGCAAAGCTGAAGGTCATGCCTATGATCGCAACCATCGGTACATCCTTTGCATGGAGAGCAGTTGCCTATCTTGTAAGCCCCACACCCATAAGCATCAGCAATGATTTTATGGATGTTATAGGCTATGAGAAGCTTCTTGGAATCCCTGTACTTCTTTGGATATTCTTTGTAGTGATTGTGGTTATCGGCTTTGTCTCCGCATTTACCCCCTTTGGAAGAAAGGTGCACGTGGCAGGCTCCAACGCCAGCACCTCCTACCTTTCCGGTATAAATGTTGTCCGCACCAAGATGATAGCCTATACTATTTCCGGTTTCACAGCGGCACTGGCCGGTATTATCTGGGCCGCTCAGCTCAGCTCCGCCTATCCCAATGCAGGTGTCGGATATGACCTGCTGCCAATTGCATCCTGTGTTATCGGCGGCGTGGCGCTGGAGGGCGGCAAAGGCTCTCTGGTTGGCGTTCTGATTGGCGTTCTGGTTATGGTCGTTCTCCAGAATATAATGACCCTCCTGAGTCTGGGCCAGTATTATCAGCTGCTGTGCCAGGGCGTGGTGCTTATTCTGAGCCTTGCATTGCGTGGTGCGATCAATAAGCGTAAACAGCGGGCATAATGTCCATCATTGAAAGTGAGACGAAAGATATGCAGGAAATAATACTTGAAATGAAAAACATCAGCAAGGCGTTTCCTGGTGTTCAGGCATTGAATAATGTCAGCCTGACGCTTGGGAAAGGTGAAGTCCTTGCTCTGATTGGTGAAAACGGAGCCGGCAAATCTACTCTCATGAAGATCTTGTCCGGCGCCTACAGGCAGGACAGCGGAGAGATTTTTTTCAAGGGAGAGCCGCTTAAAGACTATAGTCCCGCTCAGGCCATAGCAAAGGGTATCTCTATCATATATCAGGAGCTCAATGACCTTCCTGAACTGACTATAGCATCCAACATATTCACCGGTAATCTGCCCCGAAAAGGTCCCTTCATCGATTACAAGCAGTTGAAGCTTGACAGTATTGAAGCGCAGAAGCTGGTTGGTCTTGGCGATCTGCACCCCTTTGAAAGAGTGGGTGAGCTGAAGGTTGCACAGAAGCAGCTTATTGAGATTGCCAGATCCTTCGTAAGAGATGCGGATATTATCGTCATGGACGAGCCTACCGCTACCCTTACAAACACCGAGATAGATGTCCTTTATAAAATCATCAGAGAGTTCACAGCCAAGGGCGGTTCTGTCATCATAATCACCCATAAGCTGGAGGAAGTCTTTGAGATAGCCAACAGAGCTATGGTTCTCAGAGATGGCTGCAATGTTGGCGAGTGGGCCATCAAGGATGTTACCAAGGATCAGCTTGTACAGGCTATGGTTGGCCGTGAGCTCAACCGTGATAATGCTCTGGCACCCAGAGATTTCGGACAGGTGGCACTTAAAGTTGAGAATCTTTCCACAGACTTTTTGAAAGACATTTCTTTCGAACTGCGGGAGGGAGAGGTGCTGGGGCTGTATGGTCTGGTAGGTTCCGGCTGCGATGTTTTGACGCGCTGTGTGTATGGCGCTGAGAAATTTGACACCGGCACTGTCACCTTGCCCGGAGGCTGCGTAGGCCTTTCAAAGGTTACTCCCGGCAAAAGCCTTGAAGCCGGTGTGGCCTTTGTTCCCAGCGAAAGAAAGATGGAAGGCCTGCTGCTGGATCAGTCTGTGCGTATAAATACCACTCTGTCCTCCATCAAGGACTTTGTAAAGAACTTTGTAATTTCCTTCAGTAAGGAACGGGAGAATGCACAGCAGTGGGTAGAGACTCTTGCGACAAAGACTCCTACCATTGAAACTGAAGTCAACTCCCTTTCCGGCGGTAACCAGCAAAAGGTAGTTTTTGCTAAGGTTATGAATACCAATCCCAAGGTGCTCATTCTTAACGAGCCCACGCGAGGCATTGATGTTGGCGCAAAGGCGGAGATTTACCACATTATCGAAGACTTCTGCAAGAAGGGTGTTGCGATATTGCTGGTCTCCTCTGAAATGCCTGAAACCATGCTCCTGTCTGACCGAATCATCACGCTCTGCGATGGTGCGGTCACCGGAGAGTTCGTCCGTGGTCAGTACACGCAGTATGACATACTGCATGCGGTCATTGGAGGAGACGAGAAATGAAAAATGCAGATTTGAAGAGATTCGCAAAACAGAATAAGTCTGAGATAGGCGTATTTGCGCTGCTGGTAATTCTTTTCGTGGGCACAGCACTGGCCTCGGATATCTTTCTGACCTATCAGAACATATCCAGCATCTGCTCCGGTCTTTCCTATTATGGCATCATAGTAGCAGGTGCAGGCATAGTTATGATAATGGGCGGTCTGGACCTTTCCCAGATGTCCGCTATGGCTATGGGCGTTGTGCTTGGCGGTCAGGTGCTGCTGACAGAAATACCCGGTGCTCCCGTATACGCTATTCTTCTGCAGATAGCAGTGGGCACCGTCTGCGGCCTTATAAACGGCCTCATCATCTCCTATGTCAAGATCCCTCCCATGATTACCACCATAGGCACTCAGTATATATACCGTGCAATAGCTTTCATCGTTGTGGGCAGCCAGAGCTTCTGGATAGACAACAAGGTATACAAGACCATGGGCTTCGGCTCCTTCCTTGGTATTCCCATATTGCTCTGGATCATGCTGGTTACCTTTATTATAGTGGCACTGATAATGCGCTATACCCAATTCGGACAAAATGTGTACGCCATTGGCTCCAATGAGCAGGCGGCAAAGTTGTCGGGTATAAACATTATAAAGACCAAGATCACTGCCTACACTCTCAGCGGCTCTCTGGCAGGTCTTGCAGGCGTGCTGTGGATGGCTCAGCTCAGTGCATCCAAGCCCTCTGCCGGTCAGGGTCAGGAAATGCTTCCTCTGGCGGCAGTTGTTATTGGCGGTGTCGCTCTTACCGGCGGCAAGGGCAAGCATATAGGCATCATGTTCGGTATCATGCTGCTGATGCTGCTGGCAAACACCATGACTCTGATGCATTTGAACACCTACCTGCAGCAGCTGTGTCAGGGCCTTATCCTGATTATCGCCGTTGTGGCGGGTATCAAGAAAGACAGAAGACAGCTGGACATCTGAATTTTGAAAGAGAAAAAGCGGCTGTACAGGCTGACAGCCTGTACAGCCGCAAATTATTAAGGAGACATATCAATGAACATATTAGTAATTGGCGGCGGCCCCGGCGGATATGTGGCAGCCATAAGAGCTGCTCAGCAGGGCGGCTCTGTCACACTCATTGAGAAAAACAGCGTAGGCGGCACCTGCCTTAACAGAGGCTGTATGCCCACCAAAGCCCTGCTCCACTCTGCCGAGCTTTATACTCAGGCACGCAGCAGCGCCGGCTGTGGTGTAGTCTGCGGTGATGTGAGTCTGGACTGGGCAAAGGTACAGGAAAATCGCGCTGCAGTTGTAAGCAGACTGACCAACGGCGTTCGTGGTCTTATGAGAGCAAATCGCGTCAAAGTCATCAGCGGTGAGGCTAAATTCACAGGTCCCAAAACCGTTGAGGTAGACGGCCAGACTCTTCAGGCAGACAAGATCATAATTGCTGCCGGAGGCATCCCTGTCACTCCTCCCATTCCCGGCATTGAATCTGTATCTGCCTGCATAGATTCCACCGCGTGTCTGGAGTTGGATCATGTGCCTGAAAGCCTCCTTATAGTGGGTGGCGGTGTTATCGGTGTTGAACTGGGCTATGCCTATTCCTGCTTTGGCAGCAAGGTGACTATTCTTGAGAAGCTGCCTGGTATTTTGCCCGGCACGGATGCTGAACTTGCCGCTATGCTGGCGGCTCAGTTGAAGCAGACGGGGATCGAGTTAGTTACTGACTGTCAGGTTCTCTCCGTAAAGGAAGACGGTGATGGAGTAGAAGCCATTGCTGACTGCGCCGGTACTGAGCGCAGCTTCCATGCAGAAAAGCTGCTGGTCTGCGTGGGACGCAAGCCGGATATAGCTGCGCTTCAGCTTGATAAGGCAGGAATAGAGACTGCCGATGGGCATATTGTTACGGATGAATATCTTGAGACAAACGTTGCCGGTGTTTATGCCGTTGGCGACTGCACCGGCAAGCTGATGCTGGCTCATGCGGCCATGACTATGGGTGAGATTGCAGCAGAAAATATTTTTGACGCCGGAAGGGAATTTTGTCCTGATATGATTCCTGTTTGCTGCTATGTGGGCCCGGAGTTTGCCGGTGTGGGTCTGACTGAAGAAGCCGCAAAGGAGCAGGGCTATGAATACAAGGTAGGCCGCTTCCCCACCGCAGCCAATGGACGCAGCCTCGTTTCCGGCAGCACCGACGGCATGGTAAAGATCATAGTTGGTGCAGATTACGGTGAACTTCTGGGTGTACATATTCTGGCGCCCAATGCCACTGAGCTTATACATCAGGCTGAGCTGGCAATGCGTCTTGAGCTGGGTGCACCGGACTTCATCGACAACGTGACTTGCCATCCCACCGTGTCTGAGGCGGTCAGAGAGGCATTTATGGCAGCCAACGGCAGGGCCATACACAATGTAAACTAAACCCACAGAGCCTGAAATAAGCGAGGCTCCGCAGTGTACTTTACAGGAACAGATCTTGGTACATTATTGGCAAAGCCTCTGCTTACCGATGAAAATATCTGTCTGTAAACAGTCAGAAGGCAGCAGGATTCTGACTGCGGAAAAATATGAGCGTCAGTATCAGCATCGGAGACAGCTCTATCAAGCTCTGAAAGATATCCTCCTATAAAAAATAGAGAAAGCAGAAAAACCTGCTTTCTCTATCTTTCTTATATCAAGCTCAGGAACTCTTCCGAGGTGATTGTGCCTATGAATGGTCTGAGATTCATCCCGGCAATGGCGGCGGCAATCTCGCGGCGCTCGAACCTGAGACCTATCAAGGTCTGGATAAGCGGATCGATACTGTCAGTAGCCATGAAATCTCCGGATATCCCAGCCGAACATATCTTCCCCTCCTGTATATGAAGCATAAGGCACAGACTTCCGCCTTCAAATCTGGCCTTGTTTGTATAGTTGTATTCGGGAGAACGACCGTAGTTCCATTCCCAGCTGCGGTATTTGTTTTCTGCCAGCTGTTCTACCTTCTCAAGCTCCGTGGGACTCAGTGTAGCCTTCTCTGTACCGCCGGATAAAAGCTCAGCAATGATTGCCTTTTTCACATCTTCAGTGCCGGTGCCTTCGGGCAGATAATGGTTCAGCATGCCAACCCGGCTGGCTACGGACTTGGTGCTCTTGGAGGCAAATTTATCCGGGTCAGCCCTGAGTGCATTGGAGAGCATCCCCACATCAGAACTAATGAGCAGAGTACCGTGGTGCAAAATTCGACCGTCATATATCCGCTGGGCAACTCCGGATATTTTTTTACCAGCAACAAGGATGTCATTTCTTCCGCTTGTATATGCGTGCACGCCCAGCTGCTCAAGCACCCGGCACACTGGGCGAGAAAAGTATTCTATACTCAGTTCTGTCCCGGTTTGCGCGTCGGTTATAAATGAATAGTTCAGGTTGCCGAGGTCATGGAAGACTGCACCTCCCCCAGTGGTGCGGCGCACAACATTTATGCCGTGCTCCTCGATGAAGCTGCGGTTTATTTCCTCGTTTGTGTTTTGATTGAGGCCAACAACAACCGTGGGGCTATTCTGCCATAGCATGAGCCAGTCGCAATCTTTTCTGTTGCAGAGCAAATGTTCCTCAAAGGCCAGATTATAAAAGGGGTCATTGCTGTTGGTTTCGATGTAATTGAGATTCATTGTTCACCTCGTGAGCCCATAATATGTGAAGGGCCTTGATAAGTATACTATAAATCGGGTGCCAGTCAAGGCAGGAATTCCAAGGCAAAACAATGTATCCGCAAACACAGCGCATAATATAAAAAGGACATCCTGTCGGATGTCCTCACATGCAAAACAAATATGTATCAGGGACTTGAATGCCCGCAGGGCACCAGGCGCTTCGCGCCGTCGCCCGTATCTGCCGGAGGCAGACGGTTTCACGCCGGGTCACCTCTCAGGCCAAAACAAAAAGGACATCCGACAGGATGTCCTTTTTGTTTTGGTGTGCGAGGCGGGACTTGAAGTTGCTGTCCCAAATTTCAGCAACTTTTTAGTGTTAAATCGTGTGATAAACAGTCCAGAACCAGGTATTTTGTGTACCACTCAGTCCATTGATTTTATCTTGTGTGATTCTGTTAAGGGTCAAAAATGGGGTCAAATTCACAACCAATACACAGCTGTTTTCTCCAATAAGTTTTTTCTCTCTTTCCAGTCAGGCATCAGCATGGTCAAGAAGGTGTAAAAATGCTTTGAATGATTAGGCTGGATAAAATGGCAAAGCTCATGCATCACAACATATTCAATACAGTTTCTTGGCGCTTCAAGAAGACGTTTGTTCAAAGTAATTATGCCTTTCTTTGCCAAGCATGAGCCCCAGCGAGTTTCCATATCCCTGATTCGAAGTATCGGTTGTTCTACACCATACTTTTTAAAAGTTGGGTAAAGTTCATTTATTACTTCCCCGAACACCAGCTTGCACTGTTGATTAAGAAACCTGGACACAAGTATGTGTTTTCGTTCAAAAGAATCTGGGTCCTTAACTTCAAGATAGATGTAAATCCCGTCTGTTTTTATACTCTCTCTGTTCCCTTTGGTCACCTGCAACCGCAAGGCCCGGCCTTGTATATAGAAGCTTTCTCCGCTCACATATTGTTTGGGCTGAGGTCTGCACTTTTCCATTTCATCAAACTTTTTGATAGAAGACAAAATGTACTCAGATTTGCTGCATACAAAATTTTCAATTTCATCAATGGAAACCTCAGGATTTGCAGAGGCAAAAACTTTTCCGTCTTTCCTGATTCTAAGATTGAGATTCTTTACCACTTTACGTTCAAGACAATAGTCAATTATCTCGTTGCCAACAGCAAGGCTTCTCATGGTTGAGTTTTCCATCTTCTCAGAACCTCCTGAGTGCAACGGTCTTAACATTCTCAATCACTTTGTCTATGGTATCAAAGGACAGTTTCAGGCCCCGCTCTTTCTCAAGCTCATAGAACAGATCGTCAATATCCTGAGAAATACGGTCATGGATAGTCTTGTTGTTTGTCCAGTCCACCTTGCTGTGCATTGAAATTATTTTGGTTATCTCTTCGGCAAGCTCAGCAACAAAATCGCTCGTGATGCTCTTGTCTTCCTCGTCAGCAAAAATCGCATTAAGCACCCCGTAGAACGCCTGGGCGTGGACATTATTCTTTATCCGTTCAGGATAAGACACTGTACTCTTTCCTGAATGATAATCCTCCATAATAGAGCGCATCTTTGCCAAGTATTCTGCTTCAGAAATCACTTTTTCTTTATACAGTTCAAGCGCTTCCTTAATTCGCTTTGAAAAGCTGTCGTAATATGCAGGATTCTCTTCTCGCTTTTCGCTGATGCTTTTATTCATTCTGCTTGTGATGGCATCAGCTTTTGCGCGCAAGGATCCCAGCTCTTCCAGTTCCTTCTCGAAGTCCTCTTTATTAAGAATATCAATAGGAGACGTGAGCTGTCTCAGCCCTGCAACCGACAAATGCGTATCAAGAAGATTCTGCATTATAGGTTCATACTCGCTGTTGTCGATAGCATCATAATATCTTATCTTCACGCTGCGCCTGACCTTGGAGAAGAAGATGAATGTATCCTGATATTTCTTGCGTTCATCACTCGGAACCGCATTGTAAGCCTGTTCGGAGTTCAATATAAGGTTTAGTGCGCGTCCAAAGGAACACAGCAGATTATAAAATGACTCTCTAACTTTGTCGTCTGCAAGGTATACCTCCACAGCCTCGGTGTCCCTCATATCGGAAACAGGTGCAAACCGCTCCACAAGACGGGAGTATGTGTCCCTAAGATTGCCTACGGCTATCATCACATCAACAACCGCGCCTTTGAGGTCACCCTCATCAAAGTTTTCAAGGCCTGCACCGCTGTACATATCCATGGCCGTATCAAGCTTCTCAATCAGTCCGCGATAATCCACTATCAAGCCATAGTCTTTGCCCTCACAAAGGCGATTTGTACGTGCAATTGCCTGAAGAAGACCATGCTCCTTCAGTTCTTTGTCAATGTACAGAACCTGACAGATAGGCGCGTCAAAGCCGGTAAGAAGCTTACTGCACACAATAAGAATATCTATCTCTCCGTCACAGAACTTGTTTTTCATAGCCTCTTCATACCGGTCGGCATCACCATACTGCTGCATCATCTTTTCCCAGTATTTGATGACCTTATCGTCGGTACTTTCGTCTATGTCTTCAACACCTTCGCGCATATCCGGAGGAGAGATAACGAGGCCGCAAGTCAGATCACTGAACTTTTCAAAACACTCCAGGTAGCGCACAGCATCCCTTTTGTAGTTTGTGGCAAGCATCGCCTTAAAGCCGGTGTCTTTATAGCCCTCAACAAAATGCTTGTTGATATCAAGAGCAATGCGCTTAATACGTGCATCTGTGGAACCGAGACGTCTGATACTGCTCCACTTGCGGCGCAAATCCTCTCTTTGAGAATCCGTAAGCCTTTTGGTTGTCTCATCAAACCAAAGGTCAATGTTTTCTTCATCAACCTTTTGTTCAACAAAACGTCCCTCGTAAATCAGCGGAACAATTGCACCGTCTTCCACGCCATCGCTTATTGTGTACTTGTGTATAAGCTTGCCAAATTTGGCCATGGTGTTTTTCTCCCGCTTCATGAGGGGAGTGCCGGTAAAACCAATGTAGCAGGCATTGGGGAAAACGCTTCGCATTTTCGTAGCCATCAGACCATAGTTGGAGCGGTGGCTCTCGTCCACAAGCACAAACACATCGCGCGAGAAATTCTTTTTATCCTGCCGCTCTACGGTGTTGAACTTATTTATTATGCTTGTGATAACATCCGCTCTTGAACTGTCCACCAGCTCCACAAGATGCTTGCCGCTGGTAGCCCGGGCAGGATTCAGCCGGGTGTGAGAAAATGTCGCCGCGATCTGATAGTCAAGTTCCTTACGGTCAGTAACGATGACCACCTTGGGATGCTTTTCGGCAAGCTCCATCAGGATATATTTTGCCAGCATAACCATAGTCAGGCTTTTTCCACTGCCCTGAGTATGCCATATAACTCCGCTCTGTCTGTTGCCGTTCTCGTTATCCTGAGCAATGGTTTTCATTATCTCCTTGATGGCAAAGTACTGCTGATAACGGCATATCTTCTTCACATTTGAGTCGAAGAGAACAAAATAGCGTATCAGTTCAAATACCCGCTCCTTACTGAAAAGAGAGACAATATTCCTGTCCTGAGTTGTGGGCACACGTTCGGTCACAAGCTCTGCAAGTCTGGCCTGCAACCACTCATTGTCCTGCTCTTTCCACACATTCCAGAACTTTTTTCCCGTGCCGGTGGTGGCGTACCTCACAGTGTTCTTGTTGCTTGCCAGAACTATCTGTGCATACTTGAACAGCTGCGGAATATACTCATTCTGCTGATTTCGTATCGTCTGCTCGACTGCCTGTTCAACGGAGATATGAGGTGCCTTGCACTCGATAACAGCAAAGGGAATTCCGTTTATGAACAGCACTATATCGGGCCTTGCATTGTGCTGCTTGTCCTGACTTTCAACCGCGAACTCCTCCGTTACATGGAAAACATTGTTGGAGAGATTGTCCCAGTCTATGTATTTAAGGTTGAAGCTGAGCATCTTGCCCTCGCCCACCGGTTCAAGATAGCTTCTGCCCATCATCAGGGCGTTGTACACTTTTTCGCTTGTGCGCACAAGGCCATCCGTCAGAGGCTCATCCAGATCTTCCATGGCCCGCTCAATGTTGGCGGCAGAAAACTCGTTCTCTGCCCCGGCGTAGGAATAGCGATTAAGTTTACGCAGCTGACCACGCAGAATATCCTTAAGCAGAACATGGTATCTGCTTCCGCGCTGCTTTTCACAGTCCTCTGGTGATATGTATGTGTATCCCATGGATTGAAGAAGCTCAATGGCAGGCTTTTGGCTTATTTCTTTTTCAAGATAGGCATTTTTATCCACAAAACTGCCTCCTTTTGATTGCATTATTTTTCGCGTTTGGGCATATCCCAAGAAAGATGCCATTCATTATTTTTGAATTCAGCAAATCCCTTTATCAGCCACTTTCTTTTTAATGCATCTAAAAAATGCAGTTCATATACTGCGTAATCTTTATAATTTGTGCTTGGCAAGTTTATATAATAATATGCATCGGGAAATTGTGATGCTGGTGGTAAGCGATATGGAGATATTTTCCATTCTGCATCGTTAAATGTGTATTTTACGAGCGTTAAAGGCAGTGCACTTATATTTCTTATCTGTATTTTTGCGCCAAGCAGATTATTGCGTTCATTTGAGAAGATGTATTCTGTTCTTAGAAATACATCTACATTATCCTGCATTTTATATAGTTTTTTGTTGATTCGGTTTTGAGTAATACCCACATATGTTGCTGCGATCAAAGAAAGAAGAGATATTCCACTTGCTATAAGATCTATCAAAGATATATTCATATCAATATTCATACATTCACCCTCACAATGCCCGTCAGCAGAAGCTGCATCAGAGCTTTTTTCTTCTGTTTTTCCTGTTCAATGCTCCGGCGGAGCAAGTCAATCTCTTTATCGGCAGCCATCAGCGCATTTGATATCATCGTCTGTTCTTCAATTGATGGGAAAGGAATTGGCATCAAAAAGAAATCATCCTCAGACACATTCATTCTGTCGTGTCTGGCACCATAATTAGCTACACTCTTCATATGACTATACCAACAAGAGGAACTGAAGTACTGTCTTAAAAAGTCCGTGTTGATTATTTTGGACTCAATAGAGAAGACTGTATAAAGTGGAGACATTACCCCGGTCTTTCCAGTTTCGTTTCGATTGATTGGACCACAAGGAGCTGTTGCAGATATTCTGGGATTATAAACAAAGAAACCATCATGTACAATGTAATACCCGTCGATACGGTCTTCGCTGGCAATTTCTTTATCAAACTGGTCAGTCTGGGGTATGATGCCGTGTTGGGCACTATTAGAAAGGACTAAGTCGTATATAAAATTTCTGTTTTTTGCCCTTTCTTTTTTTGCAATCTTTCCCAGTTCTGTGTATTTCCACTTGTCCTCATACCCCGGCAGGCGCTTTTTGCCAGTCAAAAGCTGCTGCATCAGATACTTTTTCTGCCGCTGTTTCTCCGCAAGCAGCTTTTCTTTCAGTTCTATAACCTTGTCCTGTGTGGTGAGGATTTCGGCAATTTTCTGCTGTTCCGCAACAGGAGGGAATATCACAAAAAATGTTTTGATAATATCAGCATTCAAATTTTCCTGATTACCCGTATTACTCAACTTGCGAATGTCATTATATGCATTTTGTAAAGCGTAGAAAACGAACTCCGAATCGCCCTCTTTGAGTGAAATTGCAGCACAAGCCTGATTGACCGTCGCCTCTATACCAAGTTTTGCGACAGTTCCTCTGGTTTTTCCTTGACCATACATTGCCATTAGCAAAGTACCAACCGGATACACTCTTAAACTTGTCTCAGAAAGAGCTTGCATAGTGATGCTTTCATCGGTCTTTGTGATATATCCACCCTCAAGTTCTCCTGTGGTAACCCAAGGTATATCACCATTCCAGTATGCAGGATTACCTCTGTTCGGCGTGCTTCCTGAGGAGATAACCGCGAAATCTCTAATTTGCTGCACGGTCCACTCGTTAGGAACAATGCCTTTTCGAGTTGTTTTATATCCATCCGGCACGTTTCTGCACCGGATTTGTTCAATTCTATCTCTAACTTCTGGTGTCATACCGTCACCCTCTCATGCAAAGAATCCCAGAATACCCAAAACAATATCTAATACAAGAGGAATTAAGAGCGCGATGATTTTTCTTTGCTTCAGAACTTTATTATTATGCGTCGGTCCAAAAGCGAACTCAACCTGTGGGTATACCGTTTTCAGTTTTTCGACAAGGAAGAAATTAAGCACAAACAACAATGCTCCGGACAAAAATATAAAGACTATATACCCGTATACTGTGGTTCTAAGTGACAAAACTCTGAACAAAGAAAGCACAAGAATAATCGCTTCTGCAATGCTTATTCCTCCTGCAAGAACATAAGGATGCCGCATAAAGCTGACCTGATCTTCCATTCCATCTATGACGGTCTCTATCCTATTGAGCATTGACTCATACCAGACTTTATCCGTACTTCTGACTTCGACAAAGGACTTTTCCAACCAACTCACAGGATTGTTTAATTCTATTTTGAGTACTCTTTCAAACCCGGAGGAGGCCAATTCAAAGTTTACAGATTTACACCGTCTTCTTTTGAATTCATCTGATGAGAATATATCAATGTCATTTCCACTCAGCCTGCTTTCATCTTCGAAGCAGAGGCTTATCTCGTTGGTATAATCCTCTTCTGAAAACTGCTCCTGGAGCAGTTGGGCAAACAGGATAACATCACTTTCCTTGATGATTTTATTCTCTATTTTTATCTTTTTGCTATACGTCAGTGTTCCCATGCGGTATTCTCCAAGAACATTTATAAATTCGCACAAGTTTGCCGCTAAGGTCTATGCTTGACATATGTAGATACCTACCTCAAAGCATGTTCGGTAGCTCATATATAACCAACAGCAGAGTGGAAAGAAAGCTGATAACTTTCTCTGTTTCTTCCTTTTCCTTTATCACGATCTCATGGTTTGCCACATTGCCGGAAGTTCTTATGAAGTCCACCCACTGTTTGCCATTGGGCGGTATGTACCCATTGCTATCAAGATAATCTACATATTTTGCAAAGCTCAGGCCCTCCTCTGCTCCCTGCTCCACAGCTATATGCATGAGCAGGGTTCTTGCAATCATCTGCGAAGAAGTGTAGCACTGGTTGGCATAGCAGGTTCGGCACTCATCGTAGAGTGTTGCAATGTTTTCAGGAAGATTTTTGATCTCACGGCCGTACTTAGCTCCGGGAATCGTTTCCTTTGAATTATTGAAATAGATGACGGGATTCTTGCAAAATGGACATTCATATATTGTTGCAACAGTCCAGGATATTCCATCTACGCTGTCAACTATTTCATAGCCTGTATTAGGAGCAACAGATTTTCCACAATATCCGCACGCAAGGGGAAAACTTTTCACAGTATGTGCACCCACATATTTTAATGATGAACCATCTCTATAATATTGGAAATAATCTTTCATCTTTATTCTCCTTTCGTCCGCTCTTCCAGCTTCAGAAACTGGTCAAAGTCGCTCTCATACAGGCGATCCTGGGTGATGCGGAATTTCTCAAACTCAGCTTCGGCGTGGGCTTTTGCAAGAGCGGCAGATACCTTGCCTGCATCGCGGAGTATTTCTCTGTCCCAAAGCGCAAGGAAGCCATTGAGTCTTTTTTCCCAGTCCTCCATAGTCATGGGAATATGCCGCATGGCCTGCATCTCTGCCATGTCCAGATATGCGGAAACTATACGCTGCATTTGCTGCATTTCCTCTTCGGACAGGTAGTTTTTCGCCACGCTCACATCATAGCGGTGTATTTTGCTGTTGGGAGAGCCCTCCCATGAAGTCAGCCCCATATGTTCCTTTGCCGAGTCAGCCCGGTTATATATAACCTCTGCGGCAGTCTGCCCATGGATAGCATAGTGCATCTTGTTCTGTACAGCCGCAAAGAAGCGTTTAGTGGCCTTTGCACTGGGGTCATAGTCCAAGGCAGTGGCATAGATATCGGTGATTTTCTGATAGAAGCGGCGTTCAGACAGACGGATCTCCCGGATCTTCTCCAGCTGTTTTTCAAAGTAGTCCTTAGTGAGCACTGTGCCGCCGTTCTTGAGCCGTTCATCGTCCATAACCCAGCCCTGTATTGTATAGTCCTTGACTATGGCATTGGCCCATTTGCGAAACTGCACAGCCCGCTCGTTGTTTACCTTAAAACCTACAGCTATAATCATCTGCAAATTATAATGGTTCACCTGCCTGCTGACCTGTCGGGCGCCCTCCTGCTGAACTATTAGAAATTTTCTAATAGTTGCCTCCTCAGAAAGCTCTGCATCCTCATATATCTTTTTAATGTGGGCATTGATGGTGGGCACCTCAACATCATAAAGCACCGCCATCATTTTCTGGGTAAGCCAGATGTTTTCATCCTCATAGCGCACTTCAACACTGTTTTCCTGATCTCCGGTTGCGGCAACAAAGGTCAGGTACTCCGCTGCGCTGGATCGTATAGGCATCAGTTCTTTATTATCACTCATAATCCAAGCTCCTTAAGATACTTTGCCATCTGTGCCTGCACCTGGGCAAGCTCAGCCTCAATATTGGCAATATTCTGCTTAACCTCGTCAATGTCCACCAGTGCTTCTTCCTCAAAGGTATCCACGTAGCGGGGAATATTGAGGTTATAGTCGTTCTCCCGGATCTCGTCACGGGTGGCGCAGTAGCTGTACTTGTCCACCTTTTCTTCGCGGGCCTCGTAGGTGCTGACTATGCGGGTAATATCGCTGTCACGCAGGATGTTCTGGTTCTTGCCCTTTTCATAGTTGCCCTCGCCGGAAGCGTCGATGAACAGCACGTCATCGCGGCTGCGGTTCTTCTTGAACACCAGTATGCAGGCGGGTATGCCGGTGCCGTAAAAGAGGTTGGCAGGCAGGCCTATAACTGCGTCAAGGAGATTCAGTTCGACAAGCTGCTTGCGGATTTTGCCCTCGCTCGCGCCACGGAACAGAACGCCGTGGGGCAGGACAACCGCCATGCGTCCGTTCTGGGCATCCAGGCTGTGAAGCATATGGAGTACAAAAGCATAGTCGCCCTTGGATGAGGGAGGCACGCCCCAGTCGAAGCGTTTCCACTGGTCCATGGCTGCGGTCATCTTCTCCTGCTTTTTGCCCTTGGCATCAAGCCCGGCATTAGAGAGGAATCCGCTGTCCCATTTGTCAAGGCTGAATGGCGGATTTGCGACCACCACCTGAAACTTCATAAGATCGTCATTTTCAATGTTCATGGGGTTAAAGAGTGTATCTCCCTGCCAGATGCAGGCGTCGTCCACACCGTGCAAGAACATGTTCATGGTGCACAGTGCCCAGGTCTGAGCGTTCAGCTCCTGACCATAGACTGCAACTTTGCCGCTGGGCACTTTCTTATAAGCCTTGAGCAGCAAACCGCCGCTTCCGCAGGTCGGGTCGTATATGCGGTCGTTCTCCCTGGGTTTGACCAGAGAGGTCACAAGTTCAGACACCTGACTTGGGGTAAAAAACTCACCGCCCTTTTTGCCCGCGTCAGAGGCAAAATTCGCTATCATATATTCGTAGGCATCTCCGATAATGTCGGCAGAACCCAGCTGTTCCGGGCGCAGGTCAAGATCATGGAAGTCCTCGAGCAGGTTTCGGAGGGTAGCGTTCTTTGCCTTTACATCCACACCAAAGTCTACCTGAGAGTTAAAGTCAATGGCGCGGAACACATTGCGGAGCTTGCTGCTGTTGTGCTCCTCGATATGTGAAAGTGCCACATTTATCTTCTGGCCAATCTCATTATCGTTGCGGTTTTCATACAGGTAGTCAAAAGTTGACTCCTTGTCTATACTGAAGCGCTCGCGGTTCATTGCGCGCTCAACACGGCGCTCATCACCGTCATACTGTTCCATGTACTTCTCACGCTTCTCTTTGGTCACATCACTCAGGTATTTCACAAACAGCATGGACAGGATATAATCCTTGTAGCGTGAACTATCAATTTTGCCGCGGAAGCTGTCACAGGCTTTCCAAAGCACGCGTTCTATATCACTGCGAGTAGTCATTTTAAATTACCTCTCTTCTCATTTCATTGTAGCTGTGTTCAATAAGCAGCGCATGGTATTTTTCTTTCTCTGCCGCAAGCTCTCTTAGGAGCCTTCCCTCTTTTATAGCCAGCAGATTCATATCAGCCAAAAAACGCTGTTGCTGTAAAGGAATCGGTGCAAGCTCAAAATCAGAAAAATACTTTGCTTTTATAGCCCCCAGCATATTGCTGCTGGTATTCTCATATATAGCCCGCTTGACCTGTGGTGTATTTATCAGCCAGTACAGATACTCAGGCAGCACTTGTCTGCTATCAGCCCTGATGATAACAAAATTTGAAGATACCACCATACCCGCTGTGCTTTCTTCTATCAGCACAGCCGTATATGGAGCTGTAAGGCGAATTACTACATCTCCGGTGCGAGTCAAATACTCACCGCCAAGCTGTTCTGTTGCATTGAAAACATCCAGTTCGTTCAGATCTATATATCCTCCGGGATTGATTGACCGGAGTGTTATCAATGGATATTGTATATCGCTCGGCTCGCGGGACTGCTTTCTGGAAAGCACCAGGCCGCTGCGCACACTGGCCACATCGCTCAACTTCATCTCTGCACCTCGTTTTTGTCATGAGTCAAAAATGACGACATCAAAGTAAATAAAATGAGTCCTTTCGACTTTGAGTTTATACTAATACAAACTCCAGTTTTTGTCAAGCATATTTTTTGTCATGTTTCAAAAATGACACATGCCTATCATTTTTGAGTACTGCATATCAAAAATGCGCCTCGCTTAATAGTGGGGCGCATTTTATTGTTGAAACAAGCCCGGCATTTGCTGTTATGGCATCCGGTGCAGATATATCTGAACTTCAGGAAGTTCAGATGTGCCTCAAAGGCGAGTTTGACTTTGACGAGTTCGTGGCATGGCTTGAGAGTGACCGGATACGGGCAAGAAAACGAATGGACTGACTGGACATAGATTACTGATTCTGAGGAAAGCGAGGTTTAATGTCAGGAAAAACAACAAGAGGCGCCAGCGGAGGCGGCACCATAAGGAAGCGTTCGGATGGACGCTGGGAAGCGAGATATACTTTAGGCTTTGATCCCAAAACAGGCAAGCAGATTCAAAAATCCATCTATGGCAAGACACAGAAGGAAGTGCGCCAGAAGCTCAGCAAAGTGAATACCGAAATCGATGAGGGAACATATGCAGAACCTTCAAAGATGAAGCTTGCAGTATGGCTTGACCAGTGGCTCAGGGATTACATAGGCAACGTTAAAGGCTCCACCGTGAAATCCTATCAGGATCACGTGCGAATAAACATAAAGCCCTACTTAGGGGAGGTGCCATTGAGTAAACTTACAACGTCAATGGTACAGGGCATGTACAACGAGCTTCTGCGGGAAAAGGGTCTGAGTCCTAAGACAATTAAAAATGTACACGGAGTACTGCACCTCGCGCTGGATCAGGCCATGAAGATGGGCTACATCAAGATTAATCCGCTGAACGCAGTAATGCTGCCGCGCATTGAAAAGGTATGGATAAAGCCTTTGGAGGATGATGCCCTGCTTAGCTTTCTCAAAGAAATCAAGGGTGATCCTTACGAACTTGTGTACTATGTGACCGTGTTCACTGGTATGCGGCAGGGAGAGATACTGGGGCTCACATGGGACTGCGTGGATTTTGATCGCGGTACAATCCTTGTAAACAAGCAGCACGGCAAGCTGAAGGGAAAGAACGAGTATGCCTTCACCAGCCTCAAAAACGACAAGCCCAGAGTGCTGAACGTGGCCGAGGCAGTAATGGGTGCTCTGAAAAAGCAAAAAGCCCAACAAAAACGTTGGGCGCAGCAATACGGTACTGCGTGGTACAATCCGGATAATCTGGTGTTTACCACAGAAACAGGCCGATATCTATGTAATCAGACCGTGTATCTGGCATTCAAGAAGGTGGTAAAACGGCTTGGCTATGACAATGTGCGTTTCCATGATCTGAGACATACATTTGCAGTCAACAGTCTCAAGGCCGGGGACGACATCAAGACCGTGCAGGAGAATCTGGGACACCACACGGCTGCTTTTACTCTGGACACCTACGCCCACGTAAGCTCAGGCATGAAGCGGGAGAGTGCAAAGAGGATGGACAGCTTCATCCAAAGTCTTGTATAAGGGTCAATTTATCTCCCCATTTTTTCAGAAACTATACCGTTTTGTACCATCTGATACAATGGCTATAAGGGTCAAAATAAGGGTCAAACCGATTATTGCAAAACAAAAACCCTTGAAAACACAGGGTTTTCAAGGGTTTTACGTGGTGCGCGAGGCGGGACTTGAACCCGCACGCCCGGAGTGAGCACTAGAACCTGAATCTAGCGAGTCTGCCAATTCCACCACTCGCGCATCTCTGGAACGCTTGATAATAATAGCACTGAGGGCGAAAATTGTCAAGCGTTTTTTTGTTCAAATATTGTTCGCTTTACACTTAAACTAAAATATGATATTTTATGGAAAAATGTTAGTTCGAAAGGTCGTGGTTCATCCATGAACAACATCCTGCTTAAGGCGAAAGCACAGGATATCATCCGCAATCCAAAGTCCGGAGTCATCCGTGTGGCATTGGTGTTTCTCTGCATATCCCTCGTTTTCAGTGTGCTCTCCACCTATCTGATGGGCAGTGTATTTACCCAGAAGGATATTGAGCAGATCACTGCGCATATCCAAAACGGCAACGAGGAATTTGCCATTGAGTACATGATGGATAAAATGCCCTCCGCCGGGTCACGACTGGTGGATCTGCTGATACAGTTTGTGATGAGCATTGTGTCCATCGGTTTTATTATCTTCCTTTTAAACACCATTCGCGGCAACGCTCCCTGCCTTGGAAACCTGATGGACGGCTTTGCCTTCCCCTTCCGCATAATCTTCCTCAATCTTCTGGAGGGTCTTCTTATCGGGCTGTGGTCTCTGCTGCTGTTCGTGCCGGGTATTATCGCCGCCTACAAGTACCGAATGGCAAGATACCTGCTTATCGACCACCCTGAGTACAGCGTTGTCCAGTGTATCAAGGAAAGCACACGAATGATGGCAGGACATAAATGGGAACTGTTTCTTCTGGATATGAGCTTTATTGGTTGGGCCTTTCTCACCTTTTTCCCGGTTATCGGCTGGATGGTGCAGATTTGGACCACACCCTATTTTGCCACCACCTACGCCCTCTACTATGAACAGCTTTCCGGACACTATGACGCAAGCGCCGACTATGTGAATTTCCAGAACGACCACTCCGAATGGCTGTAAATTTCAAAACCGCTTCGACACAAAATCGAAGCGGTTTTTTTGTTTACTCAGTACAGCAGTGAGCCGTGTTGGGGTTTGGGCTTGAATTTCGTGCCGGATATAAGCCCCATGGCGCAAAACATCGTCACCATGGACGAGCCGCCATAGCTGAAAAACGGCAGCGTGATACCGATAACGGGGGTAATGCCAAGGCACATACCGATATTGATGAAGGTCTGGAAGGCAACGGCAGAGCCGACTCCCACGCACACCAGCATATCATAGGTGCGCCCGGACTGAAGTCCCACGCGGAAGCAGTGGACAATAATGATGACCAGCAGCAGGATAACCACAAGGCAGCCGATCATGCCAAGGTTTTCGCCAACGCAGGAGAAAATAAAGTCCGTATGCTTACCGGTGAACACCGAATAGCGGTGGCCCGGTTCAACACCGGTGAGTCTCCCTGAGGCAAGGGTCAGCTTACTCTGTGTGGTCTGCCAGGTGATGCCCCAGCCGTCCGGGTCGATGGTGGGGTCATAGGGGGCAATGAGGCGCTGCTTCTGATAGTCCTTGAGGAAGTACGTCCACAGCAGGGGGATGGCTGCCGCCACTGCTGCGCCGCCTGCGGCAAACCAGTAAAGCCGGACACCAAGGAAGAAGAACATGACAAGGAAGATACAAAGAAGAACCGTTGCCGAACCAAGGTCAGCCGAGACCACAACGATGAGGCCGAACCAGATAAGAAAGTGCCCCGCCATCTGCACAACGGACATAAGGCCGTTTATATCCTTATACTCCTTTATGTAGGTCATGTGCTTGGCAGAGATAATGATATACAGTATTTTAATTATCTCCGAAGGCTGCACACCGATACCGGCAAAGCGTATCCAGCTCTTATTGCCGGTACCGTCATCCTGACCGAAGACGACCAGTGCCACCAGAAGCAGAATATTGATAGCCGCAAGAGCCTTCCACTGCTCACCCAAAAGGTCCGAGTCCAGCACGGTGAGCACAACGAAGCCGCCGATACCGATGAACATTGAGAAGGTCTGAACAATGACGAACTTGGTGGGATTTGTAAGTGCGCCGCCCTCTTCCATGCCAACCACTGCCAGATACACCATGACAATTCCGAAAATGGCGCATATAATACAGATGCAAAGCAGGAATATATCGGCCCGCTCAAAAAAGAGCTTAACATAAGGTTTTATCTTTTTTATATCGGCACCGCCTTTCAGCGAGTAGTAATTTATGACTATGGACAGCTTTCGACAAAAAGCCTGCCACATACAGGAGCAATTTTAGCACATAATTTCTCTTTACGCAACGGCATAAAGAGTGTTATAATATGACAAAATCAAGAACAATTTCTATGGAGCTGTCCATGAGAGAATATATCACAAAAAACGAACATGAGACCGAGCTTGTGGGAGAGGGCTTTGCAGCCGGGCTTCCCAAAGGCGCGGTCGTTGCCATGTACGGGGATCTTGGCGCGGGTAAGACCGCCTTTGTCCGCGGTATGGCAAGAGGCATGGGGCTTGACTGCCGCGTGTCCAGCCCTACATTTACCATTGTAAACGAGTATCTGGGCGAAAGGGAGCTTATACATTTTGATATGTACCGACTCGCCGATGCGGATGAGCTTTTCGACATAGGCTGGGAGGACTATCTCAGCCGGGGCGCAGTTTGCGCGGTAGAGTGGAGCGAGAATGTGCAGGATGCCTTTTTCGGGGATGAGTACGTGGTGAGGATTGAAAAGCTGGGCGACAGCGAGAGAAAAATCACCATTGAGGAGGGCAAAGGATGCTGATACTTGCTTTTGAATCCTCCGCAAAGGCCGCCTCTGTGGCGCTTTTGAAGGACGGTGCGCTCGTCTCCCAGTACAGCCAGTGTACTGCCCTGACCCACAGCCGCACTCTTCTGCCCATGGCGGAGGATATGCTGAAAAATGCGGAGCTTTCCATAAAGGATGTGGACATGATCGCCGTGGCTCACGGGCCCGGCTCATTTACCGGCATACGCATAGGCGTTTCCACGGTGAAGGGTCTCGCCTGGGCCGCCGGCAAGCCCTGTGTGGGCGTTTCCACGCTGGAGGCCATGGCATGGCACGGGCTTAGTGCCGGGGGCTATATCTGCCCGGTGATGGACGCAAGACGCTCTCAGGTTTACAATGCCATATTCAAAATAGAAGGCGGCAGACCTGTGCGCGTGACTGAGGACAGGCCCATTGCCCTCAGCGAGCTTGCCGATGAAGTCAGCGCCCTGAACGCCCCGGTATTTCTTGTGGGCGATGGCACAGAGCTTACCCGAAAATATTTTGAAAGCGCGGGCATCCCCTGCGTGGCAGCGCCCGAAAATCTCCGCTGGCAGAGCGCATGGGGCGTGGCCATGGCGGCAACGGACAAGGAGCCTGTGTCCTCCGCTGAGCTTATGTGCGTCTATCTGCGCCTTTCTCAGGCCGAAAGGGAGCGCCAGGAGCGCCTTGGCATAAAATAAGTTTATTCTTTTTAATTTTTCATGAGATACAAAGGAGAAATTGAGAAAATGAGTAATGTATGTGTATTTGACCATCCTCTGATACTGCACAAGCTGTCCATCCTGAGAGATGAGAACACCAGCGTGAAGGAGTTTCGTGAGCTGATAAGCGAGATCGCCCAGCTGATGTGCTACGAGGCCACCCGCGACCTGCCTCTGGAAGAGGTGGATGTAAAGACCCCTGTTGCAATGGCAAAGTGCAAGCGCATTGCAGGCAAGAAGCTGGCTATCGTCCCCATTCTGCGCGCAGGTCTGGGCATGGTTGACGGTATGATGGCAATGGTGCCCAACGCAAAGGTGGGTCACATCGGCCTTTACCGTGACCCCGTCACCGTAGAGCCTGTGAAGTACTACTACAAGATGCCCACCGACATCAGCGAGCGCGATATTTTCGTGGTAGACCCCATGCTGGCTACCGGCGGCTCCGCCTCTGCTGCCATCAGCTTCCTGAAGGAAGACGGTGCAAAGCACATAAAGCTTCTGAGCATCATCGCCGCTCCCGAAGGCGTTGAGCGTATGCAGAAGGATCACCCCGATGTGGATATCTATGTTGCAGCTCTGGACGAGAAGCTCAACGACCACTGCTACATCGTTCCCGGTCTGGGCGATGCCGGCGACAGAATATTCGGCACCAAGTAAATACCTTTATATTCAAAAATGCTCCCTCGCAAGAGGGAGCATTTTTCACGCTTATTTTCTTTTCCTGCGGCGGAGGATGACAACTAAGGTCACAACCAAAGCAGCGACTGCAAGCAAAGCAAGAGGTATCGCCTGTATGTCCCCGGTAAGGAAAATGGCGGTCGGGCCGTCGGCGCCGCCGATGATTCCGATAGTGGCAGCGTTACTGTCAAAAAGCGTCATATTCATTTCCCTCTCATTCTTCCTCAGCTACGTCCACCAGCACCCATGAGGAGTTCTCGGGCAGGTAGTTTTCAACTACGGGTACGAGCCTGTCCTCCACCTTGCCCTTTTCCACATAGGGGGCAATGTCTGCCTTATTGTAGTCGTAGGCGAATTTGTCGGTACGGTAATAGACCCTGTCAAACATCTTGAGAAACAGTGGGCCGCTCTGCCCGTTGTCGGCAGTTTTTACCAGCGCCTGTGGTGCGTCGATATAGATGGACAAAAGCCCTTCCCTGTCGCGAAGCTGCTTTGCAACGTTTACGGCAAAGCCGCAGACAGCGGTGGATGAGCTGGGGGTAGTGGACAGCTCACGGGTGTACATCAAAGGCACCGGCTCTGCAAAGGTGGGGTGCATCACATCTGCCAGCACCACCTCGTCAAAGCCCATGGCAAAAAGCTCCTGAGCCATTTCCACAACGTAGTTGCGGACAGACAGGTTATAGGGGTCAAGCCATGTGCCGTAGTCATCAATATAGTTGCCGCCGTTGTCGGCACGGCGGAGAGTGACGGTTGTACTGCGGGAAGCGAAAAGCTCATCCAGACAGCAGCTTATCTGAGCGGTGAGGTAGATATCCCGCTCCTTCATCTCAGTTACCAGAGTGGGCAGCTCAGCCGTAAGCTCGGTGGGCATACTGAGACCGTAGTTCAAAGCCTCGGCTGCATAGCAGTCCCAGTTCAAGACGCCTGATCTGGGCTTCATCTCGATAACAAGGGCGTTGCCCAGGGAGAGACGGGCCGTATACTCCTGAAGCTTTTCCCGGTTCACATTCTCCGCCGGGACGAAGATGGCGCGCATTTCCGGCACATCCTCTCCCGCTTCGGACTTTATATAGGAATAGTCAGGCGTGTCATAGATAAGCTCCGCATCCACCCGGTCAAAGACCTTGACCTCGTTGCCCTCGCTGTCGATGGTGGTTTTACCCTCCATGAGAATGGGCAGTTCAATGGTGACGCCCTCCTTGGTGATGACGGCATACTTCTGCATACCGTAGAAAAGCACCACTATGAGGGTGATGATGCCGGTTATTATGATTGAGGGGATGATGGCGTAATTGCGTTTCTTGCGCCGTCCCCGGTAAAATTCCGTTCTTTTTGCCAAAGTTCGCTCAGTCCTCTATCTTGGATATGCGGCGGATGTGCCGCTGGTCATTGGAAAAGGGGGTGTCAAGGAAGGTATCAACAATCATAAGGGCAAGGTCAATACCCAGCACCCTTGCGCCCAGAGCCAGAACGTTTGCATCGTTATGCTCTCTTGTGGCCTTGGCGGAAAAGCAGTCACCGCAGAGGGCGCATCTTATGCCGCGTATCTTATTGGCGGTCATGGAGATGCCGATGCCGGTGCCGCAGATTACAATGGCCCTGTCGCACTCGCCGGAGACTACCTTGGCGCAGGCGGCCTTGCCGTAATCGGGATAGTCACAGCTGGCAGGAGTATCACAGCCGCAGTCGATATACTCAAGCCCCCGCTTTGAAAGATGCTCCATTATCTTATGTCTCAGTTCATATCCGCCGTGGTCACTTGCTATTGCGATCATAAGGATACCTCCCGCAAATCAATATTCATGTTATTCTATCACCATATTTCCCCTGCTTCAAGCACAATGCACGCAAAAGGCAAATTTATCCGTCCTTTGCCACAAGCCGCAGAAGGCTATGCTCAAAGCCATAGCGTTCGGCAAGCTCCTTTGCCCGGAGAATGTTCTTGTCCGAACGCTTGCCGCAGCGTCTGGCACGGATCATGATGTTCTTGGGGGAATGTTCAAAGTCCACAAACTCTATCATGTCTACCCTATAGCCCATATCCTCAAGGATGCCGGCGCGGATGGAGTCAGTCAGAAGAGCGGACATACGCTCCTTTATTATGCCGTGGCTGAGAAAAATGTCCAGCTCCCCGCCTTTTTTGATGCCGGAATTGACCTCATGCTGGCAGCAGGGCACGGAGAAGATATACTCCGCCTTTTTCTCAAGGGCGTAGTGAAGGGCATAGTCGGTGGCTGTGTCGCAGGCGTGGAGCGTAACTATCATGTCTATCTTTTCCTGATACAGAACATCCTTTGTCACATCCGCGTGGACAAAGCGGAGATCATGATAGCCGTACTTTTCCGCCACCTGATTGCAGTGGGCCACCACGTCCGCTTTCAGGTCATAGCCGATTATCTTAGCCTTCATGCCCTTTTTGACGGTGAAATAGTAATAGAGCACAAAGGTCAGGTAGGACTTGCCGCAGCCAAAGTCAAGAATTGTTATTTCATCCCTGCCGCTTTCGGCAAACTCATGGTCGATAAGCTCCACAAAGCGGTTTATCTGGCGGAACTTATCGTATTTGGAGCGGATTATTTTAAAGTCCGGAGTGAATACGCCCATGTCCACAAGCGCCGGGATAGTCTCCCCCTCGGAGAGGATATAGCTTTTTTCCCGGTTATGGAAGGCTATGCCGCCGGGTACAGGCAAGGATGCAAGGGTCTTTTTCCTATAGCCGCCCTTTGCATTGAGGCTGTACTGGGCGGAAAAATCTGCACAGACAATGAGC
>JAFTXM010000014.1 GCA_017465025.1 Oscillospiraceae bacterium
GGCCTTGTGCGAATTATCGCCAATCCCGTAGGGACCGGCCTCCCGGACGGTCCGGAATCAAGCGCATTGCGAACCCGGAAAATTGTCAATAAACGCAAATTTTCCCGGACCGCCGAGGACGTCGGTCCCTACGATGCGTCAAATTCATGCGGCCTTGTGCGTTCTTTTGTCATTTATCGCGCCGCACCGTATTCCCTGCCCTAAATATAAAAATAACAGTATGAGCAGCCGGATATTTCCGGCTGCTCCCTCTTTTGCTTTCAGCTTATCCCAAAGAGATTATACATATAATTGCTGCGGGCATCCGCCAGATGGAAAATGCGGACAGCATCCTCATCCACACGGTATATGCACACATATTTTCCGATAAATAGTGCACGAAAGCCATATTTACCCAAAAGCCGCTCACTTTTCAGAATTCCCATCTCCGGAAATGAGCTTAGATTAGATACTGTCCCCAGAATCTCTTCTGAAAATTTTCGCGCAGCTTGAACACCGACCGTGTTTTTATAATATGAGAGAAGCTCCCTGTACTCCATCTGGGCCTCATAAAGCCACTCAATCTTCACGAAGAGCATCCTCCGTCATGGCTTTCATCTCATCCATGGAAAAAGTTTTTGCGCCCGCCTGCCTGTTCTGCTCTCTTTTCAAGAGCGTATGGAGCATATCCAGCTCCGCCTCGCGCTGTTCCCACATTTCGATTGGAAGAAAAACCATTTCGCCGTCGCCGTTGCGGGTTAAAAAAATAGGCTCATTCTTTTCCTTTGCGAGCCTGACCATCCCGTCGTAGTCATTTCTCAGAGCTGTTGCGGAACGAATGAACATATCAGCTCCACCTCCGGTATTTATTATGTAATTATTATATACTGATTATTACCTTCCGTCAATAAGCAGTGAGTCTATATATTTGCATAAAACGAAAAAGACCGTACATCGGGCTTCTCCAAGCCTGATGTATGGTCTTTTCATAGTTTCAGTCAAGAATTTCAACAGAAACCTTTTTGCCCTTTCTCTGGGCAACGGCCCGCATAAGAATACGGATCTGCTTTACGATCCTGCCCTGCCGGCCGATGACCTTGCCCATGTCGCCGTCGGCCACGCGTACCTCGTACACGGTCTCGCCGTCGGCCTTGCGCTCGGTCACAGAGACTTGATCGGGGTGGTCCACAAGACTCTGTATGATGTAGGTCAAAAGTTCTTTCATGCCGGTAGATTACTCCTTATCAGGCCTCAAGCTTCTTCAGCAGGCCACGTACGGTATCGGTGGGCTGTGCGCCGTTTGCGATCCAGTACTTTGCGCGCTCCATGTCGACCTTGATCTTGTTTTCCACTGCGGAAGGATCGTAGGTGCCCAGCTCCTCGATGAAACGACCGTCACGGGGAGAACGGGAGTCAGCGACAACGATGCGGTAGAAGGGAGCCTTCTTTGCGCCCATTCTGCGAAGTCTGATTTTAACCATGTATATTCACCTCCATAGAATTATTTCATATATTACAAACGCCTTGGCGTAAGTAAACAAAGTTTTTTCACTCAGAAGCCGAAGCCTCCGGGGAAGCTGCCGCCCATACCGGGGAAGCCGCCGCCCATGCGCCCCATCTTTTTCTGGAGCTTTTTCATGTTCTTGCCGGAAAGCTGCTTCATCATCTGCTGCATGGCCTCAAACTGCTTCAAAAGCCGGTTTACATCCACAACGGAAGTGCCGGAGCCTGCGGCAATGCGCTTTTTGCGGCTGGAATTGAGCATTGAGGGATTTTCACGCTCTGCCTTTGTCATGGAGAGGATTATTGCCTCCTGACGGGCCATGGCCTTCTCGTCCAGCTTTGCGCCCTTGAGGGCCTTGGCGTCCATGCCGGGGATCATGCCCATCAGCTCGCCCAGATCACCCATGTTCTTTATCTGCGCCATCTGGTCAAGATAGTCAGCCAGAGTGAAGCGGTTGGCCTTGAGCCTTTCGGCGGCTTCAAGTGCCTTCTGCTGGTCAAAGCTCTGCTCGGCCTTCTCGATGAGGGTCAGCACATCGCCCATGCCCAGAATACGGGAGGCCATACGGTCCGGGTGGAAAGGCTCGATCATGTCCAGCTTTTCGCCCACGCCGATGAACTTGATGGGTTTGCCGGTGGCAGCTCTTATGGAGAGGGCTGCGCCGCCTCTGGCGTCGCCGTCCAGCTTGGAGAGCATTACGCCCGTCACGCCCAGAGCCTCATCAAAGGCGCTGGCGGCGTTCACAGCGTCCTGACCGGTCATGGCGTCGACCACCAGCATTATCTCCGCCGGCTCCACAGTGTCGCGGATGCGGCAAAGCTCGGCCATAAGCTCTTCATCTATATGCAGGCGGCCTGCGGTGTCCAGAAAAACAAGGTCATTGCCGTGCTTTCTGGCGTGCTCGATAGCGGCCTTGGCGATTTCCACGGGGTCTGTCTGACCCATCTGGAAAACGGGGATATCCAGCTGTGCGCCAACAGTCTCCAGCTGCTTTATGGCGGCGGGACGGTAGATATCACAGGCGACAAGCAGCGGGCGCTTGCCCTGCTTGCGCATATAGGCTGCAAGCTTTGCGCCGTTGGTGGTTTTACCTGCGCCCTGAAGACCGACCAGCATCACAACGCTGGGGAGCTTGGAGCTGATGTTGATCTTCTGGTTTTCGCTGCCCATGAGCTTGCACAGCTCTTCGTTGACTATCTTTATCACCATCTGGGCCGGGGACAGCGCTTCCAGCACGTCGGCGCCGCTGGCCCTTTCAGTGACGGTCTTGGTAAATTCCTTGACGGTCTTGTAGCTTACGTCAGCCTCAAGCAGAGCCATACGCACCTCGCGCATAGCCTCCTTGATGTCGGCCTGGGTAAGCCTGCCCTTGTCGCGAAGCTTCTTAAAAGCGGCATTCAGTTTTTCAGATAAGCTTTCAAACGCCATAGCTTACACCTCAAGCTTCATTGCCTCTATATCCCTTGCAGCTTCCTCCACAAGCTTTGCAGCCTTACCATCGGTAAGCCCTGCCAGCTCCGCCATCTTGTCGGAAAGACTTTCCAGCAAAAGGCGGTTTCGGGTGAAGCGGCGGATAAGCCCCGTCTTCTCCTCGAACTCATTCAAAGCCGACTCTGCACGGCGGATATTGTCCCACACGCCCTGCCGGGAGATACCCAGCTGCTCGGCGATCTCGGAGAGGGACAGATCCTCATTGTAGTGCATATCAAAGCAGTCCCGCTGCTTTTCGGTGAGCAGTTCCCCGTAAAAATCCAGCAGCATACTGCGTATCAGTCTGCCTTCTTCCACGGGCACTCCTCCTGTCAAGCTTTTTACCTTTGCAGACTATACACCCTTTCGCCGCCTCTGTCAAGTATTTTTTCTTGTCAGTATGGCGCTTTGCATATAAATGCCACATATGGGAAAAATGAAGAGTGAAATAAAATGCTGAGGAGAAGCATATGGATACGATCAACTCTGCCATGTACATTGATAACGCCGGGCTGAAGGAATATGCCGCAGCCAGCGCCAGACTTCTGCATCCGGAGGGGGAGTGTACGGGAGCTGCCGCTGCCGGCAGGCTCAGGCAGGATTACAGGGAGATACGCCGCTGCCACGAGGAGGCGCAAAAGCGCTACGGGGAGCTTAGCTCGCCGCCGAGCGAATGGGAGTGGATACTGGATAACTGGTATATGGTGCAAAGGGAGTATCAGGCAGTTATAAGAACGCTGGACTCAGCGCGACATCTTCGCCGCTGCCGGGACGGGCTTATGGTGTCGGCCCTTTGCCGCACCATGCTGCTTTCGGGCCGGGGCAAGCTTACGGAGGAGCGGCTGCGGCTGTATATGGAGGGCTTTGAGTCGGTGACAGTGCTGAAAATGGCAGAGCTTGAAGCGCTGCCCGCCGCACTGAGCGCGGCTGTCATAGGCGCTATCGCCGAAGTGTGCCGGGGGATGCGCCGCCCCGTTCCCAATTTTCAGCCACAGAGGGCCTTGGAGGAGCTTTTCACCTCCCTGCGGCTTTTCTCCGTGCTGGACATGGAAAAGCTCATAGCCGATGTGAACGTCACAAACTCCATCCTCTCCACTGAGCTTACCGGAGACTATCCCCGCATGGACAGCGGTACCAGACAGGCATATCTCAAGCGCGTGGAAAGGCTTGCCCGGAAAGCGGGCGCAGAGGAGCACATATACGCTAAAAACCTCGTGAAAAAGGCGAGGGAGCAGGGCTGCCATGTGGGATTTTTCCTCTTTGAACAGCAAAGCGACTTTGCGGAGAGCTGCTATATAGGCGCAAACGTGCTTTTGAGCTTTTTCATCAGCTTTCTTACGGCCTATCTTGGCGGCAGCGTATTTCCGGCGCTGCTGCTGCTTTTGCCGGTGTCGGAGCTGGTGAAGAGCTTTCTGGACTTTGTGCTTTTGCATATAGTTCCCGCAAGGCGGCTTTTTCGCATGGATATGCGTCAGGGCGTGCCACCTGAGGGCAGAAGCATATGCGTCATATCCTCTCTTCTGGGGGCGGAGGCGGACAGCGCAAGGCTTGAGGAGCTGTATCACGCCTCCAAGGACGAGGGAACACAACTGCTCTTCGGTCTGCTTGCTGACCTCCCCGCCGCCTCATCGTCTTCCACTAAGGAGGACGCAGCCCTGCTCCTTGAAGCTTCAAATACCATAGACCGCCTCAACCGCAAATACGGACAGCGCTTTTATCTTTTTACCCGCAGCCGCAGCTTTGACGGGGAACGCTATACTGCCCACGAGCGAAAGCGGGGTGCGCTCATGGAGCTGGCAAGGCTTCTCTGCGATAAGCCAAATCAGCTTAAAGTGACGGGGGAGCGGGATGCGCTCAGCGGCGTAAAATATATCATCACCCTTGACAGCGACAGCCGCATATACCCCGGCTCTCTGGGAGAGCTTATCGGCGCCATGCTCCACCCGCTCAACAGACCCCAGATAGATGAACGCTGCAAGGTGGTGAAAAAAGGCCATGCCCTCATACATCCGCGCATAGACACCGAGCTTAAAAGCGCGGTGGAGACGGACTTTGCCATTATCTTTTCAGGCGGCGGGGGCAGCGACCCTTACGGCAGTCTCTGCGGAGAGCTTTATATGGATGCCTTCGGAAGCGGCGGCTTTGCAGGCAAGGGAATAATCGATGCTCAGGCTCTTCTGAAATGCACCTCCCATTTCCCCCAGGGCAGGGTGCTCAGCCACGACGCACCGGAGGGGGCGTATCTGAGGGGGGCGTATATGGGGGATGTGGAGTTTTCCGACCGCTTTCCCTCAAAGCCCCTTTCCTATTATAAAAGACAGCACCGATGGATACGGGGGGACTGGCAGAACCTGCCCTTCATCTTCGCTCCGGGGCTTCGCTATATTGACCGCTGGCGGCTTTTTGACAGCCTGCGGCGCAGTCTCATCGCCCCGGCCACTCTGGCAGCCATACTCACGGGCTTTTATCCTGGCGGCGCTGTGAAGGCGGCGGCATGGGCGGCGCTTCTGGCGCTGTTGTCAAGGCTTTTCATCTCCCTTGCGGAGAGCCTGCTGCAAACAAGAAACAAGCCCCATTTACGGCGCTATACCCGTATTCTCAGCGGTGTGGGCGGCGCTATAGTGCAGACCTTTATAAGACTCTGGCTTCTGCCCTACGAGGCGTGGATATCTGTAAGCGCCATCTGCGCCGCCCTGTGGCGGATGTTTGTGTCCCATAAAAAGCTTCTCCAGTGGCAGACTGCGGCACAGACTGACTGCGGCGCGGGACTTGGCGTGCATATAAAGGCCATGCTCATCCCTCTGCTTCTGGGAGCAGCGCTTGTTATAAGCTGCCCTCTTGTCATCGGCAAGGCTTCCGGGCTTATGTGGCTTTTGTCCCCGGCTGCAGCGGCGGCGCTGGCTCTGGACGCAAGAAAGGAAACAGTGCTCTCACGGGCTGAGCGGGACTATCTTCAAAATGCCGCAAAGCAGGCGTACAAGTATCTGGACAGCTTCCACCATGCCCAGAACAATTTCCTGCCGCCGGATAATTTTCAGGAGCAGCCCCCGGTGGGGCTTGCAAAGCGCACCTCACCTACGAATATCGGCCTTGCCCTGTGCTCGGCGGCAGCGGCCCTTGATATGGGCTTTATCTCCCGGGAAAAGCTTGAAAAAACCATAGGCGAGACCATATCCACCCTTGAGCGGATGCCCAAGGCGGAGGGACATCTCTATAACTGGTACGACATTGAAAGCCTCAAGCCCCTGCAGCCGGCCTATGTCTCCACTGTGGACAGCGGCAATCTCTGCGCCGGGCTTATAACGGCGCGTGCGGCCCTTGAGGAACTGGGCAATACAAAGCTTGCCCAAAGGCTGCAAAAGCTCATAGACGACATGGATTTTGCACCGCTTTTCGATAAGCGCCGTGAGCTTTTTCACATCTGCTATGACCCGGCTGCAAAGCGGGGTGTGGGCGGCTGGTACGATCTGATGGCCAGTGAAGCCATGCTCACAAGCTATCTTGCCTGCGCAAGAGGGGATGTGCCTGTGCGCCACTGGCGCAGACTCAGCCGCGCCCAGCTCCAGAAGGACGGCTACAGAGGTCTTGCCAGCTGGACGGGCACCATGTTTGAGTATCTCATGCCGGTGCTCTTTCTGCCCGTGTACAGGGGCAGCCTTCTCTACGAAAGCCAGCGCTTTTGCGTCTACGCCCAGAAAAAACGGGTCTGGGCGGGGAAGCCCTGGGGCATATCGGAAAGCGCCTTCTATTCACTGGACAGCGCCCTCAACTACCGCTACAAGGCTCACGGCGTGGCGGCGCTGGCTCTGAAGCGGGGTCAGGACGCGGACATGGTCGTCTCCCCCTACAGCAGCTTTCTCGCCCTCGCCATTGACCCGGCGGGCAGCGTGAAAAACCTGAAACGCCTTGAGGATTTCGGAGCGACCGGGCGCTTTGGCTTCATCGAGGCTCTTGATTTCAGCCCCGGACGCTGCCGCAGCGACAGGGGCGAGCAGGTGCGCTGCTATATGGCCCACCATGTGGGCATGAGCATCGTCTCTGCCGCCAACGCCCTTTGCTCAGGCAGTATACAAAGAAAGTTCATGTCCGACCCTGCCATGAACGCCTTTTCCCTTCTTTTGCAGGAGCGGCTTGAAAACGGCGGCGTGGTCATACGCCGAAACTGCGCGGATATTCCCGAACGCATTGAGCGCAGCGCAGTACAGCGCTGGCTTCTCCGGGGCAATCAGGCCGACCGGGAGCTTAAGTGCGCCGTCCTCTCAAACGGAGCCTATAATCTTCTCTTCTCCAATACCGGGCACAGCCGCGCCTTCTGCGGTCAGACCGGTATTTATGAGGGCAGCCCGCAGGGAGAGGCGGCGGGGCTGGATATAAGCCTTTCTCTGCCGGAGGGCACATTCTCCCTTTTAAACGGCGAGCCTGCGGATATCTGGGAGCTGGGCGAGGACCATTGCAGCCTTGTCCGCCGCTTTGATCAGCTTGAATGCAGCTGCGGCGCGTCTGTAGCCTATGGAGACTGCGGCGAGCTTCGCACTGTGGAGCTGACGGCGGAAAAGGACATGAGCGTTGCGCTCAGCCTTTCATTTCATCCGGTGCTGGCAAAGCTTAATGATTATGTAAATCACAAAGCCTTTTGGGAGCTGGGCATACAGGCTCAGACCGAGGGGGATGCGCTGATTTTGCGGCGCATACGGCGGGATAACAGCGGCGAGCTTTGGCTGTGCCTTGTGTGCAGCCAGCCCGCCCGCTTCGATGCCGACCGGAAGGGCGGCTGCGGCTCTCTGTCCCAGCCTCTGGTGCAGTGCAGCGCGGAGCTTGAGCTTAAAGCGGGAGAGAGCCGGGAGATACGCTTTGCCATGGGCTTTTCCACCCAGCGGGAGGAAGCGGTGAAAAGCGCAAGGCGCATCCTTGCGTCCTCCTCCTATGAGCGCGGCAATATGACCGGCGCGGCGGCGCTGCACCTTAAGATGGGCAGCAGTGAAGTGGCTGCGGCTATGGATATGCTCACAAGACTATGGAGCAATGAGCTGTGCGAGGCCGAGGCGCAAAGCGCCCTCTGGCAGTACGGCATATCCGGGGACTATCCCATTATCTGCTGTGACGGGAGAGCCGTTGAAAGCGAGAGCGTGCTGAAAAGCTTCTGCCTTCTGAAAAGCTGCGGCGTGGATGCAGAGCTTGTCTTTCTTTCCGACGAGCAGGGCGAGTACCGCCAGCCGGTATTTGGAAAGATAAGCGACTGCCTTGAGAAACTGGGACTTGGCTCGCTTATAGGAGCTGAGGCGGGGGTACACTTTGTCCCCATGCAGGCCGCGGCGCTGATAATAAGCCGCAGTGCGTGGACAGTGGGTGCAAAAAGGGAAAAGCTGAAAGCTCCCCCCATGCCGCCTGCGGGCAATGAGCGCGTCTATCCCTCTTTGCCTGACCACAGTTGGACACAGCACGGCTTCTGCTTCGAGGTCAAGGGAAATTTGCCCTCAAGGGTCTGGCAGCAGCCCATCACAAACGGGCGCTTCGGTTTTATGGCCACAGACTGCGGCATAGGGGGAATGTGGTATGAAAACGCAAGAGAAATGCCCATAAACCTCCCGGCTGCGGACAGCACGGCCATATCCGGCTCTGAATTTCTCTGGCTTGAGCGGGCGGGGGAGAAGATAAGTCTCTTTGCCGCCAATGACGGATATTCCTGCCGTGTGGAATACGCCCCCGGCAAGGCCGTATGGGAAAAGACCGTGGACGACAGGCAGATAAGGCTTACTGCCTTTGTGCCAGAGGACAGCGATGCAAGAGTCCTTGTGATCGAGGGGGCGGTGGGCATGAAGCTGGGATGGACGCTGCTGCCCACGCTGGGCGCGGACGCAAGCTCTGTCAGAATAACAAAGGAGGGGCGCGCCCTCTTTGCCCAGAATCCCATGAGCTATTTTGAAAATCTGGTGTTCACCGCGCTGTGCTCAAGGGTATGCAGCACGGAAACGGGCTTTTATCCTCCGGCTATGCATATTTCCGTCATATGCGATGAAATAACTGCCATTGCCTGCGGCGTATGCCCTATGGACAGGCTTGAGGAGCTTTGCACACCCAATACGGTATATGAAAAGCTCAGACGCACTGAGGAAAACTGGCTTTCCCTCATCCGGCGGGTGCAGCTTGAAAGCGGCATAAAAGCGCTGGATAACTATATGAACACATGGGCAGCCTATCAGACCGTGGCCTGCCGCCTTATGGCGCGTACAAGCCTTTATCAGCGGGGCGGCGCCATCGGCTTTCGGGATCAGCTTCAGGACGGGGTGAATATGCTGCTTGTGTCGCCGGAATTTGCCAAGGAGAGAATACTGGACGCCTGCCGGCATCAGTACGCCGAAGGCGATGTGATGCACTGGTGGCACGCCCACCCCAAGGGCGACAGGGGCGTGCGTACCCACTGCTCGGACGATCTTCTCTGGCTTGTGTGGGCGCTGTGTGAGTACACGGAGAAAACAGGGGACTATTCCATATGTGATATCCCCCTGCCCTTCATGCTCTCACTTCCCCTTGAAAAAAACCAGAAGGACCGCTACGAGACGCCGGAGTCCGGCACAGATACCGCAGCTGTGACCGAACACGCCCGTGCCGCCCTTGAAATGTGCATCTCCCGGGGCTTTGGGAGCCACGGTCTTCCCAGAATGGGCAGCGGCGACTGGAACGATGCTTTGAGCTGTGTGGACGGGGAGAGCGTGTGGCTGGGCTGGTTTATGGCCCACTGCGCCAAGCGCTTTGCCGCCCTTTTGAAAAAACTGGGCGATAAAGGGGCGAAGCGCTACGAAAACCTTGCCCGCCGCCTTGCCGCCGACACGGACAAGGCCTGGGCGGGGCGTTGGTATTGCCGTGCCTATTTTGCCGACGGCGAGGCCCTTGGAGGGGCTGAGCGCATCGACTCGGTAGCCCAGAGCTGGGCGGTGCTCAGCGACACGGTGGAGACAGGCAACAGACCTCAGGTGGCTCTGGACTCAGCATTGCGCTCCCTTGTGGACAGAAAGCATAAAATAGTCCGCCTCTTTGACCCGCCCTACACCGCCGATGAGCGCTACGCCGGGTATATCGCAGGCTACGGCGAGGGCTTTCGTGAAAACGGCGGCCAGTACAGCCACGGGGCTATCTGGCTTGCCATGGCGGCCTTCAGACTGGGCAGGCATGAGGACGCATGGGAGATACTGTCCATGCTCCTGCCCCAAAACCATGACCTTAACCGCTATGCAGCAGAGCCCTTCGTCCTTGCCGCGGATGTGTATTCTGCCAAGGGCAGGGAGGGAGAGGCTGGCTGGACATGGTATACAGGCTCTGCCGGCTGGTATTTTCGCGCTGTGTACGAGGAAATGCTGGGGCTTAAGCTGAAAGAGGGCAGACTCTCCGTTTCACCCAGACTGCCTGCGGCCTTTGAAAAGTGTACTGTACACTGGACTGACGGCGCGGGAGTTTCCCACGAAATCGCCATCGATCGCCAGAACGTGAAGGTGGACGGCAAAAACTACAAGGGCGAGCCTATAGGGTGAAAAGGGACAGGGGAACTCCCTGTCCCAAGTTTTAACTCTTTGTTCATCCATTGTGTAAAGCAGGTACTACCAATTTTTGCACTTGGGTGATATAATTGGCGTATAAATGATACGGAGGTGTCTCATGGAAATATCCAGATGCGAGATAATGAACGGAGTTGGGCTGACCTGCCTGCGCTCGGACAAGTTCAAAACTGCCTGCATGAGCGTCAATCTTCTCTGCCAGCTTGAAAGAGAGACGGCCTCCATCAATGCCCTTGTGCCCTATGTGCTGCGCCGGGGCAGCAGCCTCTATCCGGATATGGAGGCGCTCTCCACCCGCATGAACGAGCTTTACGGCACTGCCATAGAGCCGGTCGTGCGCCGCATCGGGGAGATACAGTGCATCGGCCTATACTCAAGCTTCCCGGAAGGCGAATTTCTGCCGGAAAAGACGGAGCTTCTGCCGGAAGTACTGAAACTTGTCGGGGAGATACTTCTGCATCCTGCCACCCGGGGCGGCCTTTTCCTGCCGGACTATGTGGAAAGCGAAAAGGAAAAGATGATAGACGCTATCCGCAGCCGCTTAAACGACAAGCGCAGCTACGCCACAATAAGATGTATGGAGGAAATGTGCTGCTTTGAGGATTTTGCCGTGGGCCGTTTCGGCACGGAGGAGGACTGCGAAAATATAAACTACAAAAAGCTCACACGCCGCTATAAGGAGCTTTTGCAGCAGTGCCCCATTGAGATAATCTACTGCGGCAGGGCTGAGGAAAAGGCCGTGCGCCGCGCCGTTAAAGATGCCCTTGTGACCCTGCCCCGTGGCGAGATAAATTACGATATAGGCACCGATGTGCGCATGAACGCCGTTGAGGATGAGCCCCGCTTTGTCAAAGAGGAGATGGATGTCACCCAGGGCAAGCTCGTTATGGGCTTTCGTCTGGGCGAGATCATGGAGGAGCCGGATCCGGCTGCCCTCTATGTTTTCAACAGTGTATTCGGCGGCAGCAGCACCTCCAAGCTTTTCATGAACGTGCGTGAGCGCTTGCAGCTTTGCTACTATGCAAGCTCCGGCCTCAATATCCCCAAGGGCCTGATGCTGGTATCCTCCGGCATAGAGGCCGACAAGCTGGACGAGACCAGAAACGAGATTTTTGCCCAGCTCGATGAGATGCGAAAGGGCAATATCACCGACTCTGAGCTTTCCGCAGCCAAGGCGGGCGTGGCCTCTGACCTTCGCTCCACCATGGACTCTCAGGGCGCACTGGAAGGATTTTTCCTCTCGCAGACCCTTATGGGCCTTGAATACGGGCCTATGGAGCTTGCCGAGCTTGTGGCGGATGTAAGGGCGGAGGATGTGGCGGCTGTTGCCAACAGCGTCGAGTGCGACCTTATCTATTTCATGTGCGGCGAGGCCGACACGGAGGACGAAAATGCAGAGAACTGAATATAAAGATATAGGGGAAGTTCTCCACAGCACGGTGCTTCCCAACGGGCTGAAAATAAATGTGATAGAAAAGCCGGACTTTGCTACCTGCTACGCGGTGCTGGCTACCGACTACGGCGGGGCGCACAGGGACTTCTATCTGGATGGGGAGCTTAAAAAGACCCCCGCGGGCGTGGCTCATTTTCTTGAGCATAAGATGTTCGACCTGCCAAACGGCGACAATGCGCTGGAACTGCTGTCCCTCAACGGGGCAGACCCCAACGCTTTTACCTCAAGCAGCATGACCGCCTATTATTTCAGCTGCACTGAGAAATTTGAGGACAATCTGAAACTTTTGCTCCACTTTGTTTCCACTCCCTACTTCACCGAGGAAACGGTCAGTAAGGAGCAGGGGATAATCGCCCAGGAAATATCCATGGGTGAGGACAATCCCGGCGTTATCATTTACTATAATCTTCTCTCCATGCTCTATAGGGAGCACCCCATAAAGGACAGAGTGGCAGGCTCGGTGGAGAGTATCTCCCAAATTACCGCCCGGACCCTTTATGACTGCCATAAGGCTTTCTACTCCCCGGTGAATATGTGCCTTTGTGTTGAGGGCAATGTAAAGGCGGAGCGGGTATTTGAGATTGCAGGGGAAGTGCTGGGCGGAGAGAAATGCGAAAAGCCCAGAGCGGAGTTTGGCGCTGACGAGGGCGAATTGCCCGTGGAGCAGTACAAAAAGGAATATATGCCCGTGTCCGCGCCTCAGTTTCTTATCGGCGCGAAAATAGCCCCTTGCAGAGACGCGAAGGAAAAGCTTTATCAGCGGCTTACGGCTCAGCTTGCCCTGAGGATGCTGGTGGGCTATTCCTCCCCCTTCTATACAAGGCTCTATGCCGAAGGCCTTTTGAACCGGGACTTTGACTATGAGGTGGACTTTTTTGCCGACACCGGCTCTGTCATCATCGGCGGCGAGAGCAGCCAGCCGGAAAAGGTGCTGGAAGAGCTTATAAAAGAGGTTGACAGGGTCAGAGACGAGGGCTTTGACGAAAAAAGCTTTGAGCTTGCAAAAAAGGCCTCTCTGGGCGCAAGGCTCCGGGGTCTTGAGGACTTTGAGAATGTGTGCATTTCCATTGTGGAGGGTGAATTTGAGGGCTTTGACGCTCTTGAGGCCATCCCCATGCTGAGCACTGTCAGCCTTGAGGACTGCCGCAGCTTTGTGGCGGAAAAGCTTCAGAAAGACCGCCTTGCCATTTCCATCATCGCAACCGGGAGGGAGGAGCCTTGATAGATACCATCCAGCGCGACAGCGTTATCTCCTTTCCCTTTCTGGGGCTTGAGCTCAATCCCCCCGCCTCTCTTGAGCTTTTCGGCAGGGAGATATATTTCTATGGCATCCTGATTGCCCTTGGCTTTGTTCTGGCCATGCTCTACTGTGCCAAAAGCGCCCGCCGCTTCGGCCTTAAAGAGGATGATGTGTACGATTTCATGATCTGGCTTCTGCCCATGGCTATCCTTGGCGCAAGGCTTTACTATGTGGCCTTCTCGCTGGATGAGTACCTTGCCCAGCCTTCGCGGATATTCGCCGTGTGGGAGGGAGGGCTTGCCATCTACGGCGGCGTTATTGCGGGTGTTATAACTTTGCTGCTGGTGTGCCGGCATAAGAAGATACCCGCCGGGGCTTTTATGGACCTTGCCGTCTACGGCCTTCTCATCGGGCAGATAATAGGCCGCTGGGGCAACTTCATGAACCGGGAGGCTTTCGGCGCGCAGACGGAGATATTCTGCCGCATGGGGCTTACCGCACCCAATGGCACCACCATCTATGTCCACCCCACTTTCCTCTATGAAAGCCTGTGGAATTTTGTGCTTCTCGTTGCGCTCATCATATTTGAACGCCGTGGCAAACGCCGCTATGACGGGCAGTGCGCGCTTTTGTACTTTTTCTTTTACGGTCTGGGGCGCATGTGGATAGAGGGGCTTCGCAGCGACAGCCTCTACATAGGCTCCACAGGCATCCGCGTCTCCCAGCTTCTCTCGCTTGTAATCGTGCTTGCGGCGCTTACAATAATGCTTCTTATCCGCAAACGCTGCCCATCGCCGGAAACGCTCTACGTGAACGTGGTGAAAAACTGTCAGGCGGAACAAAATGATGGGCAGAACGTCTGAAAAACAGAGAAATAATAATTTGGAGGTATAAAAATGGCTGACTATAAGGATATGATAACCGGAACTTTGAAAAACATTGTGGGCAAGGTCAGGGAAGTGGCCGACAGCAACACCGTCCGAGATATCTATGAGCAGGGCGCAGGCAAGGCCAAGACCTATGGACAGATCGCAAAGCTCTCTCTTGAGATAAACGGCGACAGGGAAGAGCTCAAGCGTGTCTTTGCCGAGATAGGCCAGCTTTACTATGAACAGGCCAAGGACGCCCCCGAGGGTTTTTTCAGGGCACTTTTTGCTCAGGCTGAGCAGATCAAGGCCAATATCAGCGCCAAGGAAGAGGAGATAAGCTACCTCAAGAATGAGGTTGCCCCCGCCGCTGCCGATATCGACGTGGAGATCGCCGAGTTTGAGGACGTGGTGGAGGATACCGCCGCCGACGGCGCAGGCGAAGCCCCCACAGACGAGAACACTTGATAAGACTTATAAAAATGACATTGGATGCAAAAATGCACCAATGTCATTTTTTTCCTTTTCAAACCAATAAAACAGTGGTAAAATAAATTGTTTTGCAAAAGGAGGTACAGCCATGGAGAAAAACACCTATATCGAGGCCGGGCGCATCGTGAATACCCACGGCGTAGCCGGTGAAGTTAAAATCGAGGTCTGGCTGGACTCTCCCCGTTTTATGAGAAAGTTCAAGCGCTTTTTCATCAACGGCAGCGAGATAAAAATGCTCTCCTCCCGGGAGCATAAGGGCTTTGTGCTGGCAAAGCTTGAGGGCGTGGACGATGTGAATACCGCCATGGCATTGAAGGGCAAGACTGTCCATATCCACCGTGACGATGCCCATCTGCCCCGCGGCCATTACTTTTTGCAGGATATAATGGGCGCATCAGTTGTTGACGAAAACGGGGCGGAGATAGGCAAGCTCACGGAGATAATGGAAACTCCCGCCTCCCGCATCTACGTGGTAAAAGGGGAGCGTGAGCATATGATCCCCGCCGTGCCGGAGTTCATCCTCTCCACCGATGCGGAAAACGGCATTATCAAAGTACATCTTATCGAGGGTATGTAAATGCGTATAGATATAATGACCCTTTTCCCCGACACGGTCAACGCCGTGCTCCATGAGAGCATCATAGGCCGCGCCGCCAAAAAGGGGATAGTGGAGATAAACTGCGTCCAGATACGCGACTTTACGGAAAACAAACAAAATCAGGTGGATGATTACCCCTACGGCGGCGGCTGGGGCTGCGTGATGATGGCCCAGCCTCTCAAATCCTGCCTTGACCATATAATGCAGCAGGCGGGTGAGCGTAAAAGCCGGGTCATCTATATGTCCCCCCAGGGCAAGCCCTTTGATCAGGCCACGGCAAAACGCCTTAAAAATGACTATGACCATCTGGTGCTGGTCTGCGGCCACTATGAGGGCATAGACGAGCGTTTTATAGAACTTTGTGTGGACGAGGAAATATCCCTTGGTGACTTTGTGCTCACCGGCGGGGAGATCGCTGCCATGGCAGTGGCGGACTCGGTGTGCCGCCTTGTGCCGGGTGTGCTGGCTGACGAGCAGTGCTACACCGGCGAAAGCCACTGGGACGGGCTTCTGGAGTATCCCCAGTATACCCGCCCGGAGTGCTGGGAGGGCAGGAGCGTGCCGGAGGTGCTCATCGGCGGCGACCATGCCAAGGTGGACAAATGGCGGCGCAAAAAACAGATAGAGCGCACCATGGAAAAGCGCCCGGATATGTTTGCAAAGCTCAGCTTTGAGGACAAAGAGGATGCAAAGCTTTTAAAGGAAATTCAAAAGCAGGCCAAGCGCAAAAAGCTCACCGAGCCTCTGAGCTATCGCCATGCAGAGCTTGAGGATATTCCACGGGTCATGGAGATCGTGGCAGATGCCAAGCGCTCTTTGAAAAAGCACCGGGTAGACCAGTGGCAGGGGGATTATCCCACCGCTGCGGCTTTTGAACAGGATGTGGCCAATGATGAGCTTTATGTGCTCTGCCACGGTGAGGATATAGCGGGCTTTCTCATGGTCACATCAAGACCCGAACCCTGCTACGATGATATTACCGACGGCAAGTGGAGCAGCGATGCCCCCTACTGCGTCATGCACCGCACCGCCGTGGCGGCGGAGTACCGGGGCAGCGGCATGGCGGAATATCTTGTGCGCTGCGCCGAGGATATAAGCCGCAGAAGCGGCGTGAAATATCTGAGAGTGGACACCCACAGGAAGAATAAGCCCATGCAGCATCTTCTCAGGGAAAGCGGCTTCCGCTACCGGGGCAATATCCTTGTCTCCTCCGAGCCGGGACATGACCCGGCAAGACAGGCATATGAAAAATTATTGAAATAAAGGGGTATAATGATGAACAAAAACCTTATCAGCGCCATCGTGTGGACTGTGATAGCCCTTGTGGTGTTCTACATTCTCTTTTTTGCCAGCACTGCCGACACTATAGCCCGCCTCAGCGGCGCGGTGCTCATAGGTATGTGCCTTTTGGGTCAGTGGATGCGCTACTTTAAGTTCAAGTAATATGGATCTTACAAACATTGATGAAGTAAAGGCCCTCCTTAACCGGCACGGCTTCCGCTTTTCCAAGTCCATGGGTCAGAATTTCCTTGTGGCCTCATGGGTGCCGGAGGATATTGCCGAAAGTGCGGGGCTTGATGAAAACACCGGCGTTCTTGAGATAGGCCCGGGCATAGGCTGCCTTACAAGAGAACTTTCCGAAAGAGCGGGAAAGGTGCTCTCCGTGGAGCTGGACCGCTCCCTTGAAAAGGTGCTGGCTGAGACTCTGGCGGACCGTGACAATGTGAAGATCCACTTCGGGGATATTTTAAAGCAGGACTTGCCCAAGCTGGTCAACGAGCACTTCGAGGGTCTGCGCCCGGTGGTCTGCGCAAATCTGCCATATAATGTGACAAGCCCGGTGCTCACAAAGCTTATAAACTCCGGCCTTTTTGACAGCATCACCGTCATGGTGCAGCGGGAGGTGGCAAAGCGTATGTGCGCTTTGCCCAATACTGCCGATTACGGCGCATTCAGCGTCTTTATCCAGTGGCACACGGAGGCAAAGCTCCTTTTCGATGTGCCTGCCGGCTGCTTTATTCCCCAGCCCAAGGTCACCTCTTCCGTCATAAGGCTGGACAGGCGAAAAACAGCGCCCTGCGCCGTCAAGGATGAGGATAAAATGTTCGCCATAGTCCGCGCAGCCTTCAATCAAAGGCGCAAAACTCTGGTCAATGCTCTCTCCTCTCAGCTGAAGCTGGACAAGCAATATGTGGAAAACGTCCTCGCCGAATGTGGCTTTGACCCCAAAATCAGGGGGGAAGTTTTGAATTTAACAGACTTTGCTGCCATTTCCGACAAAATTTATTGAAAAATCTTTGTATATTTGTCATCATGCTGTATTGTGAAAATTTGACAAATGTGTTAGAATGACGGTTGGCCAATTAATAAGTTTGCTTTTTTTATTTTTTTGTTGTGAATAGAAAGGATCGAAAACGATGAGTAAAAAGTACGTCTACATGTTCTCTGAAGGCAACGCCAGCATGCGTGAGATTCTGGGCGTTAAGGGCGCAAACCTTGAAGAAATGACCCACATCGTTCTTACCGTTCCCCAGGGCTTCACCGTCTACACCGAAGCCTGCACCCATTACTACGAAGACGGAAGAAAGATAAACGACGA
>JAFTXM010000099.1 GCA_017465025.1 Oscillospiraceae bacterium
ATGGCTCCCCTGACCATGGTATGCATCCTCTTCTCCTCCATCGTCAGCTCCATCCCCTCCCTTTTCGTGCAGAACGTACTGAGCGTCATTGAAAAATGGGTCAGCACCGGTGACTGGGCTGCGGCAAAGGGCGAGGTGTTCCACTATATCGGCATACTCGTAGTCCTTTATGTGCTCTCCCTTCTCTCCATGCTCACCTATACCCAGCTCATGGCTATAATGACCCAGGGCTTTCTCCACAAGCTCAGACAGGAGCTTTTCGGGGAAATGCAGGATCTGCCCATAAAGTATTTTGACACCCACAAGCACGGCGATATCATGAGCCACTATACAAACGATATAGACACTCTCCGCCAGCTTGTCTCCCAGACTCTCCCCGCCCTTATCCAGTCCGGCGCTATAGTTCTTTGCGTGCTGGCGATAATGCTGTATTTCAGCGTATGGATGACTCTTGTGCTGCTTGCAGGCGTTGCCGCCATGTTCTTTGTGGCAACGAGGATAGGCGGCGGCTCTGCCAGGTACTTTGTTTTGCAGCAGAAGTCCGTGGCTGCTACGGAGGGCTACGTGCAGGAGATGATGAACGGCCAGAAGATAGTGAAGGTTTTTTCGCGGGAGAAGGAGAGCATGGAAAGCTTTGACCGGCACAATGAGGAGCTTTTCTACAATACCTTCCGCGCCAATGCCTATGCAAACTCTCTTGGCCCCATCATCGCCAACATCGGCAATATCATGTACGTGCTTCTGGCCTTTGCCGGCGGCCTGTTCCTTCTCAGCGGCATCCCCAACCTGAGCATCTCCGGCCTGCCCTTTGATATCACCATCATCGTGCCCTTTTTGGGTATGGCGCGCCAGTTTGCGGGCAATGTGAATATGCTCTCCCAGCAGATGAACTCCATCGCCATGGCCTCTGCCGGCGCGGGGCGCGTGTTTGCCCTGCTGGATGAGCCAGCTGAGACCGATGAGGGCTATGTGACACTGGTGAACGTAAACATAGCCGAAGACGGCAGCATCACTGAAAGCGAAAGCCGCACAGGTCAGTGGGCGTGGCGTCATCCCCACACCGACGGCACTCTCAGCTACACAAGGCTTGAGGGCGATGTGCGCATGGTGGAGGTGGATTTTGCCTACGAAGAGGGCAAGAACGTGCTGCACGACGTGTCCGTGTACGCAGAGCCGGGTCAGAAGGTGGCCTTTGTGGGCGCTACCGGCGCGGGCAAGACCACAATAACAAATCTTATAAACCGCTTTTACGACATTGACGACGGCAAGATCCGCTACGACGGCATAAATGTAAACAAGATAAAGAAGGCGGACCTGCGCCGCTCACTGGGGCTTGTTTTGCAGGATACACATCTTTTCACCGGCACGGTCATGGAGAATATCCGCTACGGCAGACTGGATGCCTCCGATGCCGACTGTATCAATGCCGCAAAGCTGGCCGGTGCTGATGACTTTGTTACAAGACTGCCCGAGGGCTACGATACGGTACTCACCAACAACGGCGCAAATCTCTCCCAGGGTCAGCGCCAGCTGCTGGCCATTGCCAGAGCTGCCGTAGCCGATCCTCCGGTGATGATACTGGACGAGGCTACCTCCTCCATAGATACCCGCACCGAAGCCATCGTTCAGCGGGGCATGGATAAGCTGATGGAGGGCAGGACGGTATTCGTCATTGCCCACAGACTCTCCACCGTCATGAACTCCGATGTTATCATGGTGCTTGACCATGGCCGCATCATCGAGCGGGGCAGCCACGACAAGCTCATCGAGGAAAAAGGCGTGTACTATCAGCTCTATACCGGCGCATTCGAATTGGAATAAGTCAAAAAAGAATCCCTGCGGATTTCTCCGCAGGGATTTTGCTGTAAAATCACACCATGTAGTTTGTCAGAGTGCCAATTCCCTCAATGACCACATCCACCTTGTCGCCCTTTTCGAGCCAGCGGCGCTTATCCTCGCGCTTTTCAAGGGCCACTCCGCTGGGAGTGCCGGTGTAGATAAGGTCGCCCGGCTCCAGCTGGGTGTAGCGGGAGGCGTAGCTTATTATCCTGGCGCAGTCAAAGAGCATCTGGGTGGTGCTGCCGTCCTGTCTCAGCTCGCCGTTGACATAGCTCTGCACCTTTTTGCCGGCCTTCACGTCATAGCCCTCAGCTGTGACAATGACAGGGCCGCAGGGGCCAAAGCCGGGCATGGTCTTGCCGATGAGCCACTGACCGCTTCTCATCTGGGGATCGCGGCAGCTGAAGTCGTTGCCGCAGGTGTAGCCGAATACGCAGTCCATGGCCTCTTCCTCGCTGACGTTCCATGCGGTTTTGCCCATGACGATGACAAGCTCGGCCTCGTAGTCATAGCTCACTTCCCACTCAGGCAGGCATACCTCTGCCTCGTGGGGCACAAGGGCGTTGGCAAATTTGGAGAAAAGGATGGGGTACTTGGGTATGTCCATTTTCACGCCGTTGGCGTGATCCACATAGTTCAGCCCCACGCACAAAAGCTTGCCGGGTCTGTTGACCACGTTGAGATATTCAGGGGAGTCTATAACAGGGAGAGTGGCGTCTGCCGCGATTTTTTCAAGGGGAGCAAGGTCTGCGCCGGAGATAAAGGCGTCCATATCCAGAGTGCAGCCGGCGGCGGTGGCGTCCACAAGGCCGCGGTCGGTGAGTATTGCCAGATGGCACTGGTCGGCTATCTTTATATTGCAAAGCTTCATGGGGTGTTCCTCCTTGTGTTGATTTCACAAGGATTATACACCGGTATTATCCATATATCAATCGTTTAACAAAGTTTTCAGCCCGTCCCACAGCTCCAGACTGCGAAAGGCAAGAGTATAGCCCTTTTGCTGCCTTATCAGCGAAAGCTCATCAGAGCTCAGGGCGGGACAGCTGTCCTCAGCCAATACCGTTTGCGTGCAAAGAGGAGGGAACACCACGCACCACCAGTTCTGACCCTGCCCTTCACCCAGACTTACACGCAGGGAGCGGTATTCTCCGGCGGGCAGGACAAAGCTGTCATAGCGGCGGCTGGGATAGTGCTCGGTGGAGAGGGTAACGCTGACCTTGCGCCCCTGGGAAGCCCGCTTTGCGGCGCGGGTGATGCCGTCCAGATTTTCCATGATGACACGCTCGGCATCCCTGCCGTCCGCGGCGTTTTCAAGTCTCGGCTCAAGATAGCCCAGCACCGCATCGCGCACATCCAGCTTTATCTGCTGCTCTGCCGCCTCATCGGAGTGGGCAAGCACATGAAGGCGCACAAGCTTGCCGCTCAGGGCCTGCTGTCTGCCCTGGGCCCATGTACCGGTGCAAAGAGCCAGACAGAGCGCCACCAGCGCCGCCGTTTCGCAGAGCTTCAATTTATTTTTGAACATACTTATATTTCCTCCCTATGTAGAATAGACTTTGAATATAAAAACACCGGAGCTTTTTACGCTCCGGTGAGATTATGGGCAGATATTCAGTTTTCTATACTTACAGGCTCTGCAAGGCAGCTGAAAGGACAATAAGACTTCATGGCCTCAAGCCCCTTTTGTGCCGCACTATCATCGTCAAACACCCCGAATACGGCGGAACCGGTGCCTGTCATCATGGCGCTGAGTGCGCCGTTATCCAGAAGAGCGCCCTTTATCTCCGCCACGCTTCTCATGCGCCTGTCGTCCACGTCCTCAAAGACATTGTACATCCTGCGGCATATCTGGATAAGCTCGCCCTTTTCAAGGGCCTGTATGATGCCCTGGGTGTCCGGGTGGCGGCGCATGGGGGAGGCGTCCAGCTTGCGGAAAAGCTCCGGCGTGGAGATGGAAAACTCCGGCTTGCAGATAAGAAAGCTGCATCGGGGCATGGGGGGCAGGGGACTTAGTATCTCGCCCCGACCCTCTGCCAGTGCAGTGCCGCCCATGACGCAGAAGGGCACGTCCGAGCCTACATCAGCCCCCAGCTCCATGAGCTTTTCAAGGGAGAAGGGCCTGTCAAAGAGCTTGTTGAGGCCCCTGAGCACTGCGGCCGCATCGGCGGAGCCGCCTGCCATTCCCGCACCTACGGGGATGCGCTTTTGCATATCCACGTGTACGCCGCTCTGCTCATCGCCCAGCTCACGGAAAAAGCGGACAGCGGCCTTTACAGCCAGATTGCGTTCGTCTCCGGGGATAAAGCGCAGATTGCTGGAGGCGGACATTTTTCCCTCGGAATTCAGTGTAAGGCGCACATCGTCCCAAAGACTCACGGTCTGCATGACCATCATCATGTCGTGGTAGCCGTCGTCGCGGCCGTCCATCACATCAAGGGAAATATTAAGCTTTGCATAGGCCTTTTCGGATATTTCTCTCATGGTTCGTCCTCATACATATATACTCTAAGCTCGTAAGGGCGGGTGGTAAAGCCATTGGCAATTATAAAATTGTGCTCGTAATTTGAAAGGACAAGTCTGCCCTTTTCCAGAGGATAGTACTCGGGCAGCTCAAAACGTACAAGCTCGTTGGTAAAGGAGCATATTACAAGGAGCTTTTTGCCCCTGTAGTGCCTTTCGTAAACGTAAAGCTGCTCATTTTCGTGCATAAGCTCATTATAAGTGCCGTAGAGCACGATGGGGTTATCCTTCCTGAACTTGAGAAGCTTTCTGTAGAAATTGAGGATGGAGTCGGGGTTTTCCTCCTCGGCCTCCACGTTTATCCTGTGGTAGTTGGGATTTACGTAGAACCAGGGGGCCACTCTGCTGAAGCCTGCGTTTGCGCCGTCTGTCCACTGCATGGGGGTTCTGGCGTTTTCTCTGGTGCGGCTTTGTACGAGCTTCAAAACGGCGCTCTTACCCATGAGCTTTGAGGCGATGCGGGCGGCGTTGAAGCTCATCACATCCTTGTACATATCCAGCCTCGGCAGCTGAATATTCAGCATGCCTATTTCCTGACCCTGATACACAAAGGGCGTGCCCCGCTGCAAAATATACATGGCGGCAAGCATTTTGCCGCTCTCTGTGCGGTACACCTCACTGCCGTAGCGGCTTATTATGCGGGGATGGTCGTGATTTTCTATGTAAAGGGCGTTCCAGCCCTTGCCCTCCAGCTTCAGCTGCCATTCGGTAAAGGCCCGCTTCATCTTCTTCAGGTCAAAGGGGCGGGGGACATAGTCGGTCATGAAGCAGTCCGCCTCCATGTGGGAAAAGCCTATCATCTCATCGAGCACCTTGTCGGGGCCTTCCGTCACATAGCGCAGGGCAATGTCGGCATCGGTCAGGGGGCTTTCGCCCACGGTGAAGCAGTCGTAATAGTCAAATACGTCCTTTTTGAACTCCCTGAGGTAGTCATGAGCCTTGGGACGGTTTGAAAAGTGCTTCATGCCGTTGGCCATGGGCAGCTTCGGATAGCTTGAGGGCAGCCCGGGAGTCTTGGAGATGAAGGTGATAACATCCTCCCTGAAGCCGTCCACACCCATGTCCAGCCAGAAACGCAGGATTTTCTTCACTTCCTCTCGGACCTTGGGATTATCCATATTCAGATCCGGCTGCTTTTTGGCGAACAAATGCAGATAATATTCGTCCAGATTACTGTCATACTCCCACGCGTCACCCTCAAACATACTTGTCCAGTTGTTGGGAGGCTGCCGCTTGCCCCGCACGGTTTTGCCGGGACGCCAGTAGTAATAGTCGTGATAGGGATTGCTTTTGCCCTTCCGGCTCTCCCTGAACCAGGGGTGCTCGTCCGATGTGTGGTTCACCACCAGATCCATGAAGACCCGCAGGCCCCTGTCGTGGGCCCCATCCAGCACCTTTTTGAAAATGTCCAGATCCCCGAAGTCCGGGTGGATATTCATATAGTCGGAGATATCGTAGCCATAGTCGGCATTGGGCGAGGGATAGAGGGGCGAAAACCATATGGCATCCACGTTGAGACTCTTGATATAATCAAGCTTTTCAAGCACGCCATAAAGATCGCCTATGCCGTCGCCGTTGCCGTCGTAAAAGCTTCTGGTCCAGATCTGATATACGGCCATCTCCTTGTACCACTGTGTTCCTGCCAAGGCTCTCCCTCCCGTTTTCAAGTTTTTTTCCATTTTAGCACAGATTTGAGCGTATCACAACCGACAAGCGCCGCTCTGTGTGCAAAATTTTGCGCCGCTGCCATGTGAAAACTGTCGGTTGACAAATAGCGGCCAAGTGTGCAACAATATTATTTACTTTCATTTGCCTGAAAGGATAAAAGGACAATGAAAAAGAAACTTATTTCTCTTGCAGTATGTCTGATGATGCTCTCTGCGCTGCTGCCTGCCGCCTTTGCCATAAATGTTGTGCCGGTGGCTCAGGGTGCAGCGCCCCAGATATACACCTCGGCTGATACGGACTGCTACGTGGGGGACCATGCCCTTGTCACAGCCGCTGTGGTAGGGGATGGAGGCTACTATCAGTACCAGTGGTTTATGAACCCGGCAAATCTCAGCACCAACGGCATCCTCATCCCCGGAGCTACCAACGCCGAGTACACGCCGGACACCTCCGTTCCCGGAACCTATTATTACTACTGCGCCGTGTTCGATGCCTACGGCAGTGCCAGCTACTCCGCACCCATAAGGGTCACGGTGCAGGAACTTTCCGTTGAAAGCATCGCCGTGGCCACAATACCCTATAAAACCAGCTTCATGGAGGGCGACTATCTGGATGCGGCAGGGCTGACCATCGTCGCCCGTATGTCCAACGGCACCGAGCGCGTGGTCAACGCAGGCTATCAGCTCAGCCCCACCCAGTTTGTCCAGACCGGGCCTCAGAATGTCACAGTAGTTTACGGCGGCAGAAGCTGTACCTTTCCTGTGATAGTGCAGAGCTTTGAGCAGAGCATTACCGGAATAGGCTTGGTGAGTCTGCCTGCAAAGACCCAGTACAATGTGGGCGAGTATCTGGACACCAGCGGCCTTGTTTTCCGGGTCTACACCAAGGACGGCTACAAGGACATGAACTCGGACTTTATCTGCGAGCCTATGCAGCTGACCGCCTCCGGCAGCCAGACCATCACTCTTATCTACAAGAACAGGACCTGCACCTTCAATGTGACCGTTACGGGCGGTGCAAAACTTCTGGAAGTGACCTCCACCCCCAGAAAGCTCAGCTACACCCTGGGCGAAAGCCTTGACACCGCAGGGCTTGTGCTGAAGCTAAGCGATGGGGTCAGCAGCCAGATCATATCCTCCGGCTTTTCCTGTGAGCCGACTGTGTTCACCTCCGAAGGAACGCAGGTGGTAAAGGTCAGGTACAACGACCTTCTGGCCACCTTCACCGTAAAGGTCAGCGCCAGCAGCGCCCCCTCCGGTACTGTCACCACAAAGCCTGCGGTAACTGCAAAGCCCACTGTCACAAGCGCCCCGACCGAGGAGAATCCCCAGCCCAGCCCCTCGCCCAGCGCCACCCCCAGACCCAACCGTATTGAGCACGATTCCTACGAGACCCGCTCCAACCGCAGCACCCTCGTGGTCATCATGATAATTTGCATCATCGCCCTTATTATTCTCGGCGCGCTCATGGTGCTTATCAACACCGGCGGCCTTGAAAGGCTCAGATCCATGCTTGGCAGAAAGCCCCGCTCTCAGGATCGCTACAGGGACGGCTATTATGAGCCGAGCCAGTGGGACGAGGACAGACGAAATTACGAAAATCGCCGCCGGGATGAGGAACGCTACTGGCGCGACAGAGACTAAACTGGATAATCAGCCCTGCCAAAGCCTTTTTGGCAGGGCTGCCACAGAAAATTTTTGAGGTTTTAAAACTTTTTCGCCAAAGGATATTGACATCAGCGACAAAAATATGTTATTATCTCAAGGCTGAATGTGGAAACGGCCCATGCGGGTGTAGTTCAATGGTAGAACACCAGCCTTCCAAGCTGGATACGTGGGTTCGATTCCCATCACCCGCTCCAAGTACTTGTCGCTTAGATATGCGCCAATAGCTCAGCAGGATAGAGCAACTGCCTTCTAAGCAGTAGGTCGGGAGTTCGAATCTCTCTTGGCGTGCCATGTATATTCACCCGAAAGGGTTTTATATAAATATGCGGTGGGATTAGCTCAATTGGCAGAGCACCGGATTGTGGTTCCGGGTGTCGTGGGTTCGAGCCCCATATCCCACCCCACATAAAAGCTTCGAGGCCGGCAGTGCCGGCCTCTTTGTGTAAGACCTTACAAATATTGGGATGTAGTGTAATGGTAACACACCGGACTTTGACTCCGATATAGTGGGTTCGAGTCCCGCCATCCCAGCCACTGCGTCAGAGAAGGCGCGTCCGCTTCGTTTCCATCGAGCGATGAAAACTTCGCTTGACTTGCCTCCTCTTCCTTTCCGACTTGAACCCGCTGTGCTGGGCTTCAAGTCGGGAAAACGATATTTGCCCCAGTAGCTCAGTAGGCAGAGCACCTGCCTTTTAAGCAGGGTGTCCGGAGTTCGAATCTCCGCTGGAGCACCACGTCAGAGCTGATTACGCTCTGCTCAAAAACAGCCGTTTCGTAGGAGCGGCTGTTTTTTCGTCTGAGCTTCATCGCTCTTCCTCTCCAACTCAAAACCGCTGCGCTGGGTTTTGCGTTGGTTTTTATGTTTTGCAGGAAACGAACTCCGGACACCAAAACATTCTCGTGCCGCCGAAGGCGGCAGGAGAATGGAATACAATCTGATTCTTAATCTTCTTCTGGGTGCTTGCTGTCTAAAACATACAGTTTCTGCTCAAATTCAGGAGCATTTATATACATTTCCTCACACTCAAGCTGCACCTTAATCAAGTTAGAAATTGCGTCCTCTGTGGCGCGAAATAGTTTCAAATACATTTCTTTATAATCCGGCATACAAACACCCCTTGACTATGGGGATTATATCCCCTTAATAGAAAAGATTATAACCCCCATAATGCTTGATGTCAATCTTCCTTGGGGGTGCAGTATGATAATCTTTGACAGGCTTTGGGAAACAATGGAGAAAAGGGGCTTTTCCACCTATACACTGCGTGAAAAGTGCGGCATTGACAGCAAAACGATCCGCCGTCTCCGGGCAAATGAAAACATAGAAACCAAAACCCTTGATAAGCTCTGCACCGCTCTGGACTGTGCTCTTGAGGATATTGCCGAATACGTAAAAGACGAATAAGCACCAAAGCCGCCGGGAGTCATCCGGCGGCTTTGAATATTTCTTCAGTTTACTGCTATTTCATAAGTCCTGCTGTCGTGCTCAATGGCGGCCATGGTCTCAATATACATCTGGGTAAAGCTCTTTTCCTGCGCACGCCACAGCTCTATACCCGCTTGGAGCGCGGCATAGTCGGGCAGCGCCCCGGCAAAATAGTCCTGATTGAGCTGGGCAAAGGTATCGGAGAGAAGGCTGACATCTTCTTCGCTCAGAGCTGAGCCTTCAAACATCTCGTTCATCTGCCTGTAGCAGTTGTCGGCAAAGAACTTCCGGCAGAATGCGGCGAAATTTGCAAATTCCGGCTCTGTGCGACCCTCGGCCTCGGCCCAGAGGGAAACATCCGTCTCCGCTGTGCCATAGCTCAGGCTGCTGCCGTCATACTCGATGAGCCCGTACTGGCAGGGAGCTACCACAAGAGAGGATGTGACTATCTCAGGCACTGCGCCCTCTTTTATGCTCTGGCTGTGGATATGCCCGCTCAGGTGGCAGATAACTCCGTACTGCTCCAAAAGGGCGAGCAGCGCATCGGAATTGTAAAGCTCATAGCCGAAGGACAGAAGCCTGTTGTGGGCGTAGAGGTTCTGGTGACTTACGGTAATTACCTTATCCCCGGCGGCCTGTGCCTCCTCAAGCTGCTGCTCAAGCCATTGGAGAGTGGGCGATTTTATTGTACCGGAGCCGTAGCTGTTGGTGTCCAGCATGATTATGCGAAGCCCTTTTCCCGCCTGCACCGTGTAGCTGAAGGTTTGCCCGTCGGAGCTTATGGCGATATCCGGGCCGAAGTCGGCATAGAGCGTTCTGAAAGCTTCAAAGCTGAGCGCCTCCGCCTTGACTGCGCCATCGTCTATATAATTTACCGCAAATTCCTTGTCAATATCGTGATTTCCGGGGATAATGAGCACATCCGTGCCCTTTTTCTCCAAAGGAGCAAGCAGCCGCACAAAGTCCTCATGGCTGGCTTTCGCGCCGTTTAAGGTCATGTCGCCGCTTATGATAAGGATATCCGGGGAGGTTTTTTCCATCTCGCAGAGAAAAGCCTGAAAAATCTCCGGGGAGATATGGTTCATCTTACCGTCACCGTTTAAAGACATCTGACGGATAAGCTCCCCGCCCACCACAAGACCGGGCGAAAGATAGTGCATATCCGTGGCAACGGCGATTGTGATGGGCGCGGCCGGGCTTGCTGAGTCAGAGCCGGAAAGGGTGTAAGCTGCGGGAACGAAGGGAGCGACCGGCTGGGTATGGAGACGGGCCGAAAGCGTCTCGGCCTGAGCCGGCTCGGCTTCGGCAGGGGGAGGGGTCTTCAGCTCCTCACAGCCCACAAAGCGGCGGGCGGTAAAGGTCCTTTTCAGATAGGGGTCGTCAAGGGAGTTGACCACAACGCCGTATTCCTCGCCCATGGCGTGGATATAGTAGCCCTCGCCCAGATAGATGCCCACATGACCCACGTAGTTTCCGGAAGTCTTGAAGCACAGCACATCGCCGGGCCAGAGCTCCTCGGGCGGAACTTCCACGCCCTGCTTTGCCTGCTGGGCGGCGACCCTTTCAAGGGAATAGCCCGCCATGCCGTAGCAGTGGTACACAAGGCCGGAACAGTCAAAGCCGCCTTCCTCCAGAGAATCCCCGCCGTACTTATACTTTGCGCCCCAGAACTTGAGGGAATAGTCCGCTATCTTCTGGCTTTCCTGCCGCAGCAGCTCCTCCGGGGAGGGCGTGGGCGGCGGTGTGGGCGTGGGCTTTGGAGTTGCTTTCGGGCTGGGGCTGGGATCGGCTGTGCTTGCGGAAGTGCTTGCTGCTGTTGGAGCGGGGCTTGGGGCAGCCTCTTTCCGCGCCTGAACGGCCTTATCCGACCAAACGCCGTTGAAAAGGATGTTCAGCACCAGCACCAGCAGCACCGGAATTATTGCAATAAGCTTCTTTTTCATCTTTCACGCTTCTTCTCCCGACAGTTTTCAGGAAAATTATAGCATGAAATTCTATGAAGTACAGCAAATTTTGCTTTTTCCAAGAGCAGTTTTTTAAAGGCTCAGCCCTTCACGGCAGGCGCCGTTTTCGCAGACATAGAAGGCGGCCTTGCCGTCCCGGCTTTGGGCATCCCGGCTGAAGGGTACTATCCGGGCAAGGCTCTCTGCCCGCCGGGGGCTTTTCAGTATCACCGTCAGCTCCGGAGAATAGCGGGCTGTGACTGCGGACAAAAGCTCCGGTACTGTCTCATCGGGGCTTGCGCACAAAAGCTCCCTTGTGGGGTACACAGCGCTCAGCACAGCGCACAGAGCCAGAGGACTGCCCGCCGGGTACTTTTCGCAGTGGGCGCATATGACGGAGAGAAGCCCGTCTCTGTATTCTCTCATGCGTATATCCCCGGTATAGCGAAAGAGCAGGTCGAAGACTACGGCGGCAGCGCTGTTGCCGGAGGGCAGGGCGGAGTCGAATATCTCCCTCGGGCGGAAGATGAGCTTTTCGCCCTTTTCTCCTGTGCGGTAATAGCTGCCCTTGCCGTCGGCAAAGTGGGAGACGATGCTTTCTGCAAGCTCCCTTGCCATAATAAGCCGCTGGGGCTGAAAGTCTGCGGCGTAAAGCTCCAGAAGGCCGAGGGCGTAGAAGGCGTAGTCATCGAGCTGAGCGTCAAACTTAAGCTCGCCCTGACAGAGCCGGCCTTTAAGCTCTCCGTTTTCAAAAAGCCTCTCTTCCATGAAGCCGGCAAGGGACTGGGCCGCCGCAAGATAGCGCCTGTCAGCAAAGACATTGGCTGCCTTGGAAAGGGCCATGAGCATAAGGCCGTTCCATGAAGTGAGTATCTTGATGTCGCATTTGAGCTCCATGCGGGAGGCCCTGTATATTCTGAGCTTTTCACGAAGGTCGTCATAGCCCTCAGGCAAAAGGTTCCAGCGCTGATTTAAAATGAGGTTGGGTATGCTTCTGCCCTGAAAATTGCCCTCCGGCGTAATGTCGTAGCACTCGCAAAAGTGCTTTGCGTCCTTGTCTCCAAGCGCCTCAGCCACGTCGGACTGGGTGAGAAGATAGTAGGCGCCCTCCTTGCCCTCGCTGTCCGCGTCCTGAGCGCAGTAGTAGCCGCCCTCAGGGGAGAGAAGCTCCCTCATGCAGTAGTCGAGGGTGTTTTCCGCCACACTGCGGTAAAGCCCCATGCGCCCGGACTGAAAGGCCTCGGTATAGGCGTAGGCAAGGAGTGCATTGTCGTAAAGGGTCTTTTCAAAGTGCGGGGCAAGCCACTCCCTGTCGGTGGAATAGCGGGCAAAGCCGCCGCCGATATGGTCGTATATGCCGCCCTTGTACATCCCCTTCAGGCAGCCGTCGGCCATTTCCCGGCTGTGCCTGTCCCCTGAGAGGGCGGCATAGCGCATAAGGAAAATGAGATTGTGGGGGGTGGGGAACTTGGGGGCTTTGCCAAAGCCGCCGTATTCCTTGTCATAGGCTGCGGCAAGCTGCCCTGCGGCAGAGCGCAGTATCTCCTCGTCCACGAAAGCAGCCGGGACATCCGGGGAAGAGCTTACAAGCCGGGTGATATCCTCGCCGCTTTTCAAAAGAGCGGCTCTGTCATTTTCCCATTTCTCCGCCAGAACTCCCAGCACACCCTTGAGACCTATGCGGCTGCGGGTGCTCTCCCTTGGAATATATGTGGCGGCGAAGAAGGGCTTCTGCTCCGGGGTCATCACCACGGTCAAAGGCCAGCCGCCTGAGCCTGTGAGAGCCGTACACACGGACATATACACGCTGTCAATGTCCGGCCGCTCTTCCCTGTCCACCTTTATGGAGATGTAGCTATCGTTGAGAATGGCGGCAACGGCCTCGTCCTCAAAGGACTCTTCTGCCATCACATGACACCAGTGACAGGTGGAGTAGCCGATGCTGAGGAAAATGGGCTTATCCTCCCGTCTGGCTTTTTCAAAGGCTTCTTCTCCCCAGGGGTACCAGTTCACCGGGTTTTCCGCGTGCTCAAGAAGATACGGGGATTTTTCGTTTATCAGACTGTTGCTCATGCCACGGCCTCCTGCCTGAAAATTTGGTATGTTGATATCACTTATTATCTGCAATTATATACAAAAATTCTCTTCCTTTCAAGGAGCTTGCTTATGGACTATATTGAAAGCGCCTGCTGCTTTGATACAAGCGCATATACCGGCACACCGGATACTGCACCCTGCCCCAAAAGCGTGGATATGCCCACGTTTATTGCCCGCCTGGACGCTCTTTACGCCTCCGGGCAGGAGAAGAAGGCCGGGCTTATTCTGGATGAAGAAACAGAAAAAGCAAAAAAGCTGGGCGACTGGCGCAGCGAGCTTTCTTTGCTTAGCGAGATTTGCGGACACTGCCGGAGATCGCAGGAGCGCAAAAAGGCCATGAAGGCCATTGACCGTATATATGAAATCATAAAAGAGCACCGCATGGGCAGCACCGTATCCGCCGCCACAGTGCTTTTAAATGCCGCCACCACTCTCAAATGCTTCGGTGAGGCCGGGCGCTCCATCCCCGTTTTTGAGCAGGTCAGCCGGGTATACTCTGCAAATCTCAGCCCCTATGACTACCGCTTTGCGGGGCTATATAACAACATGGCTCTTTCATACGCCGATGTGGGGGAGAATGAACAGGCGGAAAAGCTGTTCAGGGCGGCTATGAACATCATAGAGCACTGCGAAAATCCCCAGAACGAGCTGGCGGTGAGTCTTTGCAATCTGGCAGAGCTTTATTATAAGCAGGACGCAGAGGACGAGCGGGTCAATGAGTGCATGGAAAAGGCCTGGGAATACCTCAATGACCCAAAGCTGCCCAGGGACGGCTACCACGCCTTTACCGTGTCCAAGTGCGCCCCCAGCTTTGATTATTTCGGGTTTTTCCTCTATGCAAAGGAACTTAAGGAAAGGGCGGCGAAGATATATGAGCTTTCTTGAAAGAGCAAGGGCCCTCTATGATGAGAAGGGCGCGGCGCTTATCCGGGAGAGACTGGGTGAATATGAAGGGCGCATTGCCGTGGGGCTTGCCGGGCGCGGCTCCCAGTGCTACGGCTATGACGATGAAATATCCTCGGACCATGACTATGCTCTGGGCTTTTGCCTTTGGATAAGCGATGCGGACGATGAGATCTTCGGACTGGAGCTGCGGCGCATATACAGAGCGCTTGTGCCCGCTGAAAGCATACAGCACAGTGCAATGGGAAATTCCGGCATGGGAGTATTCACCATCGGTGATTTCTTCCTGCCCTACACCGGCACAAGGGGCGCGCCCACAGATGTGCTCCAATGGCTGTATCTGCCCTCCCACGCGCTGGCTGAGGCCTCAAACGGTCAGGTCTGGCGGGATGATTGGGGCGAATTTTCCGCTGAACGCAAAATCATCCTTGATGGAATGCCTGAGGATGTGAGGATAAAGAAGCTTGCGGCGGCTGTGCTCATTATGGCCCAGGCGGGGCAGTATAATTACTCCCGCTGCCTCAAAAGAGGCGAGGAGGGGGCGGCCATGCAGGCGATGCACGAGTTTGTGAAGGCCGCATCCTCGGTAATCTTTCTTCTCAACCGCCGGCATATGCCCTATTATAAGTGGAGCTTTCGGGCCATGGCGGAGCTTCCCTTGCTTGGCAGCATGAAAGAAGCCCTTGAATTTCTCCTGACCGGGGAAAATGACGGGGCAGGACAGCGGCTTAAAGCACAGCTGGTGGAGGACGTGTGCGCCGCCGTGGTAAAGGAGCTTCAGGCCCAGCGCCTGACCTGCGGCAGCTGGGACTACCTTGAAAAGCACGCTATTGATATGCACGGGCATATCCGCAACCAAAGCCTTGCCTCCCTGCATATCCTTGAGGGCTGGCAATAATATAAATGCCATTTATTTTTGGCAAGTTATCATTAGTTTTTCCGTGTTTACAGTATATATTAAATATGTTAATATTAGCAGGTAACTGAAATAGTATATTCTTTTTTTATTTATAAGGAGGACAACTCATGGTAAATTTTGCTGAAAGAATGGACAATGTCAAAGCCTCTGATATCAGAGAGCTTCTTGCGCTCACTGCCCGTCCCGAGGTTATTTCTTTTGCCGGTGGTCTCCCTGCTCCCGAGCTTTTCCCTGTTGATAAAATGTTGGCCGCAACTGAGGTAGTTCTGAAAGAGAACGGCCCTCAGGCTCTCCAGTACGGCCCCACTGACGGTTATACCCCCCTCAGACAGCACATTGTCAATCGTATGAAGGCCAGGAACAAGATCGAGACTGATGTCAGCCATATCCTTATGACTGCCGGCAGCCAGCAGGGTCTTGACTACGTGGCAAGACTGTTCTGCGATCCGGGCGATGTGGTCATTATGGAAAGCCCCTCCTATCTGGGTGCAATCAACGCTTTCACCCTCAGCCAGCCCAAGTACGTGGAGATCCCCACCGATGAGCACGGCATGATCATGGAGGAACTGGAAAAGGTTCTGGCCACCACCGACAGAGTAAAGTTCATCTACGTCATCCCCGATTTCCAGAACCCCTCCGGCCGTACCTGGCCTCTGGAGCGCCGCAAAAAGTTCATGGAGATCGTAAACAAGTACGAGATCCCCGTTGTTGAGGATAACCCCTACGGCGAGCTTCGCTTTGCAGGCGAATTTCTGCCCTCCCTCAAGTCCATGGACCCCAAGGAACTGGTCATCTATCTGGGCACCTTCTCCAAGATCCTGGCTCCCGGCTACCGTCTGGGCTGGATCTGCGCAAGCCACGCCTTCATTGAGAAGTTCAACCTGATCGCTCAGGCCGCAGTTTTGCAGACCGCTACCCCCTCCATGATGATCATTTCCAAGTTCCTGGATATGTACGATCTGGACGAGCACGTAGCTACCCTGCTGCCCACCTACAAGCACCGCTGCGATCTGATGATGGAGTGCATCAAGGAGTACTTCCCCGCCGAGATAAAGTACACCATTCCCGATGGCGGCCTCTTCACCTGGGCAGAGCTGCCTGACTATATCGACACCAAGGCTATGGCTCCTCAGGCTCTGGCGCAGAACGTGGCATACGTTCCCGGCGCAGGCTTCTTCCCCAACGGCGGCGTGAAAAACTGCATGCGTCTGAACTACTCCTGCTCCACCGACGACCGTATCGTCGAGGGTATCAAGAGACTGTCTGAGGTCATCAAGGCAAACCTCAAGTAAGAAAGCCTTGCCTTTCACCGCAAACCGACCCCTTCCATCGCCTGAGAAGCTGTTCTTCTCAGGCGATTTTTAAAAAGGAGGAATGATTTTTGATGAAAGACACGAAAAAAATATGCACTGTTGCGCTTGTACAGGCTGCGCCCGTGATGTTTGACAAGGCGGCCTGTCTTGAAAAAGCGCTGGGGCTTATCAGGGAGGCCTCCGCCCAAAAGCCCGACCTTATCGTTTTTCCGGAGCTTTTTATCCCCGGCTATCCCTACGGCATGAACTTCGGCTTCTCTGTCGGCAACCGTCAGGAGGACGGACGGGAGGACTGGTGGAGCTACTGCAAAAACTCCGTGCTTGTGCCAGGAGAGGAGACGGAGGCTCTGGGTCGTGCAGCAAGGGAGACGGGCTGCTATCTGAGCATAGGCGTTTCCGAGCGTGACCGCTGGAACGGCACTCTCTATAACTCAAACCTTATCTTCTCCCCGGAGGGGAAGCTTGTCAGCGCCCACCGCAAGCTCAAGCCCACAGGCTCGGAAAGACTCGTGTGGGGAGATGCGGACAGGGGCTACTTCCCCGTGGTGGACACGCCCTTTGGCGTTATGGGCAGCCTTATCTGCTGGGAAAGCTATATGCCGCTGGCCCGGGTGGCCCTCTATGAAAAGGGCGTGAGCATCTATATCTCCCCCAACACCAACGACAACGAGGAGTGGCAGAGCACCATCCGCCATATCGCCATTGAGGGCAAGTGCTTTTTCATAAACAGCGACATGTACTTTACAAGGGATATGTACCCCCGTGATATGCAGCGACCTGACGATATAAACTGGCTGCCTGAGAAGGTCTGCCGGGGCGGAAGCTGCATCATAGACCCCTACGGGCACTATGAGACCGAGCCTTTGTGGGATGAGGAGGGGATAATATATGCCTCTCTCGACCTTGAGAAAGTACCCAAAAGCCGCATGGAGTTTGACCCCTGCGGGCATTATTCAAGACCTGATGTGCTCAGACTCACGGTAGATGATAAATAAAACAAAAAACGGGCAGGTTTCCTGCCCGTTTTTGCCGTTAATATTCACTTTTTCTTCCACATACTCTTGCTGAAGAGAATGAGGATGGGGTATATCTCAAGCCTGCCGATGAGCATTATCAAGGAGAGGACTGCCTTGGTAAAGAGGGAGAACACATTGTAGTTCCCTGTGGGGCCGACTCTGGAAAGACCGGGGCCCACATTTGAGATGCAGGAGAGAGTGGCAGTGAAGTTTGTGGTAAAGTCGTTGCCGTCAAAGGAGACGATGAAGGTGCCAAAGAGGATGGTGGCGATGTAAATGAAGAAGAACACGTACACTGCCCTTGCGGTGGAGGCATCCACCCTTTTTCCGTCCATCTGTACCCGGCGCACCATGCGGGGGTGGAAAATCTGGGAAATATCCGCCGCGGCGGACTTGAAAAGCAGCATTACGCGGCTGACCTTCATGCCGCCGCCGGTGCTGCCTGCACTGGCACCCACAAACATAAGCACGACTATGAGCATCTGCGTGTACTCAGGCCAGTGCACAAAATCCTCCGTGCCGAAACCGGCGGTGGTGATTATGGTCATGGTGTTGAAAAAACTGTGGCGCAGGGCCGTGGCAAAGCCGTCGTACATACTGCTTATGCCTGCGGCAATGAAAAGCGTGGAGAAGGCGATTATGCCCAGATACCAGTGCAGCTCCTGGCTTTTCAGGGCCTCCTTCAGCCTGCCAATGAGCACAAAATAGTAAAGGTTGAAGTTGATGCCGAAGAGCACCAGAAAAACGGCGATTACCATTTCAATGTATACGCTGTCAAAGGCGGCTATGCTGGCGTTTTTGGTGGAGAAGCCGCCCGTACCGGCAGTTCCGAAGGCGTGGAGCAGAGCGTCAAAGAAGCTCATGCCGCCCAGCATCAGGAGAATCGTCTCAAGCACGGTCAGTGCGCCGTAAATAACATAGAGGATGGTGGCGGTCTCCCGCGCTCTGGGGACAAGCTTGCCCACAGTGGGGCCGGGAACCTCGGCGCGCATTATGTGCATGGAGTGCTCGCCGCTCATGGGCAGCACTGCCATTATGAACACCAGCACGCCCATGCCGCCTATCCAGTGGTTGAAGGAACGCCAGAAAAGGCAGCTGCGGCTCATGCCCTCAATATCGTTGAGAATAGTGGCGCCGGTGGTGGTAAGGCCGGACACGGTCTCAAAAACCGCGTCGATATAATTGGGTATCTGCCCGCTGAACACAAAGGGCAGCGCCCCGAAAAGACCCATCAGCACCCAGGCAAGACCCACCGCGATAAAGCCCTCCCGGGCAAAAATATCCCTGGTGCGGGGCCTGAAGCTCAGCAGCAGAAGCCCTGCCGCGGCAGTAATGAGAGCGGCAGTAACAAAGCCGCGGACATTCTCGCCGTATATAAGCCCTGTGATCAGAGGCAAAACCATAAGTGCTGCGTATATTATAAGCACCATGCTCAGAATACGCGCTATCATTCTGCGGTTCATGCCTTGTCCTCCAAAATTGCATCCAGAGAATCAAGCCTGCCTGCCGCAGAAACGACAACTGCATGGTCGCCGGGCAGAATCTGGGTATTGCCGTCGGGAATTATGCTGCGGTTGCCCCGGATAATGGCGCAGATAAGGATGCCGGCTCGTATATGCAGCTCCCGCAGGCTTTTGCCTATGCAGCGGGAGTCCTCCATGACGCGAAACTCCAGCGCCTCTACCTGACCATCGGCCATTTTATAAAGAGTCTCCATGCTGCTGCCCTTGGAGGCATCCATAGCGCGCACGTAGAGAGCCAGCTTCTGGGCCACAAGATCCTTGGGGGCAACCACCCGGTCAAGACCGAAGTTCTCGGTAATCTCGGCAAAATGCTCCCGGTTGACCTTGGTGACGATGGTATCCACCTGACAGCTCTGGGCATAGATGGAGGTTATAACATTGTCCGCATCCTCGCCGGTGAGTGACACAAAAGCGTCGGTGCTGCGTATGCCCTCTTCCACAAGCACGTCCGAGCGGGTAGCATCGCCGCATATGATGCGGGCTTCGGGGACAAGGTCGCAAAGCTGGTCGCAGCGGGTGCGGCTTTTTTCTATAATTGTGACGCTCATGCCGCTTTCATGCAGCAGATTTGCAAGGTACACGGCAATTCTTCCGCCGCCCATTATCATCACGGACTTTATCCGCTTTTTCTGCTTGCCCACAGCGGCAAAGAACTTTCTCAGACCCTTGGGAGAGCCGGTTATACTCAGCCTGTCCCCACCCCGGAGCACAAAATCGCCGTTGGGGATGATGGCCTTGCCGTCACGCTCCACAAAGCTTATCAGTACGCTTTTGTCCACAAGCCCGCCCAGATTTTTCAGCACAAGCCCGTCCAGCCTGTCGCCGTTTTCCACGCGGTGCTCCACTATCTCAACGCTGCCCTTGGAAAAGGACACCACACGCACCGCATTGGGGAAGCGGAGCATACGGGAGATCTCCTTGGCGCACTCAAACTCCGGGTTTACAATGACGGAGAGACCCAGTGCCTCCCTGAGAAAGTCCCGCTGCATAAGATATTCCGTATCACGGATGCGGGCAACCACATGGGGCGTACCCAGCTTCCTTGCGGAAATGCCGCATATCATGTTCACCTCATCGCTGATGGTGGCGGCCACCATGATGTCGGCCTCGGCTACGCCCGCTTCCAGCAGGGTCTCGGAGTTGGTGGCGCTGCCTTCCACGCAGATAATGTCCAGCTCGTTGGAGGCCCTGTTTATGGCGGCGCTGCTTTTGTCTATGATGGTGATATCATGTCCTTCGTTGGAGAGAGCTTCGGCTATGGCGTAGCCGATCTTGCCCGCTCCGGCGATGATAATTTTCATTTGAACATTTCCTTTCGCATTGAAAAATGCAGATTAAAATGAATTTTACCACAATTGTCCTGAGATGTACAGCTTGAATAAGCCGTGCCCTTATGATAGAATACTGCAAAACCGCCAAGAAAGAGTTAAGAAATTATTATGTTTGAAGGATTTACTAAGAAAACCAGTGACTTTTTGTGGGAACTGGCGTTTAATAACGAAAGAGCCTGGTTTCTGGAGCATAAGGAGGAGTTTGAGCAGGTTTTGAACACTCCATTCAGGCTCCTTGCAAAAGAAACATATGAGCTTTTTACCCTCCGCCACCCTGAGCTGGACTGTAAGCTGCACATTGCCCGTATATACAGGGATGCCCGCCGCCTCCACGGCAGAGGGCCATACAAGGACCATCTTTGGTTCTCCATAAAAAAGACCAGCGAGCTTCTGGAAGGCCCTACATTCTGGTTTGAGATAGGCGCGGCGGATTACAGCTACGGTATGGGCTTTTACAGCGCCACTTCCCAGCAGATGGAGGAATACCGCCGCCGCATTGACGCAAACCCTGCCGCCTTCGAGCGCCTTGCGCTGGATGTGGCAAGGCACAGCGAGTTTAAAATCTTCGGTGAGGAATACAAGCGGCCCAAAGGGGAATATGAGGGGATAATTGCCCAGTGGTATAACCGCAAGAGGCTGGGGCTTGAGTGCTGCCGGGACTTTGGCGGCGATGTGCTTAGTCCGAGGCTGCCGGAAATTCTGGTGGACGGCTTTGAAAAGCTCATGCCCATGTACGAATTTTTCCTCAGCTTCTACCATAGCAATGAGGAGCATAAATAAAGAGAGGTTCTGAGAATGGCAAAGCTCAGTGTGATAATGCCGGCATATAATGCCGAAAAATATATTGCCCGCTCCATTGAAAGCGTGCTCAGCCAGTCATGGACGGAACTGGAGCTTCTGGTAGTGGACGACGGCTCTGTGGACGAAACGGCTGAAATTGTTTCAGACATTGCAGCAAGAGACAGCCGTGTGCGCCTTTTAAGCATTGAAAACTCCGGCCCTGCCATGGCCAGAAACCATGCCCTTGAAAACTTAAGCGCGGACACGGAATATGTGACATTTATAGACGCCGACGACGAGCTTTTGCCAGAGGCTCTCAGCTATTCCATGGAAAAGGCGCAGGTGGGCTTTGAGCTTGTGATGATCGGCTTTACGATCCATTCTGCCGAC
>JAFTXM010000100.1 GCA_017465025.1 Oscillospiraceae bacterium
AAGTGGGCGGGCTGGAGCACGGCAGACTGGTGCTGGAAAAGCTCAAATCCAAGGGATACAAAACGGTACAATATTCGTAAAAACGGGAGGGCGCTTATCAAGCGTCCCTACACCCGCAGGACATTATTTCCTGCATGGCTAAAGGGCTTGTTGCGAAATGAAGCAACAAGCTCCTTTTTTGCATAATTCTGTGAAAAATGACGATATCGATCTGTATGATAGGCTATCAACAGACAATATATACATATATTTGTTTATTATACGCTAATATTTGGTGCTCTGAGCGCAAAAATTCACCATTCCGAGAGTGCATTATCGTCAAAAGCACCAGTTTAGACTTTAACAAAGTGTTGCCAAAAACATCATGTTAACAGTTTGTTCATAATTTGTATAGTATAATACGTAGTTGACTGCTTACGTTGGCAGGATTAGCTGCCGTATGGCAGAAAGGAGAAAAAATGGAGCATAGTGCAATGGTCGCCAAGGGCAAGGGGAAAAAGAATATTTTCCTTGTACTCTGGCTTGCTCTGATCGCTTTGATCCTTGTGGGCATCATTATGTTGCTGCCTCCGGGAGAAAAGCACGAAAGCATACAGACCGTAATGAAAGACAGTGTTCTCCACGAACACAACAAGATGACATTTTTTGGCCTTGTGGTCAACCCCGGCATTATTTCGGCCTATATGGTGACGGCCATTTTGCTGGCGGGCGCAGCACTCATACGTATCTTCGCCATACCCAAGTTCAAGACCGTGCCCGGCAAGTTCCAGAGCATTATAGAGATGCTGGTGGACTTCTTCTCCGGCATGGCGCGCAATAACAGCCACCATGAACCCCACTTCGTCGGCGCGTATATTTTCAGCGCCGGTGTGTACATATTCTTCAGCACTATTTTTGAGCTGTTCGGCGTTCAGTGGATAACCACCGCAGGCCACTCCATGAGCCTGCCCGCTCCCATCTCGGATATAAACGCCGCTATCGCAATGGGCCTTATGTCCTACGTGGTGATTTTGGGCGGCGGCATTGTGTTCGGCGGTGTGAAGGGCGCACTGGGTGTGCTCAAGGACTTCTCCCTGCCCATATCCATGAGCTTCCGTCTTTTCGGCGCACTGCTCAGCGGCCTTCTGGTAACGGAGCTTGTTTATTACTCCATCAGCCTCAGTTTTGCACTCCCCATTGTTGTGGCTGTGCTTTTCACCCTGCTGCACGCCGCAATTCAGGCCTACGTACTTACAACACTCGTGTCCATATTCTACGGTGAAGCCGTGGAACCCAAGCCCAAGAAAGAAAAAACAAAGAGAGTTAAGAAAGCAAAGGAGAAATAATAAAATGAAAAAGTTTGCAGTTATTCTTATGATCCTTATCATGGTGTTCAGCTTCACCGCACTTATGTCCGTCAGCGCATTCGCAGAAGAGCCCGCAGCCGAGTCTGAGGCCGCAGCCGTCGCAGAGACCGAAGCCGGCTCCAACGAAAATGACCTCCTCTCCGCAAAGGCCCTGGCTTCCGCTATCGTTGTGGGTTTGGTCGGCGCTGCCGGTGCTATCGCAATGGGTATGACCATTTCCAAGAGCGCTGAGAGCATAGCACGTCAGCCCGAAATGGCAGGCAAGATCAACTCCGCAATGATGCTGGGTCTGGTCTTTATCGAGACTGCCATCATCTACGCTCTGGTCATTGCAATTCTTGTTATCTTCGTTCTGTAAGAGGGATAGAATATGCCGCTTAATATTGATTTTTTGCAGATACTTCTGCATATGCTCAACTTCGTTATCCTTGCAGGCGGTCTGACCTTCCTTCTTTTCAAGCCGGTCAACCGTTTTCTGGAACAGCGTCGTGAGCAGTTTGCGCAGACCGAAAAGAAAAACCTCGAAGATGCCGAGGAAAATGAGAAGCTTCGCGCTGAGTATGAGCAGAAGCTCAAAGACGCGGACACCGAGATCGCAGAGAAGAAAAAGTCTGCGGAGAAGGAATGTGCCGATGTTTCCGCCCAGTACATAAAGGAAGCAAGAGAAAAGGCTGCCCGCATCATCCTCAAGGCTGAAAATGAGGCCGAGGAGAGAAAGGGTCACATCCTTGAAAGCGCTCAGGCCGAAATAGGCGAGCTGGTCGTCTCCGCAACCCAGAAGCTGCTCAGCAACACTGCCAGCCCGGAGAGAGACAGCGCACTCTATGATGAGTTTATCCGTCTCGCCGGTAATTCGGCCGAGAGAGAGGGACGGGAATGATAAGAAGTAACTTTGACCTTCCCGAAGAAGAGAAGAGAAACGCTCTTGCGGTAGAGATCCAGTGCGTCACTCCGCCCAGTGAAGCTCAGCTTGCAAAGATGCGCGACTTCTTTGCCGCAGAGTACGGCACTGAGGATGTTGACTTTACAATAACAAGAGACCCCAGCGTCCTCGGCGGCTTCCGTATATTCATCGGCGATGAGAGCTACGACTGGAGTACCCAGGGCCGTATCCGCCAGCTTGATGAGTCCATCAAGGCTCTGGCAAAGGAAAATGACCCCGCTCAGATGATTTCCCTTCTGCGCGAGGATATAGAAAACTTTGAGCTTCACGCCGGTCATCAGCCGGTTGGCTTTGTTGTGTCCGTGGGTGACGGCATTGCCATAATCCGCGGTCTGCACGAGGTGGAGTACGGCGAGATCGTGCTCTTCGACTGCGGTGTGAAGGGCATGGTGCAGGATATCCGCGCCGACGGCACCAACGGTATTGTCCTTTTCGGTGACGACTCTGAGATTTTTGAGGGCAGCCGCGTGGTGAGAACCAAGCGCACCGCCGGTATCCCCATCAGCATGAAGACCCTGGGCAGAATTATCGACCCGCTGGGTATGCCTGTTGACGGTGCCGGAGAGATAGGCGCCGTGGAATACTTCCCCATCGAGCGCCCCGCGCCCCCCATCATCGACCGTAAGGCTGTAAACCGTCCCCTTGAGACGGGTATTCTGGCGATAGACTCCATGTTCCCCATTGGACGCGGACAGCGCGAGCTTATCATCGGCGACAGACAGACCGGCAAAACCACTATCGCAACCGATACCATCATCAACCAGAAGGGCAAGAACGTGGTCTGCGTGTACGTTGGCATCGGCCAGAAGGCCACCTCCATTGCCAAGGTGGTGTCCACGCTGAAAAAGCACGACGCCATGGATTACACCATTGTGGTGTCCTCCCCCGCCAGTGACTCAGCCTCCATGCAGTACATTGCTCCCTACGCAGGCTGCGCCGTGGCAGAATACTTCATGTACCGTGGCAGAGACGTGCTTATCATCTACGACGATCTTTCAAAGCACGCCGTGGCCTACCGTACCCTGAGCCTTCTGCTGGAGCGCTCCCCTGGCCGTGAAGCATACCCCGGCGACGTTTTCTACCTCCACTCAAGACTGCTGGAACGCTCTGCTCAGCTGTCCGACAATCTGGGCAGCGGCAGCATAACCGCCCTGCCCATCGTTGAAACTCAGGCCGGCGACGTTTCCGCATATATCCCCACCAACATAATCTCCATTACCGACGGTCAGCTCTTCCTTGAAAGCGAGCTGTTCTTCTCCGGTCAGCGCCCCGCCATCAATGTGGGTCTTTCCGTTTCCCGCGTGGGCGGCGCAGCGCAGACCAATGTTATGAAAAAGTCCGTCGGCTCTATCCGTCTTGACCTGGCCCAGTACAGGGAGATGCAGGCCTTCTCCCAGTTCAGCGGCGACCTTGATGCAAGCACTGCCCGCCAGCTTAAGTACGGCGCTGGGCTCATGCAGCTTCTCAGGCAGCCCAACAACTCCCCCCTGTCCCTCCAGAGACAGGTCATCACCCTTATCTGCGCCCAGGCCAAGCTCTTCGTGGACGTGCCTGTGAAGGAGATAAAGTCTGTTCAGAAAGAGCTTATCGCCCACTTTGAGCAGCAGCACAGAGATATCTGCCACAGGATCACCGTGGGCAGGACCTATTCCGAGGAGCTTAAAAACGACATAATTCAGGCTGCCAGACTTTTTATGGCAAATCTTAAATGAGAGGAGATGTAGCGCATGGCAACCGCAAGCGAGATCAAAAGCAGGATCGCAGGCGTCCAGGACACCAAGAAGATAACCGATGCCATGTACATGATCTCTTCCGTTAAAATGAGAAGGGCCACCAAGGATTTTGAAGGCACTGTCCCCTATTTTGACACCCTGACAGAGAAGATAAGCCAAATGCTTGGATGCCTACCCAGGACCGAAAGCCACTATTTCAGCGATCCCGCCAGGGAAGCCTGTAAGGAGAAGAGCCACGGCGTGCTGCTTATCACAGCGGACAAGGGGCTTGCCGGGGCATACAACCAGGATGTACTGCGCTGCTGCGAAAGCTTCATGCAGGAGCACCCCAACACCACGCTTTTTGTCATCGGTGAATTTGGCAGGCAGTATTTCACCAACCACAAGCTGCCCTTCCGGCAGGACTTCCACTATTCCCTTGTCAGCCCCAGTCTCTTCGATGCAAGAAAAATCTGCACCGAGCTTCTGGAGTACTATGACTCCGGTGAGCTGGATGAGATAAGCATCATATACACAGACTACCTTGGTGCAAGACCCGGCGTTTGCAGGGTAAGCACCCTGCTGCCTCTGGACAAGGCCGACTTCCGCCGCGCTGAAAGCGCTCCGGCGGAACACACTGACAAGAAATTTTTGCCGGATGCCAAGACCGTCCTTGACGGCATTGTGCCCAGCTATGTGATGGGCTACATCTACGGCTGCCTCGTAAAGAGCTTTTGCAGCGAGCAGCAGTCCCGTATGATGGCCATGAAAAATGCCGGAGACAACGCCGAGGAAATGCTCAGGACGCTGAAGGTACAGTACAACAAGATCCGCCAGGCCACCATCACCAACGAAATGATAGAAATAACCGCAGGCGTGAGAGCCTTGAAACGGCAGAAAACGTCTGCATCGGGAGATTTGTATTATGACAATGAATAATACACAGTATAACGAAGGCAGGATAGTCCAGATAAGCGGCCCTGTCATTGACGTGCAGTTTACAAAGGAGACACTGCCCAGAATTCGCGAAGAGCTGTTTGTCAACTGCAAGGACGAGCGCCGCGCCATGGAAGTGGTGCAGCACGTGGGCGGCTTTGTGGTGCGCTGCGTCATGCTGGGCGCCAGCGAGGGTCTCTGCCGCGATATGAGCGTATACGCCACAGGCGCGCCTATTTCCGTACCCGTGGGCGAGGCCGTTCTGGGCCGTCTGCTGAATGTTCTGGGCGAGCCTATCGACAATGCGGGCCAGATCCCTGAGGACTGCCAGCGCATGAGCATTTACCGCCCCTCCCCCGAATACGCCGACCGTTCAGGCGCAGAAGAGGTGCTTGAGACCGGCATCAAGGTCATCGACCTGCTGGCCCCCTATGCCAAGGGCGGCAAGATCGGCCTTTTCGGCGGCGCGGGCGTGGGCAAGACCGTGCTTATTCAGGAGCTTATCCACAACATTGCCACCGAACACGGCGGCTACTCCATATTCACCGGCGTGGGCGAGAGAAGCCGCGAGGGTAATGAGCTTTTCTACGAGATGGCTGAAAGCGGCGTTCTGGACAAGACCGCTCTGGTCTTCGGGCAGATGAACGAGGCTCCCGGCGTCAGAATGAGAGTCGCGCTGACGGGGCTTACCATGGCGGAGTATTTCCGCGATGTGTCCAAGAAGGACGTGCTGCTGTTCATCGACAACATATTCAGGTTTATTCAGGCGGGCAGCGAGGTTTCCACCCTGCTTGGGCGTATGCCCTCCGCCGTTGGCTATCAGCCCACCCTTTCCCAGGAGCTGGGCGAGCTGGAAGAGCGCATAGCCTCCACCAAGGACGGCTCTGTCACCTCCGTTCAGGCCATTTACGTGCCTGCCGACGACCTGGCCGACCCTGCCCCCGCCACCACCTTCGCCCATCTGGACGCTACCACCGTTCTCAGCCGAAAGATTGCAGAGCTGGGCATCTACCCGGCAGTCGACCCGCTGGAGTCCACCTCCCGTATGCTCGACCCGGAGATCGTGGGCGAGGAGCACTACAACATCGCCCGCACGGTGCAGGAAATTCTTGAGCACTACAACGAGCTTCAGGACATAATCGCCATTCTGGGTATGGACGAGCTGAGCGAGGAGGACAAGCTGCTTGTCCGCAGAGCCAGAAGAATTCAGCGCTTCCTGTCCCAGCCCTTCAGCGTGGCGGAGAAATTCACCGGCATCACCGGCGTTTACGTGCCTCTGAGCGAGACTATACGCAGCTTCAAGGCCATCATTGACGGCGAAGCGGACGACTATCCGGAGAGTGCGTTTTTCAACGTGGCTACCATTGACGATGTGAAGGCTAAGGCAGCGAAGATGATGGAGAGCGAAAATGAATAGCTTTCATCTTGAAATTCTGAGCCCTGAGAGAGTTTTCTACCGGGGTGAGTGCCTGTCTCTCATCGTGCCGATAGATGACGGTATGCTGGGCATTATGGCAAACTGCGAACCTATCACCGCCTCTCTTACCATCGGCGAGGCCTATTACACCAAGCCCGACGGGGAGAAGATACTCTTTTCCATTTCCGGCGGCATGATAGATGTGCAGGGCCTGAATGTGACGCTGCTTTGCGAGTCTGCCCTGCTGCCTGAGGAGATTGACGCGGAAAGAGAGCGTCAGGACGCGGAAAACGCCCGTGCTGAGCTGAAAAAGGCCCAGAGCAGGAGAGATTATCTGCTGTCCCGGCACATTCTCATGGATGCGGTGAACAACCTCAAGGTCAAGGAAAAGCAGAGCATAAACTGAAATAAAATCCGGGAGAGCTTGCGCTCTCCCGGATTTTTTTGCTTGCCTGCGGCGAATAAATGCTGTAAAATTTTCAAAAAAGCATGGAGGGAATAATATGGAAAAGACCTTTGGTTTTATCGGCACGGGCAACATGGGCGCTGCCCTTGCAAGAGCCGCAGTCAGGGAAATAACACCGGCTAATGTATGGCTTTCAAACCGCACTCACGCCAAGGCCGAGGCGCTGGCGGCAGAGCTGGGCTGCCTTGCGGTGAACGTAAAAACCGTGGCGGATAAGTGTGACTATATTTTCCTTGGGGTAAAACCCCAGATGATGGAGGCGCTTCTGGCGGAGATCGCGCCTGTTCTGGCTGAACGCAAAGAGCCTTTCGTGCTTATAAGCATGGCGGGCGGGATTAAAATGGAGAAAATACGCAGGATGGCCGGCGGTGATTACCCTGTTATCCGCATCATGCCCAACACCCCCGTGGCTGTGGGCTGCGGCGTGATACTCTATGACTATACGGAGAACGTACCGGAAGAGGCCGTGGAGGACTTCTGCGCGGCAATGGCACAGGCGGGGCTTGTGGATGCACTGCCGGAAAGGCTCATTGACGCAGGCAGCGCCGTATCCGGCAGCGGCCCGGCCTTTGCGGATATGTTCATCGAGGCCGTGGCCGACGGCGGCGTTTTGTGCGGCCTGCCCCGGGATAAGGCCATGAAATACGCCGCCATGATGCTTCAGGGGGCGGCAAAGCTGTACCTTGAGGGAGACAGGCACCCCGGCGAGCTTAAGGATGCTGTATGCTCCCCCGGCGGCAGCACCATCGTGGGCGTGCGGGAGCTTGAACGGGGCGGTTTCCGGTCAAGCTGCATGGAGGCTGTGATAAAGACCTACGAGAGAAGTAAAGAAATGGGCGAATAAATAACAGAGGACTTGTTGCTTCATTTTGCAACAAGTCCTCTGTTATTTTATTTTCTGCCTATCTTGGCAAACAGCGGGAAGGTATGGGGCCAGATGCAGCCGGCGAAGATGCCCATGAGAAAATAGCGGCTGAAGTTTGAAACATTGTCCCTGACCGCCCCTTCGAGGAAAAGGCCGAAGAAGGCGTTGAGCACCGGTTTAAGGCCGCTCTTTATGCCAACCACAAGGGCAAGACCCAGCACAAGCTTCATAATCTGGCCGGGAAGCGGCGCTTTGGTGGAGAAATTGAGTTTTCTTGTGTCATAAATATAGATTACCAGCAAAGCAAGGCTTGTGCCGCCTACGGTACAGGCGTTTTTCACGCCGCTTGCAAGATTGTGGGCATCTGTGTTTTCGGGGAAAGCATATGTAAAGACAAAGATGGCATAGGCCACACAGGCTGTCAAAAGCAGGGCGAACACGTATTTTGCGCTCTTTTCAAAGCTTTTTTCATCCTTAAAGCAAAAGTACAGCCCGATGGCAAGTCCGCCGCCGATAAGATAGGACACGCCCACATCCAGCGGAGTATGAACGCCAAGGTACATTCTGGAAAAAGGTACGATGACGATAACTGCGAGACAGAGCCATCTGACCCAGGCTTTTTTGAAGCCAAGGGCAATACTGCCGTAGGTGCCCACGGCGGTCTGGGTGTGGCCGGAGGGGAAGGAATAGCCGCCTGCGCCCTCAATTGCGGCTTCAACGGGCGTAAATTCCGGGTCTATTACCCATGGACGGGGAATACGAAACCAGAGCTTTAAAAACTGATTGACCACAGTCCCCAGAAGCCCAACGATAAACACATAATAGCCCCGGCGCTTGTCTATGCACCAGAACACCAAAAGCGCCATGGCCATAAAGCAGACCTCATCCCCAAGGTAGGTTATGGCGGACATGAAGCCTGTCAGCGCCGGGATGCGGATGCTTTCAAGAAGTTTCAGAAATTCCATATGCCGCTCCTTTGTTTTTTTACGATTATAGCATAAAGGCCGTATTTTATAAAGCTGTACTTGTGCGCCGTGTCTGCTTTATGATAAAATCTGAAAAACAGCAAGCGGAGGAACTGACATGGACATTACACAGAGCTTTTATGATAATCTGGCCACTCAGTACGACAAACTCTTTCTCGACTGGCAGGCCACGACCCGGGAGCAGGCAGTAATTCTGGAGCGGATATTTGCTGAAAAGGGCTTTGACCGCGCAGCCTCTGTTCTCGACTGCGCTTGCGGCATAGGCACGCAGGCCATCGGCCTTGCTGCCATGGGCTACTCTGTGACCGCATCGGACATAAGCGAGGGTGAGCTTTGCGAGGCGAGGGAGAGAGCTAAAAAGAACAATGTAAGCATCCCCTTTGAGCGGGTTGACTTCTGCGCACTGTCGGATAGTTTTGATGAAAAGTTCGACATTGTTATCGTGATGGACAATGCCCTGCCCCATATGCTGACCGGGGCTGCACTGAAAAAGGCTGTGGACAGCATAACGGGGCAAATCAGGCCCGGCGGCATATTTGTGGCCAGTATAAGAGACTATGACGCTCTCCTGATGACCAAGCCCCCCTATTCCCCGCCCTACATCCACAAGACTGACAAGGGGCAGCGGGTATCCTTCCAGACATGGGACTGGGAGGGCGATAACTACCGGCTTGTCCAATACATCATTGACGATGAAGCAAGCCTTGAAGTGAGCCGCTTTGAGTGCGAGTACAGAACCATCCGGCGGGATGAGCTGACAAAGCTCCTCGAAGATGCAGGCTGCACTGAGGTAGAGTGGAAGTTTACAGAGGAAAGCGGCTTTTATCAGCCGATAGTTGTTGCAAGGAGGCTTTGATATGGATAAAGTCTGGACTGAAATGTATGAGGCCGCAAAGAGCGTACTTTGCGAGCGGAGGATATCCGACTATGTCACCTGCGGCGAGGTGGCAGCAGCGGTCTTATCAAAGTCAGGCAGGATATACACCGGCGTGTGTATAGACACCTGCTCTACGCTGGGCATCTGCGCCGAGAGAAACGCCATTTTCAACATGATAACCAATGGTGAGTGCGAGATAGACAAGGTGCTCTGTATCCTGCCGGATGGCTCCAACGGTGCGCCCTGCGGTGCCTGCCGGGAGCTTATGGTGCAGCTTATGGCGGGGCATTATCAGGATGTTGAGATAATGCTGGACTACGCCACCGGGCGTACCGTGAAGCTGGGCGAGATAACACCGGAGTGGTGGATAAAATAAAAGCTCAAAAAAATCGGCCTGTGCGAAAACACACAGGCCGATTTGATTTTATATAAGCGCCAGGGATATTTCTCTTATGGCCCGCTCGGCGGCGGGTACATCGGTGAAGTTGGATGCAAAGCAGATAACACAGGGATTTTCAGAGTACACCACGGCCACATCGTTGGTGATTCCGTCATCCTCACCGGTTTTATGGGCAACGGGAGTGCCCTCAGGGAGATAGCCGGGTATCTTGTGGTTTATCTGCTGCTCTAAAAGGAGCTTTTCCATACGGG
>JAFTXM010000101.1 GCA_017465025.1 Oscillospiraceae bacterium
CAGCTTATCTCGGAGATATTTTCATCTGCAAAGGGGACCTTGTTTCGGCCGTAGCCGGTACCTATGAGATACTCAAGATCCTTGGAGGAGTTGAGGCCGGGAACCTTTGCAACTACCTCGTCCATTGCTGCTATTGCGCTAAGCTCGGAGTTTATTTTGCTGCGGATGGTGGTATCCGCTACTATTTTGCCGTTTTCGTCCAGTATGACTGCCTTTGTGAAGGTGGAGCCCACATCGCAGCCGCCAAAGTACTTCATATCAGTTTCCTCCCTGTATCAGTTACATATCGTAAGGCGCTTTTTCGTACTTGAACACATCGTATCCGGAGTCTTTAAGGACATCCTTGCGCTCCATGTTGTCATAGTGCTTTTTCAAAAATGGCTCTACCACATAATACAGAAGCTTGCCGTCCAGATCGAAGAAGAACACGATAAAGAGCACCACATTTGCCAGAAGCGTTGCGCCCAGAAGCTTGCCGAGTATTTTACCGAATTTGCTTTTTTTCATGTCAGCTTCCTCCTTCTTACCAGATCATGGAGTCGTCAAAGTCAAGCAGAGAGGGGTCAAGGGGCTCCTCGTGCATGACGGTGGTCATGTAGTCGTTTATCATGCGTCTGAGTTCGGCGCGGGTGACGGTGCGGCTGTCGGGCAGAGCGTGGGGCATCCAGAAGGCGTTTATATTCCTCTTGCGGAACTCGTCCTCAAAAAGGCCGTGGACACCCTGCATGCCCTTGCACTGGAGCTGGTCATACATGGCTACCATGTCGCAGTTGAACTTCTCCATGCACTCCCAAAGCTCAAAGATATGCTGCATACCGCCCACAGCCATGCGGCGCATAGGCGCCCACATATGGTAGGTGGCCATGTCCGCGAGGGTATTTTCGTAGCTGTCTGTGCGTATCTTCATGTCGAACATGAGAGAGTCCATGTTGATGACCACATTGAGACCCCAGCAGTTATACGCCCATGTGGGCCAGTCGGAGAAGAACAGAGGTGCGCAGGACCAGGCGATGACCCTGTGGCGGGTGTTGGGGAAGGTATTTATCTTCTTGCTGACGCACTTTTCCAGCACCTTTCTGACCTTGGCATCGCACTCGTGCCAGACCTCCCAGTCGCCGTACTGACTGTAGTAGATACGGTAGAGCGCCTGAGCCACGCCGTTTATGGGGTAGTAATTGGTCTTTGCGGCCACTTCCCATTTCTCCCACTCAAACTCCATAAGCTCGTTTTGCTTTTTGAGCTTGTTTACAAGCTTTTCATAGCTGAAGGGTATGCCGTACTGCTCCTCGATAAACTTCCACGCGCCCTCTATCTCCTTCATGACATGCTTGTGCACCAGAGGATCGTCAAACTGCATGGGCATGGGCAGGGCGTAAAGGGGCTTGTCGAAAAGCCAGTCCTGCAAAACCGTGGAGGCCACGGAGGCATCGCAGGCCTCGTTGCAGGTAATGAAGGCGGGGGCGTAGTCGGGCACATCGTCCAGCACGAAAAGGCCGGCCTCAGCCTGACACATGGGGCAGGGGTCACCGGGCAGACCGATGGACTGCACCGCGTCAATATAGTTTTGCACCGTGTGGGAGTTGACGTGGCAGGTGACAAAGTAGGGGATCATCTCAAGGGGGAGATTGGTAAGCTCCCCATCCCAGGGGTAGAAGATGCCGCCCCAGACCGTCTCCTTATGGGCGATGTTGGTTTTGTAGTGCTCATTCTGCTTTCCGCCGTTTAAGCGGGTGTCAGAGGTGAAAAAGCGCATGAACTGCTTTATGGTGGAGCTGGTCATGCCCCTGTAGTGCCAGGGGGATGCGCGGAGAGCCTCGCCCCGGAGTCCCTGAAGGCCCCTGTCGTACCAGTGGATAACGGGCAGATAGGTCTGGCCCACCCAGCGGTAGCGCCACACGCCCTTGGCGAAAGGCACTATGCCGCCGAATTTCATGATATCCGCCACCATCATGGCGTAGTTATAAAGCCAGACGGCGTAGAAGTAGTACATGGTGTCCTTTACACCGCGCCACTCCCTGTGCTTGTAAAGGCCGGTCTTTTCAATGTAGAGATCACCTATGCGGCGCTCGCCGTGGGGCTTGCCGTACCAGAAATCTTTGGCAACTTTTTTCCAGTCGGTTTTCTTGAGTGCTTTTATATCAAACTTTTTTGCCATATCAGCTGCCCTCCTGTATCTGTTTTATCTCGATACTTTCCACAAAGGCCTGGAAACGGGTGCGCAGCTGGCCGGAGGCGGAGTTTATATACTCCTTCTCGATGGAGCAGACAGGGATACCGTAGTCACGGCGCATGATCACGGTGTCGATGACGCGCTCATAGCTCCAGTACTCGCAGAACTTGTTGGAGGTGACGATGATGCCGTCTGCCTTGTAGTCCCTGCAAAGCTCGGCCAGGCGCTGCTTTCTCACGCGCATTTCGTCCTGGGGCATGAAGCGCGGGCAGTTGGAGGTTTTGAGATAGTGGCGGGCGATGGCGTCCAGCACATCCTGCCCTTCCTCTATAACTATGGGCTGGCGGGCCTCCACCGCGCCGTAGCAGTAGCGGTCACACACAACCAGCGCGCCGCAGCTCTCGATGAGCTTTATGAAATCCGGGTCATCGTTCTCGGAGCCTGCCACCACCACCTTGCAGCGGTAGTCCTTTTTCTTGTCGGGCTTTCTGCTTTTCATTTCCTCCGCCGTCTCGCGAAGATAGGGCAGGATAAGCTCCTTGGGGCAGCACATGGACACCAGCACTATAACGGAAAACTCATAGCCCGTGATAGTAGGATTGTCCAGCTTGCGGTAGTCGCCTATCTCATTGATAAGCCGGCACACCTCATTATGCTGCTCCACCGCTTTCAGCAAAGCCCCATCGGAGGTGTCCACACCGAAATGGGCGCTCAGCTCGTCCAGTACATGGGCACGCAGCTGGGTTTTGTAGTGCTCGTAGCCGTTCTCGTTATTCTTGAAGGGAACGTCTATGAAGCTGCAGAAGAACTTGTCATTGTCGATGATGCGCATATCCTCAACGCTGTCCAGCCCCTTCTGCTGCAAATGCTCCTGAAAACGGCAGGTAGCGGTGCAGGTTTCGGTGGCCAGCTGGGCGTCAAGGAAGTTGTAGCCGCCCTCAAGGGCACGCTCCATAAGGCTGCGGGCATAGTGGCATACGCGGGCCGACAGATAGTATGTAGCAATATCCGGTGAGGTGCAGCGCGGCGCTCTCAGTCTGACCGAGAAGCAGCCGGGAAGATCAAGGAGCACTTCAGGCATGAAATAACAGGTGTAGCCCAGGGCGAATTTTCCCTCGTCCTTGGCCTGACGCACAAGCTTGTTATTTGCCTCCTGAAGAAGATCCTCGAAAAAGATTAAATGCTTCAGATCTTTCAAAAAATAACCCCCCTTTTTTCCATTTTTCCGAAGATGCAAATTACATCCCATTCTGTGACCATTTTATCAATTGAAAAAACTGGTGTCAACGAACGATTTTGTATAATATGTCGGAAATTCAGATTTATTAAGGGGGTTGTTTATACAATTTTATTTATTTTGTCTATACATTCAAGTTTTTTATAAAGCTCTGTATAGTTTCGGCCTTCTCACTTGCCCGGCCCTGTATCATCTCCGCAGAGCCGCCGCCTCTGCCGCCGATGCCCTGATTGATGGCTTTGGTCAGGCTGCGAAGGTCAAGATTTTTTGAGGAGATAATATAGCGGTAGCCCTCATCATCACTGCCGGAGAAGGCCGCCGCCAGCCCTGTACACTTGGGTGTGAGCATATTCACAAGCTCACGGAGGGCGACTTCGTCCAGCACATCATCAAAAATGCATATGTTGCCCTCGACAGTCTCAAAGGCCGCCGCCTTGAGCTTCGCAAGCTCCATGCTCAGTGCGCCTGTGCGCTCTTTGCTTTTTGCCTGTTCAGACAAAATACGCTCTACTGCCCTGTCTATCTCGTGGCGCTTGGCGCTCAGAAGCCGGGACACGGCAAAGGCGGCGTTCTGGAGCTTATTTACATAGTCCAGCGCGTCCATGCCGCAGATGAGACTCAGGCGTACGCCGCCCCGGTGGCGGGTATGCTCGACAAACTTGATAAAGCCTATCTCGCCGGTATTGCTCACATGAGGGGCGCAGCAGGCGCAGCGGTCTATTCCCTCTATCTCCACAATGCGCACATTCTCCGTAAGCTCCAGCTTGCTGCGGTATTCCATTGTCTCAAGGGCTTTGCTGTCGGGAAATGTGGCTGATATGGGCAGGTTTGCACGCACTGCCTCGTTGGCTCTTTGCTCGATGAGACTCAGCTGCTCCTCGTCCAGCTCGCCGCTGAAGTCTATGGTCATGCAGTCCTCACCCATGTGAAAGCCCACATTCTCAAGGCCGAAGTGTGAGTGGACAAGGCCGGAGACAATATGCTCGCCGGAGTGGTTTTGCATACGGCGAAGGCGCTTTTCCCAGTGGATGCGGCAGGGGTAGCTTTCTCCCACGGTCAGAGGCGCTGCGGTATAGTGTATGTGCCGCCCGGCTTTTTCCTGCACGTCCAGAACCTCCGTCTGGCCTATAAAGCCGGTATCTGCCGCCTGTCCGCCGCCCTCGGGGAAAAAGGCGCTGCGGTCAAGGATGACGGCAAAGCCGTTTTTTATGCTCTCGCACTCCAGTACTGTGGCTTCAAACTCGTGGATGTGGCTTTCTATATAGTAAAGCTTTTCGGTCATGATATATCTCCTTGGATTTGATAGAAAAAATATATCCCAATCCCCTGCCCCTGTCAAACGCAAAAACAGCGCACAGGCCTATGCCGGTCTGCACGCTGTTTGGGGGGGGAAGAAATATTATCTGTCGGGTTTATTATAGGATGAGAGTATCTCGCCGGTATCGGCGGCGATGGAGTATTCATATTCGGTGCCGTGGGTCTCAAATTCCACCTCGTACCATGCGTCATAGGGGGTCTTTTCAAACTCCGCGTCTGCCTCCCTTATATCGGAATAGCTGAGCCCGGCATCCTCAAGGGCAATGCGCACGGCTTCCTTACTGCCTATGTATTTTGAGCTGTAGCTGAAAAGCAGTATTCCGGCCACAAGGGAGAGGACAACGAGCGCTGCAAGCGGTACGATCAAAAATTTCTTCATGTATTTACCTCCTTGCTCTTTATGTTGAAAATATAATATGATAAATTAAGAAAAGAATTAATAGATTTATTATTTTTTCGTTTTATTATAGCCTCATGGGAGGTGGGTACATGAGAATACTTGTCGCCGAGGACGAAAGACATCTTAACCGGATAATCTGCGAAGCTCTTGAGGACGAGGGCTACAGCGTGGACAGCTGCCTTGATGGGCAGCAGGCGCTGGACTATGCCAGGGCAGCTCACTATGATGCGCTGATACTGGATATCATGATGCCAAAGCTGGACGGGCTGAGCCTTTTGAAAACTCTCCGCGCCGAGGGCAAAAATGCCCCTGCTCTCTTTCTCACCGCCAGAGACAGCGTGGCAAACAAGGTGGAGGGGCTTGACAGCGGGGCCGACTATTACCTTACAAAGCCCTTTGCCTTCAAGGAGCTTATGGCAGTGGTGCGCACCATCACAAGGAAAAATACCGGCACTAAAACAAGCGTTTACACCATTGCCGACCTTAGTCTTGACAGCGCGGCAAAAACCGTTGTGCGCGGCGGGAAAAATATTTTGCTCAGTGCCAGGGAATTTGCCCTTCTGGAATACATGATGCGAAACAAGGGCGTGGTGCTGTCAAGAGAGATGATAGAGAACAATCTCTGGAACTATGACTACGAGGGCGGCAGCAACGTGGTGGACGTATATGTGGGCTATCTCCGCAAAAAAGTGGACGCACCCTTTGAAAAAAAGCTGATACACACGGTGTGGGGCACGGGCTGGGTGCTCAGGGAGGATAAATAAATGTCTGCAAAGCTGAGAATGACCCTGTATTTCACGCTGATGGTGCTGCTTCTGGCGGCGCTGGTGCTGGTGTACATAGTAGTGGTCAACAAATCCGCCATGTCCGATGACCCGGCCAGCCGCCTTGTACACATGGTACTTGAAAACGCCGACGAGGTGGAGTTTGACAACGGGCGCTTTGACTGGGACGATCTGGATGCCTATAAGCGTGGCGTGTACTGCTGCTTCTACGACGAGGACGGGCAGCTTCTCCATGGCGCACGCCGGGAAAACTGGGATATAGAGCTGCCCTTTTTGCCAAATGTGGTGCGTACTGTGAAAACAGGCGGTGAAGAGGTATATGTATACGACGTTGCGGTGGACATGGCGGTAACGGATATATGGATACGGGGCATGGTTTCCGCCGTGGATCACTCCGGCCTTGCCCAGACGCTTATGATAATAAGCATCGCCCTTTTGCCCATAATTCTTATACTGAGCATCGGCGGCGGCTGGCTCATTGCATGGAGCGCCTTTCGCCCCATGGAAAAGACCATTGAAGCCGCAAACAGCATAAACAGCGGCGATGATCTGAGCCAGCGGCTGAATATACGCCGGGGGCCCAGCGAAATGCGCCGTCTGGCAGGGGCTTTTGACCGGATGTTTGAAAGGCTGGAGCGGGCCTTCGAGGCAGAGCGTCAGTTTTCCTCCGACGCTTCCCACGAGCTGAGAACACCCATAACTGTGATTCTGGCCCAGTGTGACCGGGCAAAGCGCAAGGATGAGACAAAGGAGGATTTTTTAAGCTCCATTGCCGTCATAGAGGAACAGGGCGAGAAAATGAGCGGGCTTGTCAATTCCCTGCTCAGTATATCCCGCATGAGCGGCGGTGCAGAGCGTTATCCCATGCGTTACGGTGACCTTGGGGAACTGCTGGAAAGCTGCTGCGAAGGCTTTACTATGGGGCAGGAAAAGGGTATATGCCTTGAAACCCACATTGAAAACGGAATTGAGCTTGAATACAATGCAGAGCTTATCTCAAGACTTGTACACAATCTTCTCCAGAATGCCTGCAAATACGGAAAAGAGGGCGGGCATATAGAGCTTACGCTAAGGCGGGAGAATAACTTTGCCATTCTCAGCGTCAGCGACGACGGCATAGGCATAGAAAAGGAAAATCTCAGCAGGGTGTGGCAGCGCTTCTGGCAGGCGGATACTTCCAGAGGTGAGGACGGCGGCAGCGGTCTGGGACTTGCCATGGTCAAGGAAATAGCCCAGATACACGGCGGTGATGTGACGGTGGACAGCCTCATAGGTCGGGGCAGTACCTTTACTGTGAAGCTGCCTATTAAATAGATAAATCCCGATGTGATAAAACGCATTGCATCTGTCAAGCAAAAGTAGACACTAAAAAACCCATAGTATTAGAAGCCCAGTTCGGTCTTGTACTGAACTGGGCTTTTATAGCCCAGAGCGGCCGCAGGCCGCCTGTTATTAAAGTAATAGACATACTCGTCCAGTA
>JAFTXM010000102.1 GCA_017465025.1 Oscillospiraceae bacterium
ATGAAGGCCTATGCTGTCCAGCAGGGCTGGGGCAAGGAGCAGGTCAACTACAAGCTGCGTGACTGGGTATTCTCCCGCCAGCGCTACTGGTGCGAGCCTATCCCCCTTGTCCACTGTGAAAAGTGCGGCTGGGTGCCTCTGGACGAGAGCGAGCTGCCTCTGGTTCTTCCTCAGGTTGACTCCTACGAGCCTACCGATGACGGCGAAAGCCCCCTGAGCAAGATGACCGACTGGGTCAACACTACCTGCCCCTGCTGCGGCGGCCCCGCCAGACGCGAGACTGACACCATGCCCCAGTGGGCCGGCTCCAGCTGGTACTTCCTGCGCTACATGGATCCTCACAATGACAATGAGATAGTCTCCAAGGAAGCCGAAGAGTATTGGGGCCCTGTTGACTGGTACAACGGCGGTATGGAGCATACCACCCTGCACCTGCTCTACTCCCGCTTCTGGCACAAGTTCCTTTACGATATCGGTGTTGTCCACACCGCTGAGCCTTACGCAAAGCGTACCTCCCACGGTATGATCCTTGGCCGCAACCCCCACTACGTGGGTTATGCCGAGACCGAGGAGGAAAAGCAGGCTCTGATTGAAAAGTACGGCTCTCAGGCCCAGCGCCCCTCTGTCAAGATGAGTAAGTCTCTTGGCAACGTTGTCAATCCCGACGATGTAATCAAGCTCTACGGCGCTGATACCATGCGCCTTTACATCATGTTCATCGGTGACTTTGAAAAGACCGCAACCTGGTCCGATGACGCAGTCAAGGGCTCCAAGCGTTTCCTGGACCGCTGCTGGAATCTGCTGGATATGGCAAAGGATGACTATGCAGTCACTCCCAAGAACGAGGCCATCATCCACAAGACCATCAAGAAGGTGGGCGAGGATATTGAGGCCCTCAAGCTCAATACCGCCATCGCTGCCCTTATGACCATGGTCAATGAGTTTTACTCCAACGGTGTCACAAAGGGCGACCTTGAGTACCTCATGCTGCTGCTCTCTCCCTTTGCACCCCATCTGGCCGAGGAAATGTGGGAGCTGACCGGATTTGCCGCAAAGTACGGAAAGATGGCCATGCAGATGGATTGGCCCAAGTACGATGAAGCCAAGACCGTGGACGCTTTCCGTGAGATGGCGGTTCAGGTCAACGGCAAGCTGAGAAGCACCATCATGGTCGCTGCCGACTCCGATGAAGAGAGCATTATTGCCGCCGCCTGCGCCGATGAGAAGATCAAGCGCCAGATGGAAGGCATGAAACTGGTCAAGACCATCGTTGTCAAAAATAAGCTCATAAATTTGATACTCAAGAGCGCAAACTGATTATTGACAAGTTGGCACTTTGCCGTTATAATGTGTCCGTTAACAAGCCGATTGTTGGCCCTTGAAGCGTCGCAAGGCGTATTTGGAGGGAGGGAAATAAATGTCTGAAATTTACGTCAAGGAAAACGAGTCTCTGGACAACGCTCTTAAAAGATTTAAGAGAAGCTGTGCAAAGTCCGGCGTTCTGGCTGACCTGAGAAAGAAGGAGTACTACCAGAGCCCCAGCGTCAAGCGTCGTAAAAAGTCCGAGGCAGCACGCAAGAACAAGAATAAGCGTTACTACTAAGTTAACACTAAAAAAGCCTGACCATCCGGTCAGGCTTTTTTATTAATTTATTACATAATTAAAAACCCGGAGCGGCAAATTGCCGACTCCGGGTGTGAGCGCAAAGCATTATTTACTTTATCAGCCGTCCAGAGGAACAAGCTTGCCCTGCACAACGTAACGGGCGTTGTCGTACTCATAGGTGCAGGTGGAGAGAGTGATGACGCGGTCAGTGGGAGCAAGCTCCACATCGCAATTGAAGTCAGACTGGGACTTCATCTTCTGCTGATACTTCACATAGTCTTCCTCGCTGGGGAAGGACAGGGTGTAGGTGTCAGAGTCATAGTTGCAGATGTAGCCGGAGAACACGTCAATGCGGTAGTTCTGGCTGGGAGTGTTCAGGTACATGACAGGGTGTGCATCGTAGTAGGACTGCTCGCGGTAGTTGAGCAGGGAGTAGAACATGGAGCCGTTTTTCATGTTGTGTCCGTATACGATGGTGTTGGCCCCGGCAAATTCAGGTGCGCACTCGCAGTCCACAAACAGAGTGCCGCTGGAGTTGTAGGTGCCGTCCAGCAGGTGGTGGAGATACTCGTCATTGTCCTCACCCTGTGCGATGGGGTAGTTTATAACGGTGTCCTTGCTGTATATCCAGCCGACCACATCCTCATTGGTGGCGAGAAGAGCTTCAAAGTCCACAGTGATGGGGGACAGCTCAGCGGGAGCTTCGGGCTCAGCAGGCTCAGCGGAAGCGACCTCTTCTCCGACAGGAGCTTCAGTGGGTACGGGAGTTGCGGCAGGCTCAGCGTTAACGAAGCTGTCGCTCATGTCCTCATAGCTTTCCACGGCCTTATTGTACTCACCAAGTATGGAGATCAGCCTGTAGGCGCTGATGGCTGCAACCAGCAGACATACAACACAAAGGACGATCAGAAGAATTTTAGTTCCCTTTTTCATATGTATTGCCTCCGTATTTAAACTTACTTAAATGCTGTTAGCATAATTACATTTACATAATCATTATACAGCATAAGTTTGAAAAAGAAAAGCATAATTTGCATTTATTTTTATAGACGCATAATATTTTTTTAAGTTCCATCGTAAAAAGGGGAAAAATCCGGGAGCGGCAGCCCCCGGACAGGAAAATCATTCTATATTTGTCTCCCAGCCCCGGTCGAGGAGCCAGTAGGCCGCGCCGCCGTCATCCTCCATTTTAAGCCATTCCTCATCGTCCATGGTGACCTTGCTCATTTTAAGCCTTGTTTCGTACTTTCTCAGGTCACTTATGTCAAATTCAAGGCCCACATCCTTTGCAATGGGCAAAAGTACATCCTGTACCACGGCCTCACGGATCTCAAGGCTGCCCGGATACATAGCCTCCGCATCCATTACGCGTTTTCTCAAAGCCTCATCCCTGCTGTATAAGTCAAAAAATTTTATAACATTTTCTATCATTGTCCTGCACCTCAATGAAATTTGTGCTATTATTATACTATTAAACTTAATCTCTTTCAATAAGGAGAGCCGGTATGCAATTTAAATCCATAGAAAAAAAGCATGAAGGGC
>JAFTXM010000103.1 GCA_017465025.1 Oscillospiraceae bacterium
TGCGGAAAAATATTGATGCGTATTACATCTCTACATAATTTTATAAAGTTACTTAATGAAAGTCAATCGAAAAGTCCTTTCCTGTTTGAAAATTAGCAAGACAGACAAATTTGCTTAAAGTTTTTTGTGGGTTTTGCTTTGAACAAAAATTCAATATATGGATTTTTCTGGCAAATTTTTGCAATTTTTGAATATATTAATTTGACTTTTGCAAAAGTCTTGTATAAAATATTCACATATTATTTTTATAAAAGTAGGAGACCGGCATCAACATGGGCAGTGACATTATTTCCGAAAGGCGCAGACACACAAGGAACAAGGTTTACCGGGCGCTGTATGACTCCCCTGTTCCGCTTTCAAAGCAGGCTCTCTCCCTGAAGCTGGAAATGAGCCTGCCCACCATCTACCAGAACGTGACTGAGCTTATGGAAATGGGGCTTATCGAATATACCGGAGCGCAGAATTCCAGCGGCGGACGCCCGGCAATGCAGATGCGCGCCGTAGCCAAGGCCCGCTTTGCCATAGGTGTTTTTATCTCCGTTGACAGTCTCTATTTTGCGCTGACCGACCTTATGTGCGGGGTGCTGGCCCATAAGGAGGTGCGGCACAGGCTGCCGCTGTTTGAAAGCAGCTACAACCGCTTTTTTTCCTCTCAGCTTGAAAGCTTCATTGACGAAAATGAAATTGACCGCGGCAAGCTTCTGGGTGTGGGCATCTGCCTTTCCGGTATAATACAGCCGGAGGAGCTGTTGGTTTTCTATGCCCCGCCCCTTAATCTGCGCAACGTCTCCATAAAACCGCTCGTTGAGAGTATTCCTTACCCCGTCAATGTGGAAAATGACGCAAACAGCGGCGGCTTTGCCGAGTGGTTCAACGACTCCAGCGGAGAGAGCATTGCCTTTTTGTCTCTGGCCTGGGGTGTGGGCGGCGCTACCTTTGTAAACGGGGACAAGTTCTCCGGAGCAAACCAGCGCAGCGGAGAATTCGGGCATATGTGTATCGAGTATAACGGCCGTCCCTGCGCCTGCGGCAAAAGGGGCTGTCTTGAGGCATACTGCTCAAGCTCCAGAATAAGCAGCGAGCTGGGCATAACTCTGGATGAATTTTTTGCACAGCTTTCCCAGGGCAATCGGGAGCTTCAGGACATCTGGGACGACTACATCAAGCATCTGGCTATAGGGGTACACAATATCCGCATGGCTCTGGATTGCAGGATAGTCATCGGCGGTGAAATATCCTCCTACCTTCAACCCCATATGCCGAGACTTTGCCGGATGGTCGCGGCCTGCGACCCCTTTGCCGCATCCTGCGACTATGTGTCTTTGGCAAAATATTCCGCTGTTGGCGCTCCCTTGGGTACGGCGCTGCACTTTGTAAAGGCCTTCCTTGATAATAATATCTGAACAAAAACAAAGCCGGCGCAAAATGCACCGGCTTTGTTTTATTGGGTGTGAAGAAGTGTGTTCAGCGTGAACTTTCGACTCTGGCTTTAAGCTTTGCAAAGACTGCGGCATACTCGTCCTTTACCTTTTCGGCAGTGGTGAATATCTCAAGATCCAGACCGCCGGAATAGCCGCTCTTTACAAGATTGCACACCAGCTTGTCCCAGTCGATGGTGCCCTTGTCGGGTGCGAGGGACAGATTGGTGATGCCGTCATTATCGCAAAGATGGGTACCGGTGAGCCTTCTTCCGAAAAGGCCGGGGAAATCCGCAACGGTCTTGTCTCCGGAGGCCCAGGCGTGACCGGTATCGTAATTGTACATTACGTTTTCACCGATGCTGCGGGCAAAGGCCAGAATTTCCGCGCCGCCGCAGATAAGCGCACCGGGCTGAACCTCAAGGGCTATGTAAGAGCCCTGCTCTTCCGCAAGTCTGGCAATAAGGCCAACCTTTTCGCCAAGGCGCGCCAGCGCCCTTGCCTTTCCTGCATCATCCAGTGCGGAAAGCTCCTTGTAGGCTCCCATGGGCAGGGTGAGCTGCCCGCGGTAGTCCATCAGGTCCATCACGGCGAGAAGCCTTTTTATCTCATCAATTCCGGAGTCTGAGAAAAGGGCGGCTTCGTCCTTGAAATACTCCAGCATGAAATGGGCCACCATCTGGGATATCTTCAGGCCCTTTTCCTTTGCCGCCGCCGCAACACGCACAGCCCCGCCCTCTTCCCAGAGGGGCAGCTTGGTATCGGACACCAGCTCGCACTGAAATTCATCAAAGCCCAGTTCTTTTATGTCGTCCAGCACCGATATCACGTCATCGGGGGTAAAGCCCTCTCCAAAGACAGAGAGCATATAGGCCGGACTTACACCATAAAGATATTCTCTCACAGGCTCAGCCTCACTTTCCCATCAGGAGATCCGGCAGGAAGGTAATAATCTGTGGGAAAATGGTGATCAGCGCCAGAACCACCACAAGCGGTATTGCGAAAACCAGCATGGGTTTGACGACCTTGGACATGGGAAGGCCCGCTATGTCGGCAGTGACGGAAAGGCACATGCCAACGGGAGGAGTGATAAGACCGATCATGGCGTTGAGAACAACGATAACACCGAAGGCCACAAGGTCTACGCCAATCATCTCGGCAATGGGCAGCAGCATGGGCACCATGATGGTGATGATAGCGGTGGCATCAAGGAAGCAGCCCATTATCAGAAGCAGAATGTTGATGAGAAGAAGCAGAACATATCTGTTGGAGGAAATTGCGGTGAGGGCTGCTGCAAACTGCTTGGGTGCACCGGAGGATATGACCAGCCATGTCATGATGGAGGATGCGCTGATCATCATGAGAACGGTGGCAGAGGCTACTACAGTGCGCTTGGCAATCTGGTAAAGGTCTTTCAGGGTCATCTCCTTATGTACCACAAAGCCAAGGAACAAAGACCATACTGCGGCAATGGCAGCAGACTCGGTGGGAGAGATGGCGCCGGAGAAGATACCGAAGAGGATAATTGCCGGGGTCATAAGAGAAGGAAATGCCCGGAAAAAGGATACCAGTTTTTCTTTTCCGCTGCACTTGGGGTCTACGGGGTAGTTTCTCTTGACGGAGATAACATACACCATTACGCAAAGAGCACCTGCCATAAGAAGGCCGGGCACAGTGCCGCCTATGAAAAGACGACCCACGGACTGCTCAGCAATGACAGCATACAGCACCAGAGGAATACTTGGCGGGATTATGGGGCCGATGGTGGAGGATGCGGCAGTGATGGCTGCCGAAAAGTCCATATCAAAGCCCGCGTCTTCCATGGCGTTCAGCTCCACCTTGCCAAGACCGGCTGCATCCGCCACAGCAGCGCCGGACATACCGGCAAAGATAACACTGGCCATGACGTTTACATGGCCAAGACTTCCGCGCACATGGCCGAGCATCTTACGGCAGAAGCCGAAAAGCCTGTCGGTTACACCGCCGGTATTCATGGCCTCGCCCACGAATATATAGAGAGGTATGGCCAAAAGGGCAAACTGGTCAATAGAGGTATACATACGCTGGGGGATAAGCTGGAAAGAGATATCTCTGGTGAAAAGTGCATAGACCGCAGCCAGACCCAGAGAGAAGCAGATGGGCACGCCCAGCAGTATCATGACAAGCATTATAAGAAGGGCTATCAGTATTTCCATCAGCTCACCTTATCCTTTCCTGTGAGCAGGTTTACCATGTTTCTGAGATGATAGAGTATCATCCAGGCCGCGCTAATGGGTATAACAGTGTAAACCTTGCCCTTGACAAGCCCTGTAACCAGGGACTTTGCAATCATGTTCATCTGGCAGTATTTGATGCCCCATACACAAAGACCAACAAGAAACGCAAGAACCAGAAGGTCCGTGATAATGGTGACTATCTTGCTGAGCTTTTCGGGGAATGCGTGTACAACAAGGTCAACGCAGAGATGGGATTTTTCCCTCACTGCGATCACAGCGCCGAGAAAAGCCATCCAGAACAGGGATAACCTTGCAATCTCCTCACTCCATGTGAGAGGATTATTGAATACATATCTCATGACTATCTGCAGCAGCATCAAAATAAGGACGTTTGCCAGCAGCAGCACTGTGCTAACGTTCAGCACAGCGTCGGATATTTTCCAAAAGGAAAAGGCACGAGACTGTTCTTTTTTCTCCATTTTTGTGCTCATTCCTTTCAATGCAAGTGAGCCTTGCACCAATATTTACAGGGACTGAAGCGCCTTATCCAGAGCCGCATAGGATCTGTCAATGGCGGTTTTTATCATTTCAGGACTCATGGGCACATCACGGGGCCCTATGCCCTCCAGAGTGCCGCCTACAAACACGGGGATTTCAAGGCAGGCAGGCAGCTTTTTGCCCATTTTCTGAACCTTGGCAAGAATGGCAGTGAAATCAAGGTCGCCATCGCCAATGGGGGTGTACTGCACATCATTTCCGGTAATCTTTACATCCTTGATGTGCATATAGGAAATGACATCGCTTGAAAAATCTATGTCCCGTACCACATCACACTTGCCTTTTGAATGGAAGTATGTGTTGCCGGTGTCGTAATTCATGCGTACCAGAGGATGATCAAAGCGCTTGATATACTGTGCGCTGTCCTCGGCGGTACTTACAATGTCACCGTGGGACTCAAGGTTGACTATGACGTTCCACTTCTCTGTCTGCTCAATGACGGCCTTCATATTCTCGTTGAATATGTCCAGCCTGTCCAGAGGGCCAGAATTGGTGTTGATGTACTTTGCGCCTATTCTGCCGGTCAGCTCTATCTTTTTCAGAAAGTCCTCAAGCTGCTTGTCCACGGTCAGATCCACATGACCGGACACGGCGCAGCATTTAAGGCCGTTATTTTTGAGCAGGGCGGCAACATACTTGCAATAATCTTCATCTATAAGCGAGGGGTCAATATGCTCGCACATCCCGGCAATGGAGGAGAGCTCCACGTACTCTACTCCAAAACCGGCAAGCATTGCCAGGGCATCCTCAAGAGAGTAGCCCATGGCAATGTTTGTACCCACCGCTACATTTTCAAAAAATTCGCGGCGCTCCATAGTTCTTACTTACCGGCCAATGCAGCCTTGGCGGCCTCCATGCAGCGGGCGTAGTTTTCCTCGGCAGTGTATGCGGGGAGGAATACGGTTGCCAGCTTCAAGGTCTCATAACCGGTGTTGACCATCTGGTGTCTCTCATTGGCTTCGCACCAGATAACGGTATCGGGCTCCACGGGGAACTCGCCCTCGTCGGTGACGCACTTGCCGCGGCCGCTGACGATGATGATGAGCTCGGGCCTGTCGTGGGTATGAGAGTCGGTGCTGGACATGGAATGGATGAGAGCATAGCTCATGGTGATTTCGGGCACGTCGTGCTTGTCGGGTGCCAGAAGCACCTTGATGGTTCTGTTATAAGGGGCAGGTATGGTTACGCCCTCTTCTTCCCAAGCTCTGACTAACTGCATAGTGTTTCTCCTTTTTGATAAATGATCAGATATTTTCGGTACTTATATTATTACTCTGCAAGAGCGTCGATTGCATCGAAGTAGGTCTGGCACTTCTCGCCGTAGGCCTCAACGTACTTGTCGCGCAGACCGGACTCAATGACCTTGGCCTGGAAGGGAGCGACATCAACTTCGTTGACCTCAACGCCGGCTTCTTTGAACTGCTCAATGAGCTTGGCCTCTTCCTCGGCTATGATGCCCAGCATGTACTCGTTGGCTTCAACGGTGCAGGCATCAATGATCTCCTGATACTCGGCGGGCAGCTTGTTCCAGCTGGACTCGGAGCAAACGAGGATCTGCTCAATGCGCTGATGGCCGGTGAGGGACAGGTACTTCTGAACTTCCTGGAACTTGGAGGAGAAGATGGTTGCAAGGGGGTTCTCCTGACCATCGACCTGGCCCTGCTGGAGTGCCATGTACAGCTCGGAGAAGGCTACGGGGGTGGGAGTTGCGCCGATTGCGGTGAGAGCGTCAATGGATGCGGTGGTGTCGGGAACGCGGAGCTTCAGGCCTACCAGATCTTCGGGAGTGTTGATGGGCCTGACGTTGTTGGTAATGTTACGGGCGCCCTGCTCAAGGCAGTCTACCAGAACAAAACCGTAGTTGAGTGCATCGGCCTTGAGCATATCGCGGACTTCGCTGGTGTAGACAGCGTGCTGATGGTCATGGCTCTGGAAAAGGTAGGGCATCTCAAAGATGTTGAAAACGGGGTCATAGCCGCCCAGATAGCCGATGGAGGTGAGGGTCATGTCCACAGTGCCCATGCGCAGACCTTCAAGTCTCTCCAAATGGTCGCCCAGCTGTGCGCTGTCATGGACCTCGATGACGACCTTGCCGTCAGTTGCCTCTGCAACCAGCTCGGAAAGCTTGTAGGCATAGACGTTTTCAGGGTTGCTGGGAGCGGTGTTGCTGCCCAGAAGCAGGGTGTAGGTGTCATCTGCAAATGCGGTGCAGCCAAGTGCAAATATAAGAACTACCACCAGGGCAAAAGAAATCAGTTTTTTCATTTTTTATCTCCTTTTAATTTTTGTGCGCAATATTGTATACAATTATTGTCAAAAAAATATGCTGTTTTGGGCCTGTTTATTTAAGTTTTTGCTGTGTCAATGGCGCGCTTGAGTACATCGCGTCCGGGCACGGCCGGGGTCCAGATAGCAAACATACGCATGGTTTCGGAGCTGTCGTTTATTTGCTGGTGCATCACTCCGGGGGGCGCTATGATCAGGTGATTGTCCTTGATTTCAAACTCCTCATCGCCTATCACGGCTCTGCCTCTGCCCGTGGTGATATACAAAAGCTCTGTTCCTTCATGGCAATGAAGGTCATTTCTGCTGTGGGGGGCAAGAATTCCCATTGTGATGCTTATGTCCTTCACGACGGGGTCCGTCTCACAGTCCACAATGACTTTGACCAGTCTTTCGTAGGGATCGGGAATCAGGGTTCCTTCGATTTTTGTGCAGTCAATTACCGGCATATTCTCATTTCCTCCTTTCCTCTATATTCGCTTTCCGTGGTTCAACTTATATTGAATTGCCTCATGCAGGCAATCGTTTGCTCTCTTACCCATCTGAAGTGATTTTGTGCCTCTTCCCGGGCGCAGGCGCAATCGCCTCTCTTGATGGCTTCATACATGGCCCTGTGAGCTTTCGTGGACTCGGCCTTGTCAAGATATATCGTGGTGATGATATCCCTGACGTGCTTGGAGGGGCGGGCCAGAAACTCAAGGTCCTTCACTATGTATTCGTTGCGGCAGAAGGAATAGAGCACCCGGTGATACCTGCTGTCAGCCTCGGACCAGACTGTCCAGTTTTTCTCCTGAAGCGCTTTTTCCATATCGAGCAGAGCCTCTTCTATCAAAGAAAGGTTAATATTGTCCCTGTCCTCTGCCACAAGATAGGCCAGCATGCCCTCTATTGCCTCAATCTTCTCGTATATCATGCGGATTTTATCCACCGTATACACTGTGGCTACAAAGCCACGACCGGCGGAATACTCCACATAGCCTTCTGCTTCAAGCTTGTTGAGAGCCTCGCGGATGGGGGTTCTGCTCATATCGAGCTTTTCACACAGCGATGCTTCCACAAGCTGCGCACCCGGAGTAATCTCACCGGAATTTATAGCATTTTTAATTATTTCATATGCCACCGTAGTGCGCGCAGTCTTCATTTTCTGTCCTTTCAAATTGTATACAATTTAGTATTCAATTTCATATATAATTTATCATTTTTATTGCAATCTGTCAATTAGCACAGATATACGAAAAAGAAATGCCGGTCTTGTCGATAATAACAATACGCCCCATGAAAAAACCCTGTGAAGAAATATCATCACAGGGTTTTGGGGTTCGGGGTGGTTTAATTGCCGTAGGCTATGTCAGTTGCGCTCTTGCCGCACCAGATGCAGTGATTTGCAACGCTCATCACATGGTCAACAGGGCCGACCTGAACTATGGCGCAGGCGCCGCAGCCGGGGCAGTAGATACGCTCAACACCCATCTTCTGGCAGGTGGGCTTGCTGTCCCATGCGAAGTGGGCGCGGGTGTGCACGTGGGGGCAGACGCCGAAGCCATGCTCCTTGCCGTTGCAGAAGCCCTTCTGGCAGTTGGAGCAGATGCTGTGGTCAGCGCCGTCACAGGCATAGTGACCGAAGGTGCCGCAAGCAGCGTCGCCGTGGCCTGCTCTGCCGACTTCACAGCTGTAGTGACCGCAGCTCATGTAGTGGTTGTTGCTGCCCTGATCCTCAAGGCACTTGCTGCACTCGTTGATGAGCTTGAAGTTTCTGAAATTGGTGCCGCTGACCTTTATGTTGGACACGGACACTTCGTTGCCCTCTGCGTCATAGTGGACAACTCTGGTCTCACCGGCGCCGGTGGCGTGGATCTTGTTGGCGCTGTCAACAAAGGCCACATTGGGGTCCTCAGTGACTATCTTGCCGCCCTTATTGTCGATAATATACTGGCTGAGAGCCTTGACATTGCCCTCATCGTCCACTTCAAAGGTCATCTCCTCGTACTCGACAATATCCCAGTTGACACCCACCTTGTTTCTCAGGCGGTGGAACTCTGCCAGAATGTCCTCACGCTCGGCCAGCAGTGCATAGTTACCCTCTGCGTCATAAATTCTCTTGACATCGGGTTCCATTTCCATCTTATACACTTCGCCGCCATCGGCAAATGCAACTGCGGACAGGGAGAAAACCATCACTGCACAAAGCAGCAAAGAAACAAACTTTTTCATATCATACCTCCGTATAAGGATATGGAAATATATTACCATATTTTCAGGAAAAAGTGAAGTTAACAACACGCACAAACTCAGCGGTTTTCTTTTGTATATTATAGTCAGAACTTCTGATCCAGCTTGTAGGTTATATCCTCTTCAAAGCTGAGTCTGAATTCCCGGCCGTTGAGCATACGGGTAATGGCAGGGATATGCTTTATAAATGCCAGCGCTGCCGTGAATATCAGAAGGCGCAGCATAAGGCTGTCATCCACCATGAGGACGCTGACGACCACCATTATGAAAGCACCGGCCAGCGTGCCAAGGGCGATATAACGGCTGAGGAAGGTGACGATAAGCGCAACTATAGCCGTGGCAATGCCCACAGTGGGCGCGGCGAACATACCTGTGAGGATAAGGCAGAAGGTGGCATGGCTGCCCTTGAAGTCATAAAACAGGGGGAAGAGTCTGCCGAGGGTGAGGCAGAAGCCCGCAAAGACATAGCCCACCTGCGCATGGCCCTTTAAGCCCAGCAGCAGGCCGCCCAGAAGAATGGGCAGAAGGTCCTTCACCAGCTCCACCAGCAAAAGCCGCACAAAGCCCCATACGCCGTATATCCTGCGGAAATTGGATATCCAGATATTCCCCTTGCCCAAGCGGCTCAGCCGGGTGCGAAAAACATAGTTTGAGGCCAGCACCATAGTGCTCATGCTGCCAAGACCATAGGCGATAATGGATGTTATCAGCAGCAAAAACCAGTAAACTATCATTCCTTGTCACCTTTCTGTCGTATTACCATGCGGATGGGCGTGCCTTCAAGGCCGAAAACGGCGCGTATCTGATTTTCCAGATAACGCTGATAGGAGAAGTGGAACAGCTCCTTCGAGTTGCAGAACACCACAAAGTTGGGGGGCTTTACGCCGGTCTGGGTCATGTAGTATATCTTCAGGCGGCGGCCCTTGTCGGTGGGGGGCTGAACTCTGGCCTGAGCGTCGGAGAGGACATTGTTGAGCATACCGGTGGTTATGCGCATGCTGCTCTGGTCGTTGACGTAGTTTATAAGCTCGTAGAGCCTGTCGGTGCGCTGACCGGTCATGGCGGAGATAAAGAGGACGGGGGCGTAGCTCATGAAGCTCAGATCACGCAGTACATCCTTGCGCAGCTTCTCCATGGTGCCGGTCTCCTTGTCCACCAGATCCCACTTGTTGACAACGATGATGCTGGCTTTTCCCGCTTCATGGGCAAGGCCCGCGATCTTGGTGTCCTGATCGGTTACGCCGTCTCTGGCATCTATCATGATAAGGCAGACGTCTGCCCGCTCGATTGCGAGCTGGGCGCGCATTACGGAAAACTTCTCCACCCGCTCGTCCACCTTGGACTTGCGGCGGATACCGGCTGTATCAATGAACACGTAGCGGCCATACTCATTTTCAAGGGGAGTGTCCACCGCGTCCCGGGTAGTACCCGCCATGTCGCTGACAATGACGCGCTTCTGACCGAGGATGCAGTTTATGAGGGAGGATTTGCCCACATTGGGCTTGCCGATGACGGCGACCTTGATGCTGTCGTCATCCTCTTCCTCTGCATCTTCCTCAGGGAAGTACTTAAGGCACTGGTCCAGAAGGTCGCCTGTACCGTGACCGTGGACGGCGGAGACGGGGATGGGGTCGCCCAGACCCAGAGAATAAAACTCGTAAACGCCCACATCGGTTGCGCCGGTGGAGTCAGCCTTGTTTACAGCCAGCACCACGGGCTTCTTGGAGCGAAGGAGCATATTGGCAACATCCTTGTCCGCGGCGGTGACACCGGTGCGAAGGTCGGTGACCAGCACGATGACGGTGGCGGAGTTGATGGCTATCTGCGCCTGCTCACGCATGAAAAGCAATATTTCACTGTCGGTGGTAGGCTCGATACCGCCGGTATCCACCATGTCAAACTTTCTGCCGCACCACTCACACTCGGCATAGAGCCTGTCGCGGGTGACACCGGGAGTGTCCTCCACAATGGAGAGGCGCTGACCCACAAGGCGGTTAAAGAGCATGGACTTGCCCACATTGGGGCGGCCCACTATTGCAATAAGAGGTCTGGACATTATTCAGACTTCCTCCTAACAATCAATTTTGGTTGTACTTATAGTATTCGCTGTCGCTTTCACAGCGGTGGGGAGTTTTCAATTCGGGAAGGATGCCGCAGATGGCATCGCACAGCTCAAAGCCGTCCGCCTCCAGCGGGTAGATGGGCAGACCCAGAGCCTCGCTTGCCTGTTCCAGAGTCACATCGTCCAGAAAGTCCTGCTCCTCACGGCGCAGCATATTCTGGGAGATAAAGAGCCTTTCGCCAAGCTCTTTTCCCTTGAGCTGGGCGATAAGGTCGCCGCCGGTGACAAGCCCCGCCACATTGATGCTGTGGCCGAAAAAGTCATTGACGATGGGGTAGACCCGGCCATTGAGGTTTCCGTATTTCGCCTGCGCCATATCAAGAAGCTTCCGGAAATAGGGGGCGGCGGAGACGCCGGTGGCAATGGAGAAGGGCACAGCGTCCGGCTCGTCAGAGAGCATGAGGGCGGATTTAAACTCCGTCTCTATAAGTCTCAGCATACCCACGCCGTTTTCAAGCTGGGTGTAGCTTTCGTAATACTCATCCTCGGGAAGCTCACGCTCTGCCTTCAGATAAAGCTCATCACCGCAGAAGAAGATGCGGCTGCCGTACTTATTGAGACATTCATCGGCAAAGGCTTCAACCATGTCAATGGTCTCAGCGGCGTGCTCCTTTGTAAAGGGAGTGAGGGGGTAAAGCCCCTCACGGAACTTTGTAAGACCTACAGGGACTATGGAGACGCTGTTCACACCCGGATACATCGCTGCAAGGTCTTCCATTGAGCGCATGAGCTGCTCTCCGTCATTAAGGCCGGGGCAGCAGACTATCTGGCAGTTCATGACAATGCCGTTTTCGGCAAAGCGGCGCATGATATCAATGCTCTTCCCTGCCCTCTTGTTCTGGAGCATCATGCAGCGTAGCTGAGGGTCTGTAGTATGGACAGAGACATTGACGGGGCTTATGTGCAAATCTATTATGCGCTGAATTTCCCGGGGTGAGAGATTGGTAAGGGTGATGTAGTTGCCCATAAGAAAGCTCAGGCGGGCATCATCGTCCTTGAAGTACATGGTTTTGCGCATACCCTTTGGCAGCTGGTCAATAAAGCAGAAAACGCAGTTATTGGCGCAGGAGCGGGGCGCATCCATCAGGTAGCTTTCAAAGTCCAGCCCCAGATCGCCGCCCTCGTTCTTGAGAACAGTAACCTGATACTCGCTGCCGTCCGGCTTCCGGAGGCACACCGCAAGGCGCTCATCGTAGGCGTAGAACTTATAGTCCAGCACGTCCAGAATTTTCTTTCCGTTTATGGAGAGAAGCCTGTCACCCTCGTGGGCATGGGCGCGAAGGGGGCTGTCTGCATCTATGGATTTTATGATATTTTCCACGGTATCAGCCTCCTTCATTCATAATTATCCAATACTTTTGCGTATACACAGGACTTTCCTGCGCATACGCAAAAGGAGGAAAGGTTTTTCGCCTCTCCTCCTAAAGCTTTTTTTACTTGCTCTCCTCAACACTGATGACCTGACGGCCCTTGTACTGACCGCAAGCCTTGCAAGCACGATGGGGCATGCAGAATGCGCCGCAGTTGGAGCACTTGACTATGCCGGGAGCTTCCAGCTTCCAAGTAGAAGAACGTCTCTTGTCACGTCTCTGTCTTGATACTTTTCCCTTAGGGACTGCCATGTTGACACCTCCTGATTTACCGCTGTTTATGAGCAGCTGATTATTTATTCGCCATTTGGGTCTTTATCCAAAAGCTGCTCAAGCACAGCAAATCTTGGATCAAGTTGTTTCCTGCATCCGCAGGGGCCGAGATTGAGATTTTTTCCGCAGCGGTCACAAAGACCCTTGCAGTCCTCACTGCAGAGGAACTTGGTCTCCATGTCGAGAATGAAGAGCGTGGACAACATCTCGCCCAGATCGATCTCGTCACCTTCGAGGATGAAAAGCTCCGGATTGACACCGGTGTCCTCCTCCACGATGACAGCGTCCAGCGCAGTTTCCTTCACGCTTTCAAACTCCGCACCGCAGCGGTCACAGACGCATATCATGTCCGCTGTGAGGGTACCCTCAAGACGGAGCACGCCCGCCTCGTTGAACACCCTGCCGACAGCGCGGGGGGCGGCACTGTACCCGACCACTGAGGGGAAGTAAAGAGCGTCCGTCTCAAGCTCGCACTCAAAGGGCAGTGACGCCCCGGGAATCTCTATAATTTCTCTCAGGTTAAGCCGCATAGTGCACCTCTCCGCTGATATCAGCCTTAGTATTATAGTTTGTTTGTCAAGGCTTGTCAACAGAAATTTTCTATTGTATAATCAGAAAAAATCAAAATTTTGAGAAAAATTCGGAACGATATGCCATGAAAGAATTTACCGTAGGCCGCAACGATGCCGGACAGAGGCTGGATCGCTTCGTGGGCAAGGCCGTCCCCCTGCTGCCTGAGTCCCTGCTGCAAAAATATATACGCATAAAGCGCATCAAGCTAAACGGCAAGGGCGCAAAACGGGACAGCCGCCTCAATGCCGGGGATGTACTGCAATTATACATCAATGATGAGTTTTTTGAAAAGCCCCGGGAGGAAAATTCCTGGCTGAAGGTGGGCACACCCAGAATAAACATCGTCTATGAGGACGAAAACATTCTTTTGGCGGACAAAAAGCCCGGCGTGCTCTGCCACAGCGCCGGGGTCTGGGATTACAACACCCTTATCGCCAATATTCAGGCATATCTTGCCCAGAAGGGAGAGTGGAGACCCAAGGAGGAAAATTCCTTCGCTCCGGCTCTCTGCAACCGCATTGACCGCAACACCGGCGGCATAGTCATCGCCGCCAAGAACGCAGAAAGTCTCCGTATTCTCAATGACAAGATAAAAGACCGGGAGATCGAGAAAATATATCTCTGCGCCGTAAATGGCAGACCCAAGCCTGCCCAGGGGAGACTTGAAAACTTTCTTTTCAAGGACGCTGAAAAAAATCAGGTATATGTGAAGGCCAAAGCCGAGCCGGGGGCAAAGACCGCCGTGACTGAGTATCGGGTGCTGAAATCACAGGGAAAGCTCTCCCTTGTGGAGTGCAGACTGCTGACAGGCCGCACCCACCAGATAAGGGTGCAGATGGCCCATGCAGGCTGGCCGCTGTTGGGTGACGGCAAGTACGGCAGCGAGCGCTTCAACAAGGACTTTGGTGAAAAAGGGCAGGCTCTTTACTCCTACAAGCTGCGCTTCGAGTTTCCCACCGATGCGGGGATACTGAATTACCTGAGAGGGAAAGAATTTAAGGTAGATAAGGTAGACTTTGCGGAAAAATATTTCGGCGTGGAGAATTTGGAGTTTTAAGATTTATGAGGACAGATGGTTTCTGTCCTCATTTTTTATTCTTCAATTTCCCAGGGCAGCTCCACATAGGTAATGGGGTGAGACATGGCCGGGATGAGCTTTTCAATTACATCGGAGGTCTTTATCTTCAAGGTGGAGGAGTTTATACAGGGGTGGCAGCCGAAGTATTCATCCTTCAGAAGGTCTTTGTCGATATTGAGGTGCACCGCGCCGCTCTTATCGTTCATAAGGCCAAGCACGCTGACAGAGCCGGGGGTGATGTCCAGATACTTTTCCATCTGCTCAGAAGTGGCAAAGGAGAGGCGGGCTGTGCCTATCTGCTTGGAGAGTATCTTGGTTTTGAAGGGCTTATCGCCGGGCATGAGAAGAAGATAGACCTCCGTCTGCTGGCGGTTTGTCAGCAGCAGGTTTTTGCAGATATTGCAGCCGAGCACCTTTTCAATCTCATGGCAGGCCTCAATAGTGTCGGCATAGTCATGGTCAACACGCCAATAGTCAAGGGAAAGGCTGTCCAGAAGGGCGTAGCAGCGCTCTTCCTTGTCAATGCGCTTATCTTCCGGTCGGCCTGTGCAAAGAGCGGTTTTAATTTCCATATGTGTACCTCTGTGTAACTATAATAGTATGTTATTGTGGATTATAGCACAGAGGCAGTAAAAATAAAAGGAATTTAAAATTTTGACTGATACATGTATAATATGGTTTATTATTGTATGCCAAGATGAAACGAGGCGAATTTATGCAGCCTGAAAGGAAAAACATCCGGCTTTCCTCCCATGATTATAATAGCCCCGGATATTATTTCATTACTGTTTGCACGAAAGAAAAAAAGCCCATTTTATGCCGCATTGTAGGGACCGGCGTCCTCGACGGTCCGATAATGGAATATACAAAGGCAGGTATTATCAGTCTCAGGCAGTTGGAAGCCATGGGTTGCTTTTATGAACATATACGGCTTGAAAAATATGTAATCATGCCAAATCATATTCATTTACTGCTATATGTCAGCGCCGCAGAAAACGGACCGTCCGGGAGGCCGGTCCCTACGGACTCTGTAATTTCAAGGTTTATTGGAACATTCAAGCGTTTTACAAACAAGGATGCCGGATATGCCCTGTGGCAGGCGCGCTCATATGACCACGTTGTGAGAGACGAGCACGATTTTCAACGCATATGGAAATACATTGATGACAATCCCACAAAATGGGCGGAAGATAGTTTATACTGCGACGATGATATGTCGGTATAGCGGACCGTCCGGAGGCCGGTCCCTACGTAAAACGATATAATTATTAAAAGAAAAATAGCCTCCCGGGTGGGAGGCTATTTTAATAAGTAGCTTTAGTCAGATCAAGTAATCAGACAATTATGCCTTCTTCTTGAAGATGACAGGTGCGCCCTCGACAACGAGAACACCAGCCAGGATGACCAGTGCGATGGACCAAATCATCTGGAACCAGTCGCCCCAGAGAGCGGTGCCTGCGGTGACCATGCCGACCTTGCCGATGATGGTGATGACGAGAGAGGTGATGGTTGCAGCAAGCATGAAGATCATGGGGAAGATGAACATCTTGTTGCTCTTGCCGATGTTAGCAAGCCATGCAGCAACAGCCAGCATTGCAACGCCAGCGAGGAGCTGGTTGGCAGCGCCGAACACGCCCCAGATCTGGCTCAGGCCCATGAAGCCCATGCCGCAGCCGATGGTGACCATGATGAGGGTGCCAACGATAGGAGTTGCGAAGAACTTGGCAGCGCCGGTGAGCTCGTCACGGGTCTTGCCTTCGGGAGTGAACAGCTCAGCGAACAGGTAACGTGCAAGACGAGTACCGGAGTCGAGAGAGGTCAGAGCGAAGACGGAAACTGCAAGGGTGAGGAGGGTGTAAACAGTGTCGTATACGGGGTTGGAGAAGTCTGCAACGCCGCCGAACATGTTAGCAACCATGGTAGCAACACCACCGGCGAAGATGGTGGGAGGTGCGGAGAGGAGGAACTTGTCGCCGCCGCCGATGTTGGTCTCCTTGAAGAGAACGCCAACAGCGATCAGAGCAACGATTGCCAGAGCGGACTCAATGATCATTGCGCCGTAGCCGATGACCTTTGCATCCTTCTCAGAGTTGAGCTGCTTTGCAGTGGTACCGGAACCGATGAGAGCATGGAAGCCGGAGACAGCGCCGCAAGCGACAGTGATGAACAGAACGGGGAACAGGTTGGAGTTGCCGTTGATGCCCTTCCAGCCGGTGAAGGCGGGGAGATCAACAGTTGCACCGGAGCCGATGACACCGACGAATGCGATGATCATCATACCGTAGAGCAGGAAGGAGGACAGGTAGTCACGGGGCTGGAGAAGGATCCACACGGGCAGCAGAGATGCCAGAGTGATGTAAACTGCGATGAAGAGGACCCAGAAGGTACGGCCAGCGTTGAAGCCGACGTTCAGACCGGTGATGGTGATCAGGACGATGCCGATGATACCAACGATGGTTGCAGGGCCGATGGGAGCATTCTTGCGGTACACGAAGAAACCGAAGATGATAGCGATAACGATGAACAGAAGGGAGGTGGTTGCGGTGGAAGCAGTACCGGAGCAGTTGGCACGGCCGAAGGTGAGGAGAGGCAGAGCCTCTTCGCCAGCGGGAGCAACGGATGCGAAGGTACCGGCAACAACTGCGGTGAAGGAAGCAATGACGAGGATGAGAACCAGCAGTGCGAAGATGGTGAAGAGGCGCTGTGCTCTCACGCCGATGTTGGCCTTGATGACTTCGCCGACGGAACCGCCGTTGTGACGGATGGAGGCGAACAGAGCACCAAAGTCATGCATTGCGCCGAAGAAGATACCACCGATGACGACCCACAGGAAAACGGGAACCCAGCCGAAAACTGCGGCCTGGATAGGTCCGTTGATGGGGCCTGCGCCAGCGATGGAAGAGAAGTGGTGGCCCATCAGAACGGCGGGGTTAGCAGGAACGAAGTCCTTACCGTCGTAGCTGGTGTGGGCAGGGGTTTCCTTGTTGGGGTCGACGCCCCACTGCTTTGCGAGCCAAGAGCCGTAGAAGATGTAGCCCAGAGCAAGCAGAGCGACTGCGATGACGAGGATAATAATTGCGCTCACACTTTTCACTCCTTAAGTAAAAAAATGATAAAATATTTGCTTTCGCTTTGAGATCAGTCCTCTTTTCTCGCCGCGAAGAGCTTCTGGAAGTATTTGGCCAGCTCGTAACCGGCCTTGTTGGGGTAGGCATCCTCCGCCGTCAGATCCACCGCGCAGGTTTTCAGCATGGTGAAGCCGTGGAGGGAGAACTTGTAGCTCTTTTCAAACTTCTTTGCCTGAATGTGCTTTCTAACAGCCTTGTCAAAGCTGTCCGCCACGAAAAGCACCTTGACGTTTGAGTACTGGTGCTCCTTATGGGGCTTGACACGGGGCAAAGACTCATCAAGAGCGGCCTTGACGCACTTGTCCACCGTTTCATTATCAAAGCTTTCTGCAGAGAACACATAGCAAAACTCGTTTGTCTCATTTCCCCAGACCTTTATCTTCTTGGAGAGCCAGTACTGCTCAGCCCTGGAAAAATAATCCGCGCGGAAGGCCATGGGAAGCCCCGGCAGCATTTCGTCTTCAATAATGTTGTAGTAGGCGCTGTATGAATCCTTCAAGACTTCCAGAAAAAGGGCACGATCCATACTGAAAAAACCTCCTACAAAAATGAACAAATTATGACTTGAGCATAATATAACGCTAAACACCACAAATTTCAATAGGCAATTTTAATAAATTATGAATTTCATTTCGAATAAAGGCTCAATTTTTGTTTATATTGCACTTATGTAAACCCAAACGGGTATTTTTCCCATTAAGACTCTTGTACATTTGGCCCATTTGCACAATATAATTAACACGTTCTTAACATTACCACGTTTACAGCTTCAAATTTTTGTTGTATTATATGCTGCGACAGTAAAATTTTAGTCCAATTGCAAGAGGAAAAATATGGAATTCAATTTATGTGTTCCCTGTCTTCTGGGGCTTGAAAGTCCTATCGCGGACGAGCTTAAAAGACTGGGGCTTCCCGATGTGCGCTCGGAAAACGGCAGGGTGTATTTCAGCGGCGGGGCAAGGGAGCTTGCCCGGGCCAATATAAATCTGCGCTGCGGCGAGAGGATACTCATAGAGCTTGGCAGCTTTGAGGCCAGAAGCTTTGAGGAGCTTTTTCAGGGCACAAAGGCTCTGCCCTGGGAGAGCATCATTCCCTCCGACGGTGCTTTCCCCGTAAAGGGCTACAGTCTCAATTCCCAGCTTTTCTCCGTGTCCGACTGCCAGAAGATCATAAAGAAAGCCATCGTGGAAAGGCTCAAGAAGGTCTACGGCATCCAGTGGTTTGCCGAGAGCGCCGAGCTTTATCAGGTGCAGTTTTCCATCATGAAGGACAGGGTTTCCCTCTGCATTGATACCTCCGGCGCAGGGCTGCACAAGCGGGGCTACCGCCCGGCTCACAATGCTGCGCCCCTGAAGGAGACTATGGCCGCTTCCATGATAAAGCTAAGCCGCTACAGAGGCCGGGACGATTTCTGCGACCCCTTCTGCGGCAGCGGCACCATTCCCATCGAGGCCGCTCTCATCGCCAAAAACCGCGCCCCCGGCCTGAGCCGTAACTTCACTGCCATGGACTGGCGCTGGGTGGACAAAAAGCTCTGGAGCGAGGAAAAAGAAGCCGCCATATCGAGGGAATTCAACGGAAGCTATAATATAATAGGTAGTGACATTGACCCTGCCGCCATTGCCATTGCAAAAGAGAACGCCCGGAGAGCCGGTGTGGCGGACATTGTGCGCTTTGAGCTTGCCGATGCCACAGTCTTCGACAGGAAGACCGGTAGGGGCGTTATCGTTACCAATCCCCCCTACGGCGAGCGCATCATGGAAAAGCAGCAGGCCGAGGAGCTTTACAGGGCTTTCGGACGCGCTTACGCCCAAAGCGAAAACTGGCAGCTTTATCTTTTGTCCTCCCACACGGAGTTTGAGCGCTGCTTCGGCAGACAGGCGGATAAAAAGAGAAAGCTTTATAACGGCATGATAAAGTGCGACCTTTTCATGTACTTCAAATAGAGATAAAAACAAACGGGGTATACGGATATGCTGGAAAAAGTTAAGCACCTTTTTATAGTAAATCCTATCGCCGGTGACAGGGACGCCACTGACGAGGTCAGAGCCAAGGCTGAAAAAGCGTTTCAGACAAGGGACGACAGCTTTGAAATATACGTGACAAAGGCGCCAATGGATGCCTGCGGCGTTATTGAGCAGGCAGCGGAAAGATACAGCCAGCTGAGAGTATATGCCTGCGGAGGCGACGGCACCTTCAATGAGTGCGTCTGCGGCGCGGCGGAGAGGGAAAACGTGGCAGTCTGCCCCTTCCCCACCGGCACCGGCAATGACTTTTGCCGGATGTTCGGACAAGAGGCCGAGCTGTACCGGAATCTGGATGCGATACTGGCGGGAAGCATAAAGCCCATTGACCTTATAAACTGCAACGGACGCTGGTGCGCCAACATATGCTCCGTGGGCATCGATGCCCGCATCGGCGCGGACGTACATAAATACAGCAAGCTCCCCATAATCGGCGGTGCGGCTGCCTATGTGGTGAGCGCAGCGGTGAATGTGCTCAAGGGTATAAACACCACCATGCGCGTCAAGGTCGGCGAATTCGCAAGGGCCGGCAAGCATGCGCTGGTCTGCGCCTGCAACGGGCGCTTCTACGGCGGCGGCTTCAACCCCAGCTGTGACGCGCGCCCCGATGACGGTCTGCTGGACATCTACGTTGTAAAGGATGTAAGCCTTGCCATGCTGCCCTTCCTTATCGGCAAATACGCCGCCGGGCGGGCCGATGAGCTGCCAAAATATGTCACACACCTTAAGGAGCGGGAGCTGAGCGTCAGCTTTGAGGAGGAAAATGTTGTCAATATTGACGGCGAGGCCATTTTCTCAAAGGATGTGAATATATCCCTCAGGCCAGGTGCCGGGCGGCTTATCGTGCCTCAGGGGATGCATTTTTTCGATGCGGTGTGATTTCTCCGGCCCGGTCACAAAAAGTTTAAAAAATTTTTCCTGTTTTTTTGATACAGGGTCTTGAAAAATAATAAATATGTGGTATATTAACATCGTTAGCACTCCAAAGCGAAGAGTGCTAACGATGTTGAATTTTGTAATATAATTATTTGGAGGTATATATTTATGACACTCAAGCCTTTAGCTGACAGAGTAGTGCTCAAGCAGAACGCTGCTGAGGAGCGCACCTCTTCCGGCATCTTCCTCACCGCTTCCGCACAGGAGAAGCCCGAGGTTTACGAAGTCGTCAAGGTCGGCCCCGGCGGTCTAGTTGACGGCAACGAGGTAGAGATGATAGTCGAAGCCGGACAGAACGTTCTGGTCGGCAAGTACAGCGGCACCAAGGTCAAGCTGGACGAAGTTGAATACACCATCGTGCGCCAGTCCGATATTCTGGCAATCATCGAATAAGGAGGCAATTTCAAATGGCAAAGCAGATAATTTACGGTGAAGAGGCAAGAAAATCCATCGAGCGCGGCGTAAACCAGCTGGCCGATACCGTTAAAATAACCCTGGGCCCCAAGGGCCGCAACGTAGTGCTGGACAAGAAGTTCGGCTCTCCCCTGATCACCAACGACGGCGTTACCATCGCCAAGGAGATAGAGCTTGAGGACGCTTTCGAGAACATGGGCGCACAGCTCATCAAGGAAGTCTCCACCAAGACCAACGATGTTGCCGGTGACGGCACCACCACCGCTACCGTTCTGGCTCAGGCCATGATCGGCGAAGGTCTGAAGAACCTGGCAGCAGGTGCAAACCCCATGGTCATGCGCCGCGGCATCCAGAAGGCCACCAAGGCCGCTGTTGAGGCAGTCAAGGCCGTCTCCCAGCCCGTTTCCGGCGCAAAGGACATCGCCCGCGTCGGCACCATTTCCTCCGGCGACGAGATAATCGGCGCTCTGATCTCCGAGGCCATGGAAAAGGTCAGCCAGAACGGCGTTATCACCATCGAAGAGAGCAAGACCGCAGAGACCTACAGCGATGTTGTTGAAGGCATGCAGTTTGACCGCGGCTACCTCTCCCCCTACATGGCTACCGATATGGACAAGATGGAAGCTGTCATTGACGACGCTCTCATCCTCATCACCGACAAGAAGATCTCCAACATTCAGGAGATTCTCCCCCTGCTGGAGCAGATAGTCAAGGCCGGCCGCAAGCTCCTTATCATTGCTGAGGACGTTGAGGGCGAAGCTCTTGCCACCATCATTCTCAA
>JAFTXM010000104.1 GCA_017465025.1 Oscillospiraceae bacterium
ATAATGCCGGCATATAATGCCGAAAAATATATTGCCCGCTCCATTGAAAGCGTGCTCAGCCAGTCATGGACGGAACTGGAGCTTCTGGTAGTGGACGACGGCTCTGTGGACGAAACGGCAAAAATAGTCTCCAATATCGCCGCAAAGGACAGCCGTGTGCGCCTTCTGAGTATTGAAAACTCCGGCCCTGCCATGGCCAGAAACCATGCCCTTGAAAACTTAAGCGGGGACACGGAGTATGTGACCTTTATAGATGCCGATGACGAGCTTTTGCCAGAGGCTCTCAGCTATGCCATGGAAAAGGCGCAGGCAGGCTTTGAGCTTGTGATGTTCGGCTTTACCATCCACTCTGCCGACGGCAGCCGCCGGGACTATTTTGAACCGGTGCAGGATTATACAGCGGAGACTTTGGGGGCCGCCCTGCCCAGACTTTACATGGCCAATATGCTCAATCAGGTCTGGGCAAAGATATTCAGCGCAAGGCTCATCCGGGAGAATAAGCTCCGTTTCCCGGATTACCGCTGGGGCGAGGACAGGCTTTTTATCTTCGACTGCCTTGAAAGGGCGGCGAAGGTGGCTGTGCTGCCGGAGTGCCGGTATCTATACGTGATGCACCCGGGGGAGAGCCTTATTACCCGCTACTACGACAAAAAGCTTCAGGTCTGCTGCCTTGCGGACAGGCGCATGGCGGAGCTGTGTACGCGCTTTGGTACCCTGGACGATTCACCTTGCCGCTATATGTTCGTAAAGAGTATCTTTTCCTGCATCACCAATATATTTTCCCCTTCCTGCCCGCTGGACGGAAAGGGCAAGCGCACCTATGTGCGTGAGATACTGGAAAATGAGCAGGTGCAAAATAGAAGCCGCCGGAGCTTTGGCGGCATAAGCGTAAAAGTGATGTGCGCCGTGATGCACACGAAAATCGTGTGGCTGAATATGCTGATGTTCCGCCTTGTGGCCTTTGCGGGCAAGGCTTTGCCCAATCTTTTCATGGCCCTCAAGCATAAAAAGTAAGCTCTGATTTTGATGGAAGGAGGCTTTCCCGATGAAAAAAAGCGCAGTGATATTGTCTGCCGCCGCTTTGTGCGGCGCGGCTGCCACCTTTATATGGCAGGGTTTTCTGGAGGCCTTCGGCCCAAATGGAAGCCCCCTTCTCGTACCCTTCAAAAGCTTTGGACACAAGGCGGGATACTATGTGAAGCTGCGGGAGTATACCGAGTCCATGGCAAGGCGGAAAAGAGAGCGGATGGAGCTTGTAAACCGCCGGGGACAGCGGCTTGTGGGCTATTACTACCCCTGCGGCGATAAGACCAGCGGGAAACTTGCCTTTGTTGTCCACGGTTACAGGGCCAGCCATGCCGAGGCCGCCGGAGTCATCTGCCAGATGTATCTGGACAGAGGCTTTGACGTTTTCGGCTGTGACCATATCGCCTGCGGCGAGAGCGAAGGCGACTACATAAGCTTTGACTATTATGAGACTTCCGACTGCCTTGAATGGCTGGATGCGCTGAAAGATAAGTTCGGCCCGGGGCTTTCCGTGGTGCTCCACGGCTTCTCCATGGGCGCTGCCACCGTGATGAAAATGAGCGATCAGGTGGGGGAGTGCGTGAAGTTCATAGTGGAGGACAGCGGCTTTTCTACCGCGGTGGAGCTTATAGGCAGCTCTACAGGTCCGATTTTCCCGGTGATAAATCTGTTGAACCGGCTTATCTGCGGCTTTGACGTACATGCCACCGATGTGCGCCCCCATCTGAAGCGCTCCCGCCTGCCCATGCTTTTTGTACACGGCGGGGCAGACCCACTGGTGCCCTTTTATATGGGCGAGGAGCTTTATGATATGTACAAAGGTGAGAAGGACGCCCTTTTCATCCCCGGCGGTCTCCATGTGGAGGCGGCCTACTACAACCGGGTTGAATATATGGAAAAGCTTGATAAATTCATAGAAAAATATATGTAAATATGCAAAAACCAGTAAAAGGCAGGACATTTCGTCCTGCCTTTTACTGATAATCAGCTTATATATGCGATTACTTGATGCCGTACTTCTTGTTGAACTTGTCAACACGGCCGCTGGTGTCGACCAGCTTCTGCTTGCCGGTGTAGAAGGGGTGGCACTGGGAGCAGATTTCCACGGAGATGTTCTGCTTGGTGGAGCCGGTCTCGATGATGGCGCCGCAAGCGCACTTGATGGTGGTCTGCTGGTAATTGGGATGGATTCCTTCCTTCATAGCAAAAAGCTCCTCATCTAATGCTGTCTTGATTGTGCAAAAAAGCATAGTTACAAGACGCAAGGCAGATTGTATCACAGTATTTTCAGTAATGCAAGTCCTTTTCCGCAATTTGCAGCATTTTTCCTGCACTGAGAAAGTACAGCAGACATTCCGCCACTTCCATGTTGAATATCTTTCTCAAAGCCATGGCGTATATGCTCACCTGACGGGCATAGATATCCGCTCTGGCCTTAATCTCCGCCTCGGTACGAACATTGTCGGTCTTATAGTCTATTATTACAAGCTTGCCCTTCTCCTCCAGACAGCAGTCCACAACGCCCTGCAAAAGAAGCTGTTCTTCCCCGGCATCCGGGTAAAAGCCAGATGCATCCACCAAAACAGAAAACTTAAACTCCCGGTGTACCTTATCCGCGCTTTGCATACGCCGACCCAAGGGCGAGGCGAAAAGCTCCAGAATGGCCTCCTCATCCACAAGAGAGGCCTCCCTTGCCGTTATGAAGCGAAGCCGGGAGAGCCTTTCAATCTCCCCATGGATACTCTCAGGGCTGCCGGTCTTTTCAAAGTCCATGTACTGTAAGGCAAGGTGGGTGGCGATGCCCCGCTCGGTGGACTTTGCGGCCTTGTCTCCGGCGATGAGCTGCGCCCTTCTGAAATGCTGTTTTACGGCGGGGGCAGCGTTCAGACTGTCCTCGTCCTTTTCCCGCCTGCCCTTTATCTCCGTGGCGGTCAGCTTGGAGGGCAGGGACTGGGCGGCAGTGTGGGGGTACACAAAGCTCAGCCGCTCTTTGAAGAAATCGGCCCTGAGCTCTGCTCCGTCATCGTTGAAAAGCTCATCAGGGGGCGTGGGATTGAGAAGCTCTGCGTTTTGATGGACGCTTATTTTTATGTGCTGTTCCCGGTCTGCAAGGGCGGCGTAAATAAGCCAGTTTACGGGAGCGGAGGCCGATGAGAGAACCTGCGGCGGCATAGGCACGCTGACGGCGGCCTCGCTTGTCTTTATAAGCTCATAGGGGCTTTTTACGGCGGCAGTGATATAAAGCCGCTCTCTTGGGCGGGTGAGAGCTACATACAAAAGCCGCATTTCCTCAGAGAGCATTTCCCGCTCCTGCCGCAGTCTTATGGCATTTCGGGCCAAACTGGGGTACTCGATGTGCTTTTTCCTGTCCGTCACCTTGGCACCCAGACCCAGCTGGGGGTGCACCAGCACGGCTTCCATGCTGTCCTGCCGGTTAAAGCGTCTTGCCGTGTCACAGAGAAACACCACGGGAAACTCAAGCCCCTTGGACTTGTGCACGGTCATTATCTGTACGCCTGTGCCGCTGCTGCCGCTCCTGCCTGCACTCTGATCCTTATCAGCCAGCTGACGAAGCCACAGCACAAAGCGGTGCAGCCCCTTATGCCCGCTGCCTTCAAAGCGCTGCGCCAGCTCCAGAAGCTCCATGAGGTTTTCACGCCTTGTGCCGCCGTCGGTCATGGCAGAGCACAGCGCCAGCATATCAAGCTCGTTTATAAGCCGCCACACAAGCTCCGCTGCGCTCATGTCCGGCGCGATACTGCGAAGCTCATTGAGTTTATTGACAAAGGCGGCGCATTTTCCGTCACTTTCCGCAGCGGCGCAGAGCGCGGTGTAAAAGTCGGCGTTTCGGTTTTTGCTGCGGATCTCGCTCAGCTCATCCGGCTCAAAGCCGAAGGCCACCGAGCGCAAGACTGCAATAAGGGCAATGTCCTGATGGGGATTATCTATCACAGCCAGCATACTGAGCATGAGAGAAATCTCAATACTGGTGAAAAAATCCCCGCTCTGCCCCGCCGAGACGGGGATGCCCATCTCCGAAAGGGCGCGGCGGTAGATGCCGCCCACGCTGTTGGCAGAGCGCATGAGAAGGCAGATATCCCCATAGGCAAGGGGCCTGCCCTGAACTGTTATGCCGCTGTCCA
>JAFTXM010000105.1 GCA_017465025.1 Oscillospiraceae bacterium
AGCAGTTTTTCCGGTGCGGATTTTCGGCCAGACGAGGCATTGGCCGCAGGGAATACTTGGCGTATTTGCAAGGGCAATAACGAAGTATGGGCAAAAATCCGCCCGACAAAAACCGATACGGGTTCGACTCCCGTTGGACTAAGGTACATATATGTTTAAAACCACAAAAGCCCTTGTACTGCGCGAGGTGCGCTACAAAGAGGCGGACAGGATACTCACGCTGTTTACAGCCGAGCATGGAAAGCTCACGGCAAAGGCCAGAGGAGCTTTGCGAAAGGGCAGTAAGACTGCCGCCGCCACCCAGCAGCTCACCTATTCGGAAATGACCCTGTTTGAAAACCGGGGTAAATTTACCGTAAATGAGGCTGCAATTTCGGAATCCTTTTCCGGTCTTAGGGATAATATTGAGGATTTTGCGCTGGGCTGCTACATTGCTGAGTGCGTTGAGGCCGTCAGCGTTGAAGACCAGCCTGATGCAGCTCTTATGCAGCTTGCCCTCAACTCTCTCTACGCACTGAGCCGCGGGATGTATAAAGCGGAGCATATAAAGGCAGCCTTTGAGCTTCGGCTTATGGCGCTTGCGGGATATATGCCGGAGTTTTCTTCCTGTGCTGTCTGCGGCTGTGAGGAGCCGGATCAGCCCCTTCTGAGCCTTGACGACGGCGTTATCCTGTGCAAAAGCTGCGCCCCTTATTCCCAAAACGCAATGGCGGAGCTGTGCCCTGCTTCTCTCTCTGCCCTCCGCTATATTCTCACAGCCCCGGCAAAGCAGCTTTTTTCCTTCTCCCTGGACGAGAAGGCATTAAAGCGCCTTTCCTTCGCCGCGGAGCAATACCTTCTCAAACAGACCGAACGCCGCTTTTCCACACTGGATTACTGGAAGAGCTTTAAGTTTTGATAAACGGAGTAAATATGAGTTTTTCGGATAAATCACTTTTGACCCTTGAACTGCCTGCTGTGCTGGAAATGCTCTGTGCCGAGGCTGTTTCCGCCGAGGCCAAGGAGCGGGCGCGGGCACTTCTGCCCTCGGCTGAGCCTAAAGAGGTGCAGCGCCGTCAGGAGGAAACCTCTGCTGCCAAAAGCATGATGACAGTGCGCCAAAGCCCTTCATTCTATGGTGTGAAGGATGTGCGCCCCTCTCTCTCAAGGGCTGAGCTGGGCGGCTCACTGAACACAAGGGAGCTTATGGACATTGCTGCGGTTTTGCGCTGTGCCCGCCTGGTGCGGGGCTATATCGCCGATGACGGCGTGGGCAAAACCTGCATTGACCATCTCTTTTACGGACTTCGCGCCAACAAATTTCTGGAAGAAAAGATAAGCACCTCCATCGTAGGCGAGGATGAGATAGCCGACAGCGCCTCCTCCGACCTTACATCCATCCGCCGTCAGATGCGGGCCGCCGCGGCCAGAGCCAGAGACTCTTTGCAGAAAATTATCTCATCACCCTCCTATGCCAAGGTCTTGCAGGAGCCTATAATAACCATGCGCTCAGACCGCTATGTGGTGCCGGTAAAGGCCGAGCATAAGGGTGCCATTCAGGGCCTTGTCCACGATATCTCCGCCTCCGGCATGACCGTGTTTGTGGAGCCTATGGCGGCAGTCAAGGCCAACAACGAGCTTCGGGAGCTTGTGGCCAAGGAAAAGCTTGAGATAGAGCGGATCCTTGCCCAATTAAGCGCCGAATGTGCCGAGCACAGGGGCGATATAGAGTCTGATTTTGATATTCTCACCCGTCTTGACCTTATCTTTGCCAAGGCCAAGCTCTCATACAAGCTGGACTGCCAGAGTGCAGCCATGGAGGATGGGAGGGGCATAGTTCTGCGCCGCGCCCGCCATCCGCTGCTGGATCAGAGCAAGGCCGTGCCCATAAGCCTTGAGCTGGGCGAGAATTTTGATACCCTTGTCATCACCGGCCCCAATACCGGCGGCAAGACGGTGTCCTTAAAAACCATCGGCCTTCTTGCAGCCATGCACCAGTGCGGCCTGCACATACCCACGGCGGACGGCAGCAATATGCCCGTGTTCAGCCACATACTTGCGGACATAGGCGATGAACAGAGCATAGAGCAAAATCTCTCCACCTTCTCTGCCCACATGACCAATATCGTCAATATGCTCTCTGAGTGCGACGATAATTCCCTCCTGCTCTTTGACGAGCTGGGCGCAGGCACAGACCCCACCGAGGGCGCCGCCCTTGCCATATCCATCATCGAGTACGCCCGTCAGAAAGGCGCGGTCATTGCCGCCACCACCCACTATGCTGAGCTTAAGGTCTATGCAACAAACGAAGCGGGCGTACAGAACGCTTCATGCGAATTTGATGTGGAGACCCTTCGCCCCACATATCATCTGCTGGTGGGTATTCCCGGAAAATCCAATGCTTTCGCCATCTCAAGCCGTCTGGGACTGGGTGACGATATCATAGAGGACGCCAAAAAGCGCATCAATTCCGACTCCGCCAGCTTTGAAGCAACTATCGAGAAGCTGGAGCAGACAAGGCTTCTCATGGAAAAGGACAGGGATGAGACGGCGCGGCTTCTCCGGCAGGCGCAGGAAAACGCCAAAAAATCCTCCTTCCTCAAGGCTGAGCTGGAAGTGCGCCTTGAAAAGGCCGATGAGAAATCCCGCCGGGAGGCGGAACGGATAATTGCCGAGGCGAGGGAGGCCGCGGAAGAAGTCTTTGCCCAGCTGGACGAGATGAAAAAGCGCGCCAATGACGAGGAGAACGCTCAGGCCATCAATGAAGCCCGCACCAGGCTTCGCCACAGCCTCAACGAGAAGGAGGCTGCCCTTCGTCCCAGTATAGAAGTACCGCAGGAGCAAAAATCCGCAAGAGAGATCAGAGCGGGCGACACGGTGAAGATAAAGTCCATGGGCATGACTGCGGAGGTCATCTCCGTTTCAGCCGACCGGGTGCTCACCCTGAGAGCCGGAATTATGAACGTCACTGCCAAGGAGGACGAGGTGCTCCTCATAGAGGGCATGGAGAAAAAGAGCAAAAAAACCGTATCCGTAAGCGGCGGCGGTTCCATCCGCTCCATGAGCATTTCGCCGGAAATAGACCTTCGGGGTATGGAAGCCCTTGAGGGTGTGCTGGCGGCTGAACGCTATCTGGACAACGCTCTTATGGCAAAGCTCAAAACCGTCACCATCATCCACGGCAAGGGTACGGGTGCGCTGAGGGCTGCCATTCAGCAGATGCTCAAAAAGAACAAATTTGTTAAATCCTTCCGACTGGGCAGATACGGCGAAGGCGAGAGCGGCGTTACTGTGGTCGAACTGAAATAAAAACCATGTTAAGCTCAGTGTATTAATGTGTAAAATAACGAAAGAGCTGAAATCGGTTGACGTTTGACTAAAAATTTGCTATCTTATCCGTAGAAGACGCATAAACTTAACCTATATTAGAGATAAGGAGCGGCAAGTATGATAACAAAAGAAGTAGTCATTAACAATCAGGTAGGTCTCCATGCCAGACCTGCGACTTTCTTTATTCAGAAAGCCAATGAGTTCAAGAGCAGCATTTGGGTCGAGAAGGAAGAACGCCGTGTCAACGCCAAGAGTCTTCTTGGTGTCCTCTCCCTTGGTATTGTCAAGGGCACTGCTATCACTCTCATTGCCGATGGCGCTGATGAGGAGGCCGCTGTAGCCACTCTGTCTGAGCTTATTGACTCTGATTTCTCCGAATAAGGCTTATTCAATCGAAAAGACATGGGGCGTGTATTAAGCACGCCCCTGTTTGCGTATAGGAGCAAACATGAAAAAGGAAAATCTTGCAATAGTAGAAATGCTGCTGTGCGCCGCGCTGTGGAGCATTGCGGGCATTTTCATGAAGCTTATACCCTGGAACGGCTTTGCAATGGCCGGCATGAGAAGCCTTATCGCGGGGCTGACCTTCGCCGTGTATATGGTAATTACCCGCCGCCGTTTTATTATAAACACAAAGACTCTTTTGAGCGGCGTTCTCACCGGCTGTGTGTACACCTGCTTTGCTGTATCCAACAAGCTGACCACCGCGGCAAACGCCATCGTGCTTCAGTTTACCTCCCCCGTGTTTATAGTTATCTTCTCAGCGATAATTTTTCGGCAGCGTATAAAGAAGAACGATATGTACGTGGTCATTGCCACCCTTATCGGCATTGCCCTTTTCTTCTTCGACCAGCTCAAGCCCGGTTATATTCTGGGTAATTTTGTGGCTATTGCCGCCGGTATGTTCATGGCGGGCATGTTCATGGCAGTGGGCAATCTTGAAGGGGATGCGCGCTTTTCGGCTATCTTTATCGGTCAGATGTTTACCTTTCTTGTGGGGCTGCCCTTTATCATCACCACAAAGCCGGAGTTTACTTTTACTGCCACCTTGAGCATAATTATCCTTGGCGTGTTCCAGCTGGGCATATCCTATATCCTCTATGTCCATGCCAGCAAGTACTGCCCGCCTCTGGCCTGCTGTCTGCTGGGTGCTCTGGAGCCTTTGCTCAACCCGGTCTGGGTCTTTCTCTTTGATGGTGAGCGCCCCGGCATTTTTGCCCTTGTGGGCGCGGTCATTGTCGTAGTTTCCATCACCGTGTGGTGTATTTTCGGTCAAAAGGATGAAGATGCGGAAAGTGTAAAAAGCGAGGCATAATTTATGCTTGAAATTCTCAGGGATAAAGCTAAGCGCCTGCCTATGCTCCCCGGTGTGTACATCATGCTGGATGAGCAGTCTCAGGTCATATATGTGGGCAAGGCAAAAAAACTGAAAAACCGCGTCAGCAGCTATTTCCACGGCGAGCATATCCCCAAGGTTGCCGCCATGGTGGAAAAGGTGCACGATTTCAATGTGATCGTGGCAGGCAGCGAGTTTGAAGCCCTGGTGCTGGAAAATTCCCTTATCAAACGCCATAAGCCCCGTTATAATATCCTTTTGAAGGACGATAAGGGCTATCCCTTCATCCGTGTGGATGTCAGGGAAGAATATCCTGCCATGAAGCTTGTCAGCAGGACGGTATCGGACGGGGCTAAATACTTTGGCCCCTTCGGCGGCAGAGCTCAGACAAGGGAAATAATAAGCACCCTTTCCAAAACCCTTCTCCTGCCTGATTGCGCCCGGAAATTTCCGCGGGATATAGGCAAGTCCCGTCCATGCCTGAATTACCACATGGGCGTTTGCGCCGGCTGGTGTCAGGGCAGACTCGAAAGGGATGAATACAGACGGCGCATGGAGCAGGCCATGCTCATTCTTGAAGGAAAAAGCGAGCAGCTGAAAGCTCAGCTTACAGAGAAAATGGAGCAGGCGGCGGAGGAGCTTCGCTTTGAACAGGCCGCCGAGCTCCGTGACAGACTCAGAGCCATAGAAGGGCTTGAAAACCGCCAGCGGGTCATATCCACCGCCTTTGCCGATACTGACGCGGTAGGCTTCTGCCGTGGGGCGAAAAGCTGCTTTACGGTGCTCCATTTCGTCAGGGGCGACCTTGTGGACAAGGAAGTGGAGATAATGGACGAACCTCTTGAGGAGGACAGCGAGGCGCTCTGCGACCTTTTGCTCCAGTACTATTCCGCCCACCGGGGCGGCTGGCCCAAGAGCATACTTGTGCCTTTTGAAATAGAGGACAGAGAAGCGCTGGAAACCCTTCTGAGCGAATTTGCGGGCAGGCGAATATATGTTGAAGTTCCCAAAAGAGGGGAGCGGCTGCGCCTTATTGAAAGCGCCGCCACCAACGCAAAAGAGGAGATACTCCGCCGTACCACGGCCGCCCAGCGCAGTCTCAAGACCCTTGAGTGGCTGCAAAAGGCGCTCTCTCTGCCTGAAATACCAAAACGCATAGAGGCCTTTGACGTTTCAAACCTTGGTGACACGGGTATTGTTGCGGCCATGACCGTCCATGTGGACGGCAAGCCCTTAAAGCGCGCCTACAAAAAATTCCGCATAAGGGACCTGCAGGGGCAGGACGACTATGCCAGTATGTATCAGGCGGTGTACCGCCGCTTCAAGCACCTTGTGGACGGAGACGAAAGCTTTATGCCCGCGCCTGAGCTTCTGCTTATTGACGGCGGCGACAGGCACACGGCTGTGGCCCTTGAAGCCCTCAATGCCCTTGGCGTCTCTGTGCCGGTATTTGGCATGGTCAAGGACGACAGACACCGTACCCGCGCCCTTGTGACAGCCGCAGGACAGGAGATAGGCATATCCTCCAATCAGGCGGTGTTTGCCCTTATCGGCAGTATTCAGGAGGAGACCCACCGATTTGCTATCGAGTATCAGCGCTCTTTGAGAAACGAAAGCCACGTTTCCGCACTGGACAGGATCGAGGGCATAGGCCCAAAGCGCCGGGCGGAGCTTCTCAAAAGCTTCAAATCCATCAAGGCCATAAAAAATGCAAGTATGGAGCAGCTGTCGCTGGTAATCCCCACGAAGGCTGCCAAAGCAGTATATGATTATTTTCACACCGGAGAAGAAAAATGAGAGTTATCACAGGCAAAGCCCGGGGCAGAAAACTTGCCACCCCCGCCAACAACGATATACGCCCTACCACTGACAACGTAAAGGAGTCCATTTTCAATATCATTCAGTTTGATATAGAAGGCCGCCGTGTGCTGGACCTTTTTGCCGGGACGGGGCAGCTGGGCATTGAATGTCTCAGCCGGGGCGCTGACAGCGCGGTTTTTATAGACCAGAGCCGGGAGAGCGTGAAGCTTGTAAAGGAAAACCTGAAAACCTGCGGCTTTGAGGCTGCGGTAATGCAGATGGATGCCCTCAGCTTCCTAAGGGGCTGCGGACAGTTTGACCTTATTTTCATCGACCCGCCTTACGATTCTCCACTGTACGAAAAAGTTCTTGAAACTGTCAATTCGGTTGACATATTATCGGATGGTGGTATAATAATATGCGAAGCTTCCAGGGACAGGCAGCTTCCGGAGCTTCAGGCGCCCTACAGAAAGGTGCGCGAGTATATCTACGGTAAAGTGAAGCTTTGCAAATACACCAAGGAGAGTCTCTGATGAAAACAGCCATCTGCCCCGGCAGCTTTGACCCCATTACACTGGGGCATCTGAATATTATCCGCCGTGTCTCCCGTATGTTTGACGAGGTGGTGGTCTGCGTAATGCGCAATGCCTCCAAAAGCTCCGGTATGTTCACAATGGAGGAGCGCTGTGAGATGGTGCGCCGCTCGGTGGCAAGGTTTCCCAATGTGCGCGTGGAGGCACCGGAGGGGCTTCTGGCAGAGTATGTGAAGAGCTTTGAAAGTGCAGTTGTGGTCAAGGGGATGCGTGCCGCTTCCGACTTTGACTATGAGTTCCAGATGGACCTTATCAATAAAAAGATAAATCCTCAGATGGAAACGCTGTTTTTGCCGTCCAGTGAAAAGTATACTTTTTTAAGTTCGTCCATAGTGCGTGAAATGGCACGCTACGGTGCGGATCTGACCGGATTTGTTCCGGATGAAATAAAAACGGATATCGAGAAAAAAGCATCACTTTGGAGGGAAAAATAAATGGATAACACTGTAGATATCATTGAACTGCTTGACATTCTCTATGGTATGGTCACTGAAGCCTGGGGCGTTCCCCTTGGAAACGACAAGTGCATAATCGAGCGCGAAAAGGCGGTAGAGATCATAAACGAGATCAAAACAAATCTGCCTTCCGCCCTTTCTGAGGCCAAGCGCCTTGTGGCAGCAAGGGATGAATTCATCGGCAACGCCAAGCGTGAGGCCGAGGCCATGCGTAAGAGCGCCGAGGAAAAGGCACGCACCATGGTTGAGGAGCAGGAGGTCGTGCGCGTTGCCCGCGCAAAGAGCGCAGAGATGATAAATTCTGCCGAGGCCAAGTCCAAGGAGCTGCGCCGTATAGCCAGCGAATATGTGGACGAGATAATGAGCAATACGGAAAAGAGCGTCAGCGAAGCTCTCTCCAAGCTCCAGAACGCCCACAACGCTTTCAAGTCCGCCGGTGCTGCCGCTCCCGCCGCACCGCAGGCCGTTCCCACCGCTCCCGTGCAGCCTGCCGCTCCCGCGCAGGAGCCTAAAAAGGCTGCAAACCCCTTTGCCGCCGCTCCCATTCCCCAGAATTCCAAGGCCGCCGCTCCCGGCGGGGCAAAGCGTCAGGGTACACCCGTCATGAGAATTCCTCGTGAGAATTGAGTTTACATAAAACTATATATTGTGTTCAATTGACCCAACAGCCTGAATATATAGCTGTTGGGTCAAATTTTGCCGATTTTTGCCTGAAAAGCAACAAAAAAAGACAAAAAACTTCAAAATATTTCTCTTGCTTTTTTCCTTTGAGCACCCTATAATCAAGTTGTTAGTGGGTAAAAGTGGTGGATTGTGGAGTAAAAAAGCAGCATGGAGGAGGCAAATTGATGACAGGGGAATACCAGCACTCTTTAGACAGTAAGGGACGTATTTTTATACCTGCCAAGCTCAGGGATGAGCTGGGCGAGGTGTTTTTTATCACAATTTCCATGGACAGATGTCTGTGCGTATATAGCAGGGAAAATTGGCAGGAGCTTTCCGATAAGGTCAGCGCCATGTCATACATAAAGCAGCGCAAGATGCGCCCGCTCTTTGCCCATGCCGCCAAGTGCGAGTTGGACAGCCAGGGTCGTGCGCTTATCCCGCAGAATCTCCGTGAATTTGCGGGGCTTACAAAGAATGTTGCGGTTGTGGGCTGTAATAACCATGCCGAGCTGTGGGACAGCGAGGCATGGAAGAGCGTCTATGCCTTTGAGACCACACCTGAAAATATTGCTGCCGTTCTGGAGGAGCTGGATTTCTGATGACAGAAGCAAAGCACATTTCCGTATTGCTTGATGAATGTATAGAAAATCTCAATATAAAGCCGGACGGCATTTATGTGGATGGAACTTTGGGTCTGGGCGGGCACTCATATCAGATCGCTTCCCGCCTGACTACAGGCCGTCTTATCGGCATTGACCGGGATGAGACTGCCATTGAGAGAGCCGGCAGACGCCTTGAACCCTTTAAAGAAAGGCTAACTCTTGTTCACGGCAATTTCTGCGATGTGGCAGCTATTCTGGATGAGCTTGGCATTGAAGCGGTGGACGGTATGCTTTTTGACCTTGGCGTATCCTCTCCCCAGCTTGATGAGATAGAAAGGGGCTTTTCCTACATGGGGGATGCACCTTTGGATATGCGTATGAACAAAAGTGACAGACTCACCGCAAAAGAGATTGTCAACAGCTGGTCTGAAGATCAGCTCAACCGCATTTTCTGGGACTACGGCGAGGAACGCTATGCCCGCCGTATTACAGCCGCAATTCTCAAAAACAGGGAGAAAGCTCCCATAGAGAGCACCCTGCAGCTGGTGGATATTATAAAGTCCGCGCTGCCCGCCCCGGCGCTGCGGGAAAAGCAGCACCCCGCAAAGCGCTGCTTTCAGGCAATACGCATCGCCGTAAACGATGAGCTTGGCGCGGTGGAGCAGATGATGGATACCGCTCCCGATAAGCTGAAGGTGGGCGGCAGACTGTGCGTGATCAGCTTTCATTCCCTTGAGGACAGAATAGTGAAGCTGGGTATCGCAAGGCGTGAAAACGGCTGCACCTGCCCAAGAGAAGCGCCCATATGCACCTGCGGCTTTGTAAGAACGCTGAAAAGCGTCAGCCGCAAGCCCATACTCCCAAGCGAGGAAGAAACAGAAAATAACCCTCGTGCCCGCAGCGCAAAGCTCCGCGTAGCAGAGAGGGTCTGAGCCGTGAAAAATATATATCCCGTTTTTTTCGCAGCCGTCGTATTTCCCTTTTCAGCTATAATGCTCATTCTTTCGCTGCTGTGCTCAATAAAGCTTTCGGCAGTGAATGACAGCATCAGTAAGCTGGATACCCAGTGCAGCGAGCTCATGGTGGAAAATGAGCAGCTCACTGCGGAGTATGAGAATATGGCCGCGATAGACAAGCTTGAAAAATATGCCGTAGAGGTTCTGGGAATGCAGCACTGCATGGCCTCCCAGATCGAGTATATAGAGATGGAGAATATGGCGGGATAAAAGTAGTATACCGGTAAGCTGCTGAATATATATTTCATATATTCAATATGCGGGAGTGTACTATGTCAGCTAAAAACAATGTAACAGGCCGTGACAGCGGCCCCGGAAGACAAATGCTCCGCCGCACTCTGTTTATGATGGCAGTGTGCGGCATTGCTGTATTTTTGCTGCTGCTGGCAAGGCTTTACAAATTGCAGATAACAGATCACGAGTATTACGAGCAAATGGCCATATCCCAGCAGCTCAGACAGGCACCCACATCCACCGCCAGAGGCACGATCTATGATAAGAACATGAATGTGCTCGCCGTCAGCGCCAGTGTGGACAATGTGTATCTCAGTCCTGCGGAGATAGCCCAGTATGGCGAGGACAAGGAGCTTATTGCCGATGGTCTTTCCCAAATATTGGGGCTTGACCGCAGTGATATACTAAATAAGGCATCACAGACAGGCTCGTGGTATGTGACTGTGGCGAGAAAGGTCGAGAAGGAGACAGCCGATCAGGTGCGGCAGTTTAAGAGCGCCCACGGGCTTAGGGGTGTCCGCCTTGAGACGGACACAAAGCGCTATTATCCTAACTCATCCCTTGCCTGTCATCTTATCGGTTTTGTGGGTACGGATAACTATGGCCTTGAGGGTATCGAAGCTCAGTATGAGGAGGCCTTGTCCGGTACAGCGGGGAAAACCGTCCGCGCCACCGATGCCTATGGAACAGACCTTCGCTTTTCAGGCTTTGAAAATTATCAGCCGGGCGAGCTTGGTTATGACCTTGTTACCACTCTGGACAGCAGCATCCAGTACTATATAGAAAAGCATCTTCAACAGGCTGTTGATGACTATGATATTCAAAACGGCGCCGGCGCCATTGCCATGGATGTGAACACCGGCGCAATACTTGCAATGGCCTCGCTGGACGGCTATGACCTCAATAACTTTCTCGATGTGAGTGATGAGGTGGAAAAGCTTGCCGAAAATGCCCAAAGCCGCGAGGAAATGCAGCAGATAATATCGGAAGCCCAAACCCGCCAGTGGCGCAACAAGGCCCTGTCCGACACCTATGAGCCAGGCTCAACCTTCAAGATAATCACCCTTGCAATGGCTCTTGAAGAGGGGCTTGTAAGCCTTTCGGACGGCTACTACTGCCCGGGCAGCGTAAATGTCCTGGGGCGCAGCAGCGCCATACGCTGCTGGAAGGACGGAGGTCACGGCTCACAGACACTTACCGAGGCGGTGCAGCATTCCTGCAATGTGGCCTTTGTCAACATTGGTCAGCGGGTAGGGGCGGAGACCTTTTATAAGTATTGCGAGGCCTTCGGCTTTCTGAATCTTGTGGATGACCCGGACGTGAATTTAAGCGCCAAAACCGGTATAGACCTTGCCGGGGAGAGCGGCAGCATCTGGTGGAGCGAGAATACCTTCTATTCGGAGAAAAATCTCTCCCAGCTGGCGGCTGCCTCGTTTGGGCAGACCTTTACCATAACGCCCCTGCAGCTTATAAGTGCGGTCAGCGCCTGTGTAAACGGCGGCAGGCTCATGCAGCCCTATGTGGTGGAAAAAATGCTCGCCCCGGACGGCGCTGTTACGTATGAGCGAAAGCCCAGCCTTGTCCGTCAGGTTATAAGTGAGGATACCAGCAGCACCGTCAGGAATATCCTTGAGCGGGTCGTGGGTGACCTTGAGGAAGGTACGGGCCGCAACGCTGCCATAAATGGCTATAAGCTGGGCGGCAAGACCGGCACCAGCGAGAAGGTCAGCCTTGAGGCCAGCACCGGGCAAAAGGAATATATAGTTTCCTTTATCGGTTTTGCCCCGGCGGATGACCCGAAGATAGCGATCCTCATCTTTCTGGACACCCCCTCCAACGAGTCGGGGATATACATAAGCGGCGGTCAGATGGCGGCCCCAGTGGTGGGGCGCATGATGGCGGATGTGCTGCCCTATATGGGCATTGAGCCGGACAGAGACGAAAGCTGCGGTGATGTGACCATGCCCATGCTTCTGGACATGAGTCTTGACGAGGCGGCAAATACCCTCAGGGACGCACAGCTTCGCTACAGAACAATAGGCACGGGCAGCGCCGTCACAGACCAGCTCCCCGCGGCGGGGGTCACACTTGCCGCCGATACGGAGGTTATAGTGTATCTGGATGCCCTGCCCTCCGAGGATAAGGAGAGCGTGCCCGATATAAGCGGCATGAGCTATTCAGAGGCACGGGATACCCTGTCCTATTACGGAATATATATACAGACCACAAGCCCTGTAAGAGACTCCGCTCAGCAGTCGGTCATATCCCAGAGCATCAGCCCCGGCACAATGGTCAGCCACGGCAGTGTTGTGGAAGTGGCGCTGTACAGCGATGATGAAGCCATGCTTGGCAGATATTGAAGGAGAAGAAAAATGAAGCTTGGAAAACTTGTAGAGCAGCTTGATATAAGCTTTGCAAAAGCCGACCTTGAAACTGAAATCGGCGGCATTTGCTATGACTCCCGCCTTTGCCGCGAGGGCGACCTTTTCGTGGCAATAAAGGGCCTTGCCACCGACGGACATAAATATATCCCCATGGCTCTTTCCAAGGGAGCTGCGGCAGTTTTGTGCGAAGAAGCGCCGGAGGTGGATATTCCCTATATTCAGGTGAAGGACAGTCGTCTTGGCCTTGCCCTTGCAAGCCGCGAGTTTTTCGGCGATCCGTCTGCTAAAATGACCATGATAGGCATCACCGGCACCAGCGGAAAGACCACCTCCAGCTATCTTATAAAGCATCTTCTGGAGACAAAGCTCGGCGCCAAGGTGGGGCTTGTGGGTACAAGCGGCAATATGATAGGGGATAAGAGCATCCACACCGAATACACCACCCCCGAAAGCCGTGAGCTTCACGAGCTTTTTGCCCGGATGCTCAGTGAGGGCTGCACACATGTGGTCATGGAAGTCTCTTCCCACTCCCTTGCAATGGAGCGTGTTGCCGGTATCCGCTATCAGGTGGCGGAGTTCACAAACCTTTCTCAGGACCATCTTGATCTTCACGGCACAATGGAAGAATACGCTCTGGAAAAAAGAAAGCTCTTTTACCAGTGCGATAAAGCCTGTGTCAATACCGACGATAAATGGGCAGAGCTTATCTGCGGCGATACCCCCTGCGAAAAGCTCGGCTTTTCCGCCCGGAGCGACAGTGCCGCTCTCACAGCCAAGGATATCCGCATGACGGCGGACGGTGTCCGCTTTGCGGCTGTGTATGGGGATGA
>JAFTXM010000106.1 GCA_017465025.1 Oscillospiraceae bacterium
CGGCCTGACTATACCATCATCGACGGCTTTCACCGCTGGACAGTCTCGGGCCGTGAGCCTCTGAAAACCAAGCTCGGCGGCAAGGTGCCTGTGGTTATCGTGGCACACACGGATGAGTCCGATGATATCTACGGCACCATCACTCACAACCGCGCGCGAGGCACACATCTGCTTGAGCCTATGAAAGCTATAGTCAAGCGGCTTATCGATGAGGGCAAGACTGTTCCTGAAATCAGTAAGCAGCTGGGCATGAAGCCGGAAGAAATCTTCCGACTCTCTGACTTCTCCCGTGATGATTTCTTGCAGATGATGACCGAGGGTGCTACCTACAGCAAAGCAACCATTTTCAAAAACATATAGAGGGTGATTACATGCAGCAGTATGAGAAGTTAAAAGTTTATATCCGCACAGAGAACGGACGTACTGTCTGCATGTGCCTTAAATCCAATAAAAGGTGTACCCGGCAATGTGCGGAAGACGAGGTATCTCGTGACCGATACAAGGGCTGGGAAAGCACAATGTCCCGCAACCGCTGGGGCAAATAAAACGATACCACACACTCAGTCGTGAAAGGGTGACCGCTTATGACAGCTCACCGACATTCGCCTCCTTTCGCGGTGGCGTCACTCTGCGGCTGTGTGTTCCCTCTATCTGATTGCAGGCCATTAGGCGGTGTCTTGGGTGAGGACTCCGCCTGATGTGCGCTGGCTATCATTCATCATCTGGGGAGGAGGCGCGCGCTGGTGAATAATACCAAGCCGAAGACTTTGAAAGAGTCTGGTTTCTATCAGACAAAAGAATGGAGAAAAGCCAGAAAGCTGGCACTCCAGAGAGATCACTACCTGTGTCAATTACGCATCTCAAAAGACTGCACCAGAAAAGCCAACACTGTCCACCACATCAAGGAACTGGAGGATTACCCGGAGCTGGCGCTGACACTGAGCAACCTGACGAGCTGCTGTTATGCATGCCATGAGGAGACCAAGACCAAGGGACGCGAGTTGCCTCGTGGTGTAAGGATAATAAAGATGTGATTTCCGCTCGCTTTGATTTCGATGCGAAGCACTGTCACCGGCGACACGGAGACTGAGGGTATCCCCCCTACCTCCGAAGTTGAACATGGGCCGCTATGTAACCGCGCGCCCTTCTACCTTCGTATCGACACTCGCACATAAGATTTTTTTGGAAAATGGGGCTGTTGCAACAGCCGTAAAAACCGCAGAAACAGAGCGGGCTTAATTCTATATTCCCCGGCAAAAAACACAAAGGAGGTGCGCTGTATGGCCGAGAAGAAAGACGGAAAAGTGGTTTTGAAAGTAGACCTGAATGAGCAGGCGAAAATAATCCTTGAGAAAGCGCAGGAGAAGGGTGTGGAACACTCATTTCTCTTTATAACGACCTTCCAGCGCTATAAAGAGCATATCACTCATCTGGCAGACCTTGAAAAAATCATCAAGGAGGAGGGCATGCTCTGTAAAAAGGAATATGTAAAGGGCCGTGCAAATCTTTACATGAACCCGGCAATAAGTGCCTACAACTCCACTGCAAGCGCTGCGGACAAGACTGCCCAGCTCTTGATACGCTACATTGTCGCTCCGCTTAAGGATGCCGATGGAGACGGCGATGGAGACGCTTTTGACCTCTTCTGAGGGGTGATTTGATGCCGGAAAACACCGCAACAGCTATCCCCAACATAGTCCGGTCATCAAAGGCGTATCAGTTTGCTGTTGATGTTCTGGAGGGGAGAATTGTCTCAGGCAAAAAACGAAAGCAGGCTTGCCGCCGTTTTTTGAATGAGCTGGAAAAGTCCTTTTCAGACCCAACATATCCGTGGGTTTTTGATATTGAAAAGGCATATCGGCCTATAGAATTCATGGAACGCTTCCTTGTGCCGACCAAGGGCGCGTATTCCAGAATGGAACTGCTGCCTTGGCAGCATTTTCTTGAAGCAAATATGTATGGCTGGGTCTCCCGGAAAACAGGCTACCGCCGTTTCCGTGAGGCCATTGTTATTGTCGGACAAGGCAACGGCAAGTCCACTCTGATTGCCGGCAACGCTGCCTATGGTCTCACCAAGGACAATGAGCGCGGCGCGGAGATTTACTGTCTTTCCAACGCCCGCGAACAGGCGAAAATCATCTTCAACGAGTGTGCAGCACAGATTGACGGTAGCCCAATACTACGAAAGCACATCAAGGTCACAAAGGATGGCGCGTATTTCAAAAACTCCAAGTTTGAGCCGCTGGCCTCTGACTCCAAGAACCTTGACGGACGAAATGTCCACATGGCCGTCTTTGACGAAATCCATGAGTTCCGCGACTACAAGCTGCTCAATGTTATCAAGGGCAAGACCAAGAAGCGTAAACAGCCCCTTATTATCTACATAACCACCCTCGGTACCGTCATTGACGGCCCGTTGATGGATTATTATGTGCTTGGCAGCAACATTCTGGACGACTCCGGCGCCATTTCTAAGAGAGCTGCTGACCGTACTTTTGTCTACATCGATGAGATTGACGAAGACGACGACCCCAACGATGTGACCTGCTGGGCAAAGGCTAACCCCTCTCTTGGTGTTCTGCTTGACCTTGACGACCTGATTGATGAATGGGAGCGCGTGAAGACCATCCCGGCCGAACGCAATAACTTCATCAATAAGCAGTTGAATGTCTTTACCATGGTGGACGAGCTTTCGTTCCTCGATGCGAAGACAATTCGTGCCAATAACGGCGAACATGCCATTGATGCCCTGCGCGGCTGCCGGTGTTACGGCGGCTTCGACCTTGCAGAGACTGAGGACTTCACTTCTGCCTGTCTGGAGTTCCCGCTGGCAGATAACAAGTTCTTTGTGCTTTCCCATTCTTGGGTACCTCGAAAGAAAGTCGCGGAAAACCACGAGAAGCTCGAATGGGATGAGTTGGAGCGGCAAGGCCACTTGACCATTGTGGACACCGATTATGTCGAATATGAGCTTGTAATGAAGTGGTTTATGGATGCCCGGGAGCTGTACCGTGTAGATTCTATCGGTTTTGACCCGGCAAAGGCCTTTATGCTTGTTCAGGAGCTGAGGAAGAAAGGCTTCATCCTCAACGAAGTACGTCAGGGTGAAATGACCTTGACGGCA
>JAFTXM010000107.1 GCA_017465025.1 Oscillospiraceae bacterium
GGGCGCAGATGATATACATCTACCTCCGTGACGGCGCGCACGTGCCCACCAAGACCTCCCACGAGATAGCCAACGCTCTCGAAAAGGCCATCCGCAAGCACGGCGGCCAGATAGAGACCAACGTGAAGGTGGAAGAGTACATCCTTGAAAACGGCCGCTGCGTGGGCGTAAGGACCGCCGACGGCGATGTCATCAAGGCAGATTTCGTCATCTCCAACGGCAACCCCACCAAGTCCCTCGTGGACATGATGGACCGCTCCCAGGTGCCCGAAGAGGCCTACAAGCTGGCGGGCGCACGCAAGCAGCTGGCCTCCCCCTTCCTTGTATACATGGGTCTTGACGCACTGCCTCAGGAAATGGGCATCGACAGCTATGAGTACTTCATAGGCCGCGACATGGACACCGAGCGCATCTGGACCGAGACCAACGACTGGGAGCCCCACACCAAGGTCTCCGCCACCTGTCTGGACGTGGCCATCCCCGGCTTCACCGGCCCTGACCGCTGCCAGCTGAACTTCACCACCATCTATGACCCGGACGCCCTGCACAAGTCCGGCATGACCAAGTACGACTATCTGCCTGAGAACGAGCGTTTTGCCAACGTGCTTATCGACTACTTTGAAAAGAGCACCGGCGCTAAGATACGCGACCACATTGAGGAGCTGGTCATCGCCACTCCCGCCACCTTCACCCGCTACTGCGAGGCCTTCAAGGGCAATATCTACGGCTACGTCTGCTCCGCCATTGACGGCGCAGTTCCCCGTACCCTTGCACAGGAGAAGGAGCGCTACATCCCCGGTCTGGACTTCGTAGGCAGCGCAGGCTACCGCGCCCACGGCTACTCCAGCGCCATGACCAACGGCTATCAGGTAGCGCAAGTAGTTCTTGAGAAACTGGGAGGTGCTGAGAATGGCTAAGAAAGCAAAAGTCAGCGTACGCGGCTATTTCAAAGATCTTATGGGTTGGTTCGGGCTGATGAAGGCCCGTCAGGCATGGATAGATGCCGGCGACCCCAATATTGACACCACCGACAACGCGGCAAAGCTGGCAAAGGAGCTGCACGCCGACGCTGTCAACGCAAAGATAATAAAGATAAAGGACGAGACCCCCTCCACCAAGACCTTCACCTTCAAGGCTCTTGAGGGCAGCACCATGCCCTATTTCAACGCAGGCCAGCACATCAGCGTGAAGTTCTGCATTGACGGCAAGTGGGTCACCCGTCCCTTCTCCGTGTCCTCCTGCCCCAGAGACACCGATGAGGGTATTCTGGAGATAACCCTCCGCAAGATGCCCGGCGGCTATGTGACGGGCTGGGTATGGGATAACTGGAAGGAAGGCACAGAGGTCCTCTTCAACGGCGCATTCGGTGACGGCTACTGGTCAGCCATCCGCGACAGAGAGCACGTTGTGGGCATTGCAGGCGGCTCCGGCATTACCGCCTTCCGCTCCATCGCCAAGGATATGGCCACCTCCGGCAGACCCCGTAAGTTCACCATCCTCTACGGCTCCCGCTCTCAGGACGATATAATCTTCTTCGATGAGCTCAACGAGATCGCCGCCGCCTCCAACGGGGCAATAAGCGTCCACCACGTTCTGTCCGAGCCTAAGGAAGGCTGGACGGGTGAGACCGGCTTCATCGGCGCGGATATAATAAAGAAGCTTGTGCCCGACTGGGACAATGTCAGCTACTTTGTCAGCGGCCCTCAGCCCATGTACGACTTCCTTGACGCTGAGTTCAAGAAGATGGGCATCCGCAAAAAGTTCATCCGCATGGAAGAATACGGCGAGACTGCCGACATCACCACATCCCCCCTCTACCCCAAGGGCAAGGAGGACAAGACCTTCAAGATAAAGGTCATCTTCGGTCTGGACGAGCAGGTCATCGATGCCAAGGCCACCGACACGGTGGTGGTATCCCTTGAGAAGGCCGGGCTTGCCCCCGACAGCCACTGCCGCTCCGGCGCCTGCGGCTGGTGCAGAAGCCTTTTGCTTGAGGGCGAGGTATGGCAGCGTCCCCAGTCTGACGGCGTGAGAATGAGCGACAAGGAGCACGGCTACTTCCACCCCTGCTCCGCCTACCCCATGAGCGACATTACCATTCAGGTCACCTCCAGACTGTGATTTGACCTCAGAATATCACTAAAAGAAGCGGTCCTTACCGCTTCTTTTTCACCTGAAAAAAGTTGGAAAAAGCCTGCGGTCGTTTGTCTTTCTGCGGCGGACACGTTCCTAAATGTGTCTTTCGTTAAAAATGCACGAAAGGGATTTTTCATTTTTGTACAATTCTGCAAATTTCTTTCAGAGCTGACAATTATTCTTTACAAGTGCCCGTCATAATGATAATATTCTAACTTGGAAGTGCTTTTGCACTCGGACAATATTACAGGAGGAAATCTACATGAAAAAGATCCTTGCATTGGTTCTTACCCTCACCATGGTTTTCGCTCTGAGCGTTCCTGCTTTCGCAGCTGAGCCCCAGGTCGAAGTGTTCTGGTACGAAGAGTCCGACGTTTACCTCAGCACCGTTCGCGCTGAGCTGAACAATGAGCTTGATGCTCTGGGCGTAAAGTACAACAACCAGTTTGCCGGCACCGACCAGGCAAAGCAGCTTGACCAGATCCGTACCGCTATCTACGGCGGCGCAAATCTGCTGGTTGTCAACGTTGTCACCTCCGGTGACCCCGACACCGCTCAGGCTATCCTTGACGAGGCTGGCGACATCCCCGTTATCTTCTTCAACCGTGCAATCGGCACCGACGGCACTGACAATGAGGTTCTCGATGCAGCTGAGGCAGCTTGCTTCATCGGCACCGACGCTCCCGAAGCAGGCCACATGCAGGGCAAGATGGTTGGTGACTACGTTGTTGCCAACTACGATGAGATCGACCTGAACGGCGATGGCGCTATCTCCTACGCCATGTTCAAGGGCCAGGAAGGCAACGTTGAGGCTATCTACCGCACCCAGTTCGGTCAGGAAGATGCTGACGCTGTCCTCGCTGAGGCAGGCAAGCCCGCTCTCGTTTACTTCGATGCAGAGAACACCGACAAGTACCAGGTAGACCTTGACGGCGCATGGTCCGCAAAGGCAGCCACCGAGTACATGGACACCAACCTCGTTACCTACAATGAGGCCAACGGCAACATGATCGAGCTCGTTATCTGCAACAACGACGGTATGGCAGAAGGCGTTGTCGCCTCCCTGCAGAAGGCCGGCTACAACATTGACGATGGTCACGTTGTTCCCGTTTTCGGCGTTGACGCAACCGACAACGCAAAGGCTCTGATCGCTGACGGCGCAATGACCGGTACCGTCAAGCAGGACAACGTCGGTATGGCTCAGGCTATCGCTCTGACCGTTCAGGCAGTTCTCGACGGTGCTGCTCCTGTTGATGCTCTCGCATCTCTCAACGACGAGCGCTTCACCATCGCTCCCGACTGCGCTGGCAAGCTGTTCGTTGCATACGCACCCTACACCGGCGAGTAATTTATACTCCCCTGTAAAGGCGCAAATCACGTAAAACCAAGGGCAAGTGCCGCTTTTGCGGCACTTGCCTTAAGGTGTGTTTTGAGAAGGTAAAGCATGCTCGGGACGGCGCTTGGATAAGTGCCGCGCCGACTGTGCTTTCGGTGCAGTACATAGTACAATAATCCCCGGCAAAGGAGGAGAGGACCCCTATGGATCAGAATGTTCTGCTGAAAATGGTGGACATTACCAAAACCTTCCCCGGCGTCAAGGCTCTGGATCACGTCTCTCTCACTGTGGAAAAGGGTACCGTTCACGCTCTCATGGGCGAAAACGGCGCCGGTAAGTCCACTTTGATGAAGTGCCTTTTCGGTATCTACGGCAAGGACGATGGTCACATTTACCTCAACGGCGAGGAGATCGACTTCAAGAGCAGTAAGGAAGCTCTGGACAATGGCGTTGCCATGGTGCATCAGGAGCTTAACCAGGCGCTCAAACGCTCCGTTATGGACAATATCTGGCTGGGTCGCTACCCCAAAATTGCCGGTATCGCCGTGGACGAGCGCAAGATGTACAAGGACACGATGGCTGTGTTCAAGGAGCTGGAGATCGACGTTGATCCCCACCGCATCATGAGCACCATGCCCGTCTCCCAGAGGCAGATGGTGGAAATAGCCAAGGCCGTTTCCTATAACTCCAAGGTCATCGTTTTTGACGAGCCCACTTCCTCTCTCACCGAGGAAGAGGTTGAGCATCTTTTCAAGATAATCAATATGCTCCGTGACCGTGGCGTGGGCATCATCTACATCTCCCACAAGATGGCGGAGATCAAGCGCATTTCCGACTACATAACCGTCATGCGTGACGGTCAGTGGGTGGCTACAGAGCGTGCCGAGGATCTGGAAATGGCGGACATTATCCGCCTGATGGTCGGCCGTGAGCTGACAAACCAGTTCCCCCCCAAGACCAACACTCCCGGTGAGACCTACCTTGAGGTCAAAAACATCACCGGTATGTACAACCACCTCAAGGATGTCTCCTTCAGCGCCCGCCGCGGCGAGGTCCTGGGTCTTGCAGGTCTGGACTCCTCCGGTCGTACCGAATCTCTGGAGAGCATCTTCGGTGTGCGTACCCGCAAGGAAGGCGAAGTTTATCTGGACGGTAAGCGCTGCCTTAACCGTAACCCCGGTGAGTCCATCAAGAACGGCTTTGCCCTGCTCACCGAGGAGCGCCGCGCAACCGGTATATTCAGCATACTCAACATCCGCGAAAATACCGTTATCTCCAGTCTCAAGCGCCATCTGCGCTTCGGCTTGTGGCTGAGCGACAAGTCCCAGAGAGAGGACACCAAGCGTTACATTGATGCCCTGCGTACCAAGACCCCCACTCAGGAGACCAAGATACGCGCCCTCTCCGGCGGCAACCAGCAGAAGGTCATCATCGGCCGCTGGCTTCTGACCGAGCCTGATGTGCTGCTTCTGGACGAGCCTACCCGCGGTATCGACGTAGGCGCAAAGTACGAGATATACCAGCTTATTCTTGATCTGGCAAACAAGGGCAAGACCGTCATCATGGTCTCCTCCGAAATGCCGGAGCTTCTGGGTGTGTGTGACCGTATCGTGGTCATGTCCGGCGGCCGTGTGGCCGGCGAGGTCGATGCCCGCAACACCACTCAGGAAGAGATAATGACCCTTGCGGCCAAGTATGTTTAAGGAGGATATGAGAAATGGCAAATCCCATTGCAAATCTCCAGCGCATCTCCGCTGAATACAGCCAGATGGACAAGAAGGACAAGAGAAGGTTTTGGACCGATGGTATCCTCAACAACGCTCTCTACATCCTGATGCTGGCTTTCTGTATATACACCGCTATCAAGCAGCCCAACTTCGTGTCCTGGGGCTCTCTGGGCAACCTTATAGTTCAGGTCGCCGCATACCTGCCCATGGCGCTGGGTATTGCAGGCTGTATCGTTCTGACCGGTACTGACCTTTCCGCAGGCCGTGTCTGCGGTCTGACCGCCGCCGTCACCGGCGTGTTTCTCCAGAAGTCTGACTTCGCCAACAAGATGTTCACCTCCCTGCCCGAAGTGAACGGCTGGTGGATCGCCGTTACTTTGCTGACCGTTATCGCCATCGGCGCTCTTATCGGCCTTGTCAACGGCTTCTTTGTTGCCAAGTTCAGCCTGCACCCCTTCATAGTCACCCTCTCCACCCAGCTTATCACCTACGGCATCATCCTTTGGTTCTTTGCTCTCAACGGCAACAACGGTCAGCCCATCTCCGGTCTGAGCGCTGAGTACAAGGACTTTGTCGGCGGCGAGCTTTTCCGTCTCGGCCCTGCAAGAATCCCCATGTACGTGCTCTACGCCGTTATCCTGACCGCTCTTATGTGGTTCATCTGGAACAAGACCTCCTTCGGCAAGAACATGTTCGCAGTCGGCTCCAACGCCGAGGCCGCCCGCGTCTCCGGCGTCAACGTGTTCTGGACCACCGTTCTGGTGCACACCCTTGCCGGTGCAATGTATGGCTACTCCGGCTTTGTCGAGGGCTACCGCGCAGGCTCCATCGCAGCCTCCACCGGTCTCAACTACGAGTGTGACGCTATCGCAGCCTGTGTTATCGGCGGCGTATCCTTCGTCGGCGGTACCGGTAAGATAAGCGGCATCGTGCTGGGCGTTGTTATCCTGCGCATCATCTTCATCGCCCTGACCATGCTTGGCGTTGACTCCTCCAGCCTTTACATCATCAAGGGCGCTATCATCCTCTGCGCCTGCTCTCTGGATATGCGTAAGTATCTGGTGAAGAAGTAATGAACCCTTCTTCCCCAGAGCAAAACGAAAGGACTCAGCCCAGAGAGCTGAAAGGGCTTTACAAGGGCGTGAAGGTGTCGGTGAAAACGCTGGACATCGTTATCGTGCTTTGTGTGCTCGCGATAGTTCTTTTCGTGGCTGTTGATCTTCAAAGCCCCGGCTTTACAGTCAGCTTTGATCCCAATGGCGGCACTGATGTGCCCGCCCAGACCCAGATGTACGGGGAGGCGCTCAAGCTGCCCCAGCCCCCCACCCGCGAGGGCTACAGCTTTACCGGCTGGTACAAGGATCCGGCATGCTTTGAGCCTTGGAACACGGAGGAGGACTTTATACAGTCCGCTCTGACCCTCTACGCCGGATGGGAAAAGAATTGAGCTGATAAAATCATGCAGAGGCTTATTTCAAGCCTCTGCATTTTTCAATTTCAGATAGGAGATATTACCATGTCCGTACCTGCTCTTATAATAGCACCCCATATGAAAAAGGCCCTTGATGAGGGCTTTGAGCTGGCCTTTGGCGGTCTGCCCCAGCGCTACTTCTCCGCCCCCGGACGCACCGAGGTTGGCGGCAACCACACTGACCACCAGCGCGGCCGCGTTCTGGCCGGGGCTGTGAACCTTGACACCGTGGCGGCAGTACGTGCAAACGACAGCCGCTATATCTGCGTAAAATCTCAGGGCTACCCCCTGTGCAAGGTCTGCATTGACGAGCTGGATATAAAGAGCGAGGAAGTGAACACCACCCCCGCACTTATCCGCGGCGTTGCTGCCCGCTTTGCTCAGCTGGGCTGCACTCTCGGCGGCTTTGACGCATATTGTGAGTCCACAGTTCTCCCCGGCTCCGGCCTCAGCTCCTCCGCTGCCTTTGAGGTGCTCATGGGTACTATCATAAACCACCTTTTCTTTGACTGTCAGGCCAGTCAGCCCATGGTGGCTCAGATAGGCAAGTATGCCGAAAACGTGTACTTCGGCAAGCCCAGCGGCCTTATGGATCAGACCGCCTCCGCCGTTGGCGGCCTTGTGACCATCGACTTTGCCGATACCAACAAGCCCCTCATCCGTCCCGTGAACTTTGACTTTGCGTCCTGCGGTCACGCCCTGTGCATAGTGGACAGCAGAGCAAGCCACGCAGACCTCACCGACGAGTACGCCGCCATTCCCAAGGAGCTTTCCTCCATCTGCGCCCACTTCGGCGTGGATGTGACCACCCAGATAGACGAGGCGGAGTTTTTCGCCGTTATCCCCAAGCTGCGCGAAAAGTGCGGCGACAGGGCGGTTCTGCGTGCCATCCACGAATTCCAGGACAATGCCCGCGTGCTCAAGCAGGTTGCTGCTCTGGAAGAGGGCGACTTTGACCGTTTCCTGCAGCTTATAACCGAGAGCGGCCAGTCCTCCTGGGTGTATCTTCAGAACGTTGTGCCTGCCGGTGCAACAGTGCATCAGGATGTGGCGGTAGCTCTGGCTCTGTGCGAAAAGTACCTTGAGGGCAAGGGCGCTTACCGTGTCCACGGCGGCGGCTTTGCGGGCACTGTTCAGGCCTTTGTACCCTACGAACTGCTGGACAGCTTCAGGACCGGCATTGAGAGCGCCCTCGGCGAAGGCTCCTGCCATGTGCTGAGCATCCGTCCTCAGGGCGGCGTTGAGATGGAGGTCGGGGAATGAATATAGGCCACTGCATCGACTCTCTTGTCTGCTACGCCATGAACCGGGGTCTGGCTCAGCCCTGTGACCATCAGGTGCTGGTAAACCGACTTCTGGACATACTCCGGCTTGACGAGTACGAGCCCTCCTGCCAGCCGCTCTCCGAGGATATCGAAGAGATACTGGCGGGTATTCTGGACTATGCCTGCGAAAAGGGCCTCTGTGATGGCAACATTACTGCACGGGATATCTTCGACACCCGCATAATGGGTGCGCTGACCCCCATGCCCCGGGAAATAATCTCCGGGTTTTATGAGCGTTTTGAAAAAAGCCCCGTGGATGCTACCGACTGGTACTACGCTCTCAGCTGTGATACGGACTATATCCGCACTTACCGCATCAAAAAGGATATGCGCTGGAAGTATGCAAGCGAGTACGGCGAGATGGACATTACAATAAACCTCTCCAAGCCGGAAAAAGACCCCAAGGCCATCGCCGCCGCCCGCACCGCGCCCCAGTCCGGCTATCCCAAGTGCCAGCTCTGCCGGGAAAACGAGGGCTACGCAGGCCGCATGAACCACCCCGCCAGAGCCAACCACCGCATAATCCCCATCACTGTCGCCGGGGCGGACTGGTTTTTCCAGTACTCTCCCTATGTGTACTACAATGAGCACTGCATCGTGTTCAACGCAAAGCACATCCCCATGGTCATCGACCGCCCGGCCTTTGAAAAGCTGCTGGACTTTGTAAAGCTCTTCCCCCACTATTGTGTGGGTTCCAACGCGGACCTGCCCATCGTGGGCGGCTCCATACTCAGCCATGAGCATTTTCAGGGCGGACACTATACCTTCGCCATGGAGACTGCCCCCGCTGAGAGCAGGATAAGCTTTACCGGCTTTGAGGATATCGAGGCCGCCATTGTAAAGTGGCCCATGAGCGTTATCCGCCTCACCGGAAAAGAGCCTGAGCGCCTTGCCCAGCTTGCCGACAAGATACTCACTCTCTGGCGCGGCTACTCCGACGAGGGCGCCGGGGTCGTTGCCTTCTCCGATGGCGAGCCCCACAACACCATTACCCCTATTGCCCGCCGCCGGGGCGAGCTTTACGAGCTTGATCTGGTGCTGCGCTGCAACATCACCACGGCAGAGCATCCTCTGGGTCTGTTCCATCCCCACGCTGACAAGCACCACATCAAGAAAGAGAACATCGGCCTTATTGAGGTCATGGGGCTTGCCGTGCTGCCCAGCCGCCTGAAGAGCGAGCTTTCAGCTTTGAAGGATGCTATTCTCAGCGGCGCTGACATAAGAGCGGACGAAGTTCTCGCCAAGCACGCCGACTGGGTGGACGAGATAAAGACCCGCCGCAGCTTCAATGAGGACAACACCATGGACATTCTCCTTGAGGAGACAGGCCGTGTGTTCGCCGCCGTATTGGAGGACGCAGGCGTGTTCAAGTGCACCGCCCAGGGCAGAGCGCAGTTCATGGCCTTCGTTGAGCACGTGAATAAAAACTGAATCGTGAGCGTATCTGAATCGTGAGCGTATCTGAATCGTGAGCGTATCTGAATCGTGAGCGCAACTGAATATTAAGTGTAAAAAGCCCGCTGCAGAACCTTTCTGCGGCGGGCTTGCTTGTTTTATTTGTTGTTCACAGGGATTTACTTTACAGCACGGAGAAGTACTCCTGCATCACTTTTGGAAACACCTCGTCCATCCCCTGAATAATGCCCACCTTTGCAGCGGCCTTGTGGCAGCTGGCCCACTGATAATCCCATTCATTCATGGTCAACACCATATCCGTCACAGGAGCCACCAGATATTCAGCAGATTTAAGGATGGCTGATTTGTACTATGGGCTACTTTCATCAAAGAGATAGCCGTGCGCCACGTTTATAAGTTTAGTATTTTTTTCAAATTAAAGTAATTCGCTTGCTCTATTTTCTTTTTGCTTATTGTTCTGGACATTTCAAGCCGCCTCCTCAATATTGTTTTACCTACAAACAATCCCTCTGGTTCCAATTCGGTCAGAGGGAAAACATTTAGCTGTAGTATTTATTTTTGTACATTTGTGGTCATTATCGCATCTTTATTATATACAAAAATTACAAAAACGCAATCTCAAATCGCAGTTCCGTCGGGCTTTCAAAACTTGTGTTCTCCCGCGCTGTCCGATGTTTTGTCGGCCTTGAAGGGCGCGAAATTGCATAGTATAAATCTCCCCCGTTTACAGATAATAACAAAGCAAAACGGAAATTAAGGAGATAGATATATGAAAGCAACTGGGATAGTCCGTCGTATTGATGATCTGGGTCGGGTGGTGATCCCCAAGGAAATCCGCCGCACCATGCGTATCCGCGAAGGTGACCCGCTGGAGATTTTCACCGACAAGGACGGAGAGCTGATATTCAAGAAATACTCCCCCATCGGGGAGCTGACCGATTTTGCCGCGCAGATTTGCGACAGCCTGAAAAAGACCACCGACGGCATTGCCGCCGTTTGCGACAGAGACAGCATTGTGGCCATTGCAGGCGGCGGAAAGAAGGAGCTTCTGGACAAGCCTGTTTCTGCCCAGCTGGGCGAGATAATGGAGCTTCGCTCCCCTTATCGCCACGAAAACGGCGGCAGCAGTCTGCCCGTTTCGGCCATGGACGAAAAATACTGCGTTTCCGCTGCCGCGCCTGTTATAAGCGAGGGCGATGTTATGGGCTGCGTTCTGTTCATTTCCCCCAGAGGCAGTCAGCCGGGTACTGAGCTTGAATACAAGCTGGCTCAGACCGTGGCAATTTTCCTTGGAAAGCAGATGGAGGCATAAAAAAATCCCATTCACGTCAAAAAAGTGAATGGGATTTAAAATTTTATTTGAGCACCACGGAGTTTTTGCCGTAGAAGGTGCTGATATCCTCGTTGCGCCAGTCGGCAGGATCGCGGGTGATATCATCAAAGTAGAGAAGATAGGGCTTCACCGGGAAATCCTCAAGCTGCACATCATCAAGGCTTTCATCCTTGAGCAATTCAAAGCGTCTCAATGCGCTGTCCCGATATGCCCCGGCCTCCCCGGAAGCCAGCGTGCTGACCGCGCCCACGCTTGAAAAGCCCGTGCCGCCCAGCATCGAAATGCCGCAGCACAGCGCCAGCAGCAGCGCGGCGATCCCCAGCCCCACGGCCCTCACACCGTCCTCCGCCGCTGTTTTGCCCCGGCGGCAAAGCCAGCCCAGCCAGTACACAAGATTCAAAGCCAGCAGCAGCAGATAACTGAAATAGATTATATTCAGCACCCGCGGCTCGCCTACTGTGCCAAGAGCATATACGGGCGGGCAGAACATTGCGGAAAAAAGGCAGAGGGAAAAAGCGCTGAGCAAAAGCGGCGCGGGAAAGCTGAACTCGCTTTTTGAAAGAGCTGGCCGGAAAATCAAAGCCAGTGCCACAAGCAGCCCCAGCACCGGGAGAGTCATCCACTCCCAGCCATAGGCAAGGGCGCTTTGAAAGCTCATGAGCACAGCCTTTACCACGCCGGGTGTATTGTCCTGCGCCGCCTGACGAACTGCATTTCCGGGAGCGGCAATGCTTGCGGCAAAGGATATGAAGAGAATTGCGGCAGGCAGCAGCAGCCGCTTCCAGCCCCGGTCCTTCTTCAAAACCAGAAGCCCCACGGCAGCCACCGCCAGAACGGACAGCGCCAAAGCGGTCACATAGTTGCCGCCGCCCAGCACAAGGCACATAAGGCACAGCGCCGCACACCTGACCGCACCGCCGTTTCTGACAAGGGAAAGGGCGGCAGCGCAGGCGGCAAGGGCAAGGCCGTGGAAGAAAACATAGTACACCGCACCGTTGAACCAGTACAGTCCCTGCACCGGCGAGGGCATAAGCTGCACGGAGACAAGGCACAAAAGTGCTGCTGCAATGTCTCCCAGATCCCGCTCAAGCCCCGGAAGCCTTGCGAAAAAAGCCCGGCAGAACATGAAGCTGCCCAGAACATAAGCCGCCAGCATGATAAAGGGAGTAAGGGCATAGAGGGCTTCGGAGAAAACGGCAGGCTGCATGGACATGAGAAAAATTGCCGAAAAAGTCCCCTGCCAGTTGAGGTAGCTCTCCACGGTCTTTTCCAGCGCGCCGGAGAGCGCCGCCGCGAGACTGCCCGACTCCGCATAGGCCAGATGGGCATAAGCGCCGTAGCTGTAGTCATCTGCCACAGGCACGGCAAAGAAGCCCAGCGTCAGAAGCGGGATAAGAGACAGCAGCAGGAGAGCAAGGAGAAGATATTTTATTGTTTTGTAGGATATTCTTCTTTTCAAGGCCCCATCTCCGTAAAAGAAAGTTTTTCTGTATTATATCACAAAATAGCAAGGCCGCAAGATTTCCTCAGCCAAATGACATAGCCGCCAGCATATTATTGCTGTGCGGCTATTGTTTTCATTTTTGTTTTTTCCAGAAGAAGGGTTCGGCCTCTTTCTTAAGGGCTTTGAGTATGCTCTCACCTTCCGAGGCGCGCACGCAAACATCGTAAAGCCTGGGGTCATTGCCAAAGGTTCGGAGCTTTTCCATGCCGCAGGTCTCCCTGAGCTTTTCAAGCATGGCGTGTCTGCTGGCTTCGCGGCTGAAAATACGCATATATCCCATGCCCTTTTGCTCGTGTCCGTAGCGCATGACCTTGTACTTTTTGTCAAACCCGGCCCCGTCCAGCTTCCGGCAGGCCTCGTCCAGCTTTTCCTCAGTGCCAATGCACAGCACATAAATCACAGGCAGTCCTTCAGGCAGGGCGCGGTAGATATAGTTTCTGTAATTTGAGCGGCGCATATGCTCGTGAATTTCCCGGGTGCTTTCGGCAATGTGCTTATTGAATATCATCACGCTGTCATCCACCACGGCGCTCTGGAAGATGGAAAGCTCCTCATCCTCAAGAAGCTCCGTTATCTCCCTTGCCTGCTCATACTCAAGCTGCACCTTGGCAAGATAGCGCTTTTCCGCCGGATCATAGAGCACCGCTCCGTCAAGGAGTATGACCGGCATCTTGAAGCGTATGCTGCCCGCTGCCTCCCAGAAGGAGGCAGAGCTGTGCTGGCTGATGATGGAAAGACGCACCCCGTCGTCAAGGATGCGGTTAAGCTCCACCTTGCTGTACTCGGGCAATATGGAGCTTTCCGAATGGAGCACATCGTCCAGCGCGGCCACAAAAAGGGTGTCCCTCACCCTGCGCCTTGGGATGCGAAGGGCATTTACGCCCATGCCGATGCCGATACCCAGCAAAGTTTCAAGAAGTCGCTGCGCCACATAGAGGAAGGGGCTGCGCTTATCAAGATGCACCATTACGATGCAAAGATACACAACCGCCGTAAAATAGGCCGCGTCTCCGTGTCCGAGCACCACCGCACTGTAAAGGGAAACCGCCACGCCCAGCGTAACAAACACGCAGTACCACACATATTGGCTGTTATCCGAGCCGAGCACAAAGGATTGAAGCATCAGTATCACAAGGGCACAGGCCGCGCCCACCAGAGTGCCGAACACGTTTCGCACGGCCACCTCTTTCACGTTCCGCTGATACTGCTGCATCCCCTGCAAGGCCGCAATTATGATAAAAAAGGGCAGCCCGTCCATCCCTGCAAGAAGATAGACCAGAATACTAAGCCCCACCGCCACGGTGGATTTCACTATACGCATACCTATGCGCGGAAAATGACTTTTTAAAGTGTGCATATTATCTTAAAATATAATACCTCTCAACTTATAGTCCGTGAATAGTATCATACCGGGCAGTGTATTTCAAGAGCTATCGCTTTAGTCCAACGGGAGTTGAACCCGCATCGGTTTTTATCGGGCGGATTTTTGCCCATACTTCGTTATTGCCCTTGCAAATACGCCAAGTATTCCCTGCGGTCAATGCCTCGTCTGGCCGAAAATCCGCTCCGGAAAAACTGCTTTGCACATTTCGGTGTGAATTGTTCGGATGATTTTGGATGCAGAGGACGCAGGCTTACTGACGTAAGTCAAGGACGATAAGTCCAAAAGCGCCGGACAAGGCCGCCGAAATGCGGTGCGTGTTCGACTCCCGTTGGACTAATTTTCCAGACTGTCCGTGGGCTTTCCTGCGGCTCACTCATTGTACCACTGGTCTGCATTACTGTCATCCATCTGTTCGGTGACCCTTTTGAAAACCGGCTCTATAATATAGCTCATTGAAAGGCAGACAGTGCCGGGCAGAAGCGGGAGCATGGCGGGTATGAGCCAGCAGACCGCGACCGTCAGCGCCAGCATTGCAATAAGCGCCAGGGTCCGCCAGAGGTTTTTCACGCAGAGGTAGTACACATAGCCCACAGTGGCCTTCGTGCTGTTTTCAAAACGGGACACATAGGCAAAAAACCAGGGCAGCGGCATCACAGCCGGGATAAACATGAGCTTCACGAACATGCTCACAAGCCCCGAGGCGTTCTCGCCCATGGCGGAGATCGCCATATTGTTGCCTATAAATATCGCCGCGTACAAAAGATATATGAGCCATATCTTAAAGCTGGCAAAAAAGTTCGATTTAAAGGCTGAAAAGAAGGTTTTTACCAGTCTGCCCCGCTCATGCCGTATGGATTTCACCGTAGCATAGTAAAGCGCGGTACTGGAGGCACCGATGGTGATCACAGGGATGGAACACAAAAACCACAGTATACCCGCCAATATCACATCCGTCAGTGCGGAAAGCACGCGGCCGATTTTTGTCTCTTCAAAGGGTTTTCTCATAGCACACCTCGTTTGTTTAAGCTGCGAAGCCTTTTCATCAGGTCGTTTTCCCTGCCGTAGGCCTCGTAAAGCCGGGAGTATATGTCATAAAGCTCGCGGTATATGGGCACATTTTCCGGGTTGGGACTGTATTTCAGCCCCGCCTTCCTGCGGTAGCCTTCGCACAGCGCCGCCACATTTTCAAAGCCGCCGCCCTCCTCAGAGGCCGCAAGCCCCAGAATGGCAGAGCCCAGGGATGCAGAATAAGACTCTTCTATCACGTGGATGTCCATGTTGAAAACATCGGCATATATCTGCATGAGCAGCTTATTTTTAAGCGGTATGCCGCCGGAAGCGTATATCTTCTCCACCCTCACTCCGGCATCCATGATGGCCTTGACTATTTTCCATGCGCCGAAAGCTGTGGCCTCGATAAGGGCCCGGTAAATATCCTCCGGCTTTGTCTCAAGGGTCATGCCGCAGATAAGGGCGGAAAGCTCAAAGTCCATAAGCACAGAGCGCACGCCGTTTATCCAGTCCAGCGCCACAAGGCCGCTCTCCCCGGGTCTTTTCTCCGCCGCCAGCAGGGTGAGATACTGCTGTATATCCATGCCCCGCTCCGCCGCTTTTTCAAAATAGCTTTGGGGCACCATGTTTTTGCAAAACCAAGCGAAGAGGTCACCCACAGCGGCCTGCCCGCCCTCGTAGGCGTTCATGCCGGATGTGATGCCGTCGGGTACGACGCCGTTCAGGCCATGGACCTCACGGTACTCGCTGCCCTGCATGATGACGCAGGTGGAGGTGCCTATTATCAAAAGCACAGCCCCTGCCTCCGTGGTCTTGCTGCCTATGGCGGTCACGTGGGCATCCACCGCCGCTGCGGACACGGGTGTGCCTTCCAAAAGCCCTGTCAGCCTTGCGCCCCCGGCACTGAGCCGTCCGGCCCGGTCGCCCACCATCACGACCCTTTCGGGCAGCTTTTCGCTGAGCTTTGCCAAGGGTGCAGAAACCTTTTCAAGAAAAGCTGCGTCCACATCGCCCTTTTCAAGGCTGTAGTAGGTCTTGAAAGCCGCGGCACAGTAGCCCCGGCAGTCCTGCCCTGTAAGCTGCCATACCAGCCAGTCACCCACCTCAATGAGCCTGCCGCAGCTTTCAAAAAGCTCCGGCGCTTCATCGGCTATCTGCGCGGCCTTGGGCAGATAGTGCTCTGCCGAGATATAGCCGCCAAATTGGGAAAGCCATGGGGCCTTTTCCTCTTCCGCAAGGCGCTGTATCCGTTCTGCCTGCCTTGCAGCCCCGTGGTGCTTCCACATCTTTATATAGGCGTGGGGCTCTGAGGCATACCGGGGCAGTTCACAAAGAGGCAGCCCCTCCGCCGTTGTGGGCAGCATGGTGGTGCTGGTGGCGTCAAGACCGAGGCCTGTGACCTGCCCCGGTTCAATTCCGCTTTCTTTGATAAGCTCCGGTATCAAAAAGCCAAGGGCGTTTTTATAATCTGCCGGTACCTGCAAAGCCCAGTCCGACGGGAAAGCCCTGCCGCAGGGCAAAGCCTCCGTCAGCACAGCGTGGGGGTATTCGTACACACAGGAGGCCACCGCCGCCCCGTCCGACACCCGCATGAGCACCCCTCGGGCCGAAAGTGAGCCATAGTCTATGCCGATGGTATATTTTTCAGAGGGATTTTTCTGCAAAGCCATAGTGATACCTCCGGTCAAATTCTCAGATGGGCAGGGATACCCGCTGCGCTTTTCAAAAGCCGCTGACAGCGGCCTTTTGTTTATTATCGTTATTTCAGTTTTGCGTTAAGCACGCCCGTGGCGGCATGTGCAAAATCCGCCACTGTTTTTTCTCTCCACTGGGTCTCAGTGGGGTAGAAAAGCTCCAGATAGTTCTGCCGCACTATCTCGGCAGAGGTCTCATTCTCTGTGGGATACCAGTGGTTGCGGTTTTCGTCCACGGTGTACTTGAGGCTGAGGATAGTGTCAAAAAACTCATCGCCGATGGTGCCAAACTCAAAGCAGGTGGAGAAAAGGGATTTGTCCGTATCAAGGCTCTCAGCCAGACGATAGAAGAAGTCCGTGGTGTCGCCGGTGGTGGCATAGAAAGCCTCAGAGTCATAGGCGATGATGTTGTCATAGCCGAAGGCCCTCTGAGACTCTTCCTCGTTCATAGTCTCATAGACAGAGTTGAAGATGACCATATTGTATCTGGGGCCATAGCCGGAGTGGATATCAATATGCACTATGTTTTCATACTCTCCCTCAAGGCAGCGGGCAAACACATCCTTGAGATAGACTGTGGAGGCCTCGTCCCCGTTGCCGCCATAGTATACGCCCTGGGGGTATTCATACTGCCCGCCAAGCAAAGCGTCGGAAATGGTGTCCGCCCCCTTTGTTATGGCGTTCTTGCCCAGACTCAGGTAAAAACCTGCCTCGTGCCAGAGGGCGTTTCCAATCTTCCCGGTGGGGCCAAGGAAGCTGTCCACCTGCGGGTATTTTTCGTTGACGGAAAGGTCAAAGCTGTCCCAGTCGAGAATGAAGTTGCGGTTAAGGTCCACATTGTTTTCATTGTAGCGGCGCATATACTTCATGCCGTAGGGGTTTACGTTGGCAATGGTCAGAATACCGGTGTCGTCGGTGTCAAGCTGGGGGTATATCTCCGTGAAGAAAACGTCCAGCATTACAGAGCCTATGTAGCCCTCAATGCCGTGTACGCCCGTGGTCAGGACTATGAGGTTTGTCGCGTCCTTGTCGGCAGGCAGATAGAAGCTGTCTATATAAAGGCCGTCAGCCTCGTCGATGGCGTAGCTGTAGCTCTCCGCGCCAAGCTGGGCGGAAAGCTCATTGAGATGCTCCCGCACCTGGTCGTAAGTATCAAAGAAAACCTCGCTGTATGCATAGCTTTCCGCAGGAGCATCCTGTTGGACAGCCTTGAGAATGATGCCGGGTCCGGCAAGGCTCGCTATGAGAAGAATAATTGCCAGAATACCCAAAACACAAAGCAGTTTCTTCATTTTCCTTATTGTTCTCCCTCTCTTTTTCATTTTCGCTTCATCGTCAGTATAGCATACCAAATGCTCTTTGACAAATTCTGAGCAAAGATAAATCGGTAAATATTTTCAAAAACATGAAACCTTTTTGCTCTTATCCGGACTATTATAGGTGAACGGCCGTGGAAGTAAAGAAATCGAGGTGAGAGCTTTGAACGATATTAAAGCGCTGAAGCTTTTGCAGTCGGGAGAGCCGCAGGCGCTGGAATGGTTTATCGACCGCTACGGCAGCTATGTGGGCACTATCGTGAAAAACGTGCTGCAAAACAGCATGAGTCAGGCGGATGTGGAGGAAGTGACGGCGGATGTTTTCGTCACCCTCTGGAAAAGTGCGGAAAGGCTGCTGCCGCTGAACATAAAGGGCTATCTGAGCCGGGTGTCACGCAGCCTTGCCCTGCGTAAGCTGCGGGAGAGGAAGGACGAGCTTTGTCTGGATGAGGCCATTCTAATACTGGATGAGGACTCTCTAATAGAAAGGCTTGACCGGGAGCAGCGGGATGAGCTGGTGCGTCAGGCGGTGCTGTCCATGCCCCAGCCGGACAGGGAGATTTTTTTCCGTTTTTACTACTACTGCCAGAACATCTCCCTCATCGCGGAGAAAATGCAGATGAACCCCTCCACCGTGAAAACCCGCCTCAGGCGTGGGCGCGAAAAGCTTCGTCAGCATCTCACCGGAATTGAAAGCACATAAGGAGGCGACTGGAATGGAAGTTGATATCTATACTCTTCTTGAAGGGCTGGAAGACAGTTCCGTGCCGATGGACGATGAAAACGTCGTCTCCACGATGAAAATCAAGGAGCTGACAAGAATGAAAATCGGAAATAAGTCAAAAACTCCCCGGCGCGGCAGCCGCAAGCGCTTCATAACCCTCGCTCTGGCAGCGGCGCTGCTGCTTTCAATGGGCATGGTGGTGTACGCCGTGGGTGAGATATTTGAATACAGGAAAATAGAGGACGACCCGGGTCTGGAGCAGATGTCCGACAAGGGGCTTGAGGCTCTGGAACGCTTCACCGGCGGAGGGTACGACTTCAAGCCTGCGGATGATGCGCTGTATCTGAACAATGAAAGAGGACAGAGCGGCGTGACCTCATTTTACTATACGGCTGACGGCTATCGGGAGCCTCTGTGCGTACAGTATTACGACAGCGGCGAGATATACGCTATGGACGCAAGGCCCCTCTTCCCGCTGGACTATGAGCCCTACGATTTTCCCATTGAATATCTCAATGCCACCTATCCCGACAAGGAGACTTACCGGGAGAAGCTTATCGAGGCCGCCCCCGGCATTATGGATAAGCTCCACGAGGATGGCTGGGTAAAGCACGGCAGCGAGGATATCTATAAGGCCGACATCCTGCCCATCCATGTTTTTGGTGAAAGCTACGCCGAAATACGCGTGCTGACCCGGGACGACAACAGCTATGAGCTTTGGCTTGAGCCGGAGAGCCTTGCCGTTGAGGGCTTCATGTACTGGAACGAAAAAGACACGCCCATAATGCGAAACGGCTTTTTCACGGCCCTGAAGGAAGACCGGCTGGAAGCCTGGTGGGATGAGCTTATGGCAAACTCCGTAGGCTGAAAAGTGAACAAAACAAAAAGCCAGCTCCCAAAATCTGGGAGCTGGCTGAACGTTATTATGGAATATATTTATGCCTTTTTGATTGGATGCCTTATCACGGTTTTCAACTTTTCCGGGGCGACCCTCCGCGCGTCGGAAAGGTATATCTCGTGGTGTAGTCTTTCATCGTTAAGGTCATTTACATATCCCTTCTCTTTGATATACTCATCCATCAAAGCTACCGTAGCAGGCTCCTCATCGTAAGAGCCGATATGCATACATTGAACACAAAGGCCCTCGGTATATGTAAGAAACTCAAGCTTTGAAAAGTCTGTTTTCTTCTTTTTCGTTGCCTCGGCAACAGCCCATTCAAAATCCGCTTTGCTTACAAAGTCCGGCAGACGAATAAGGGAAACAAAGCTAAAATTCTCCTTATGGGCGTAGTCGATGCCATCTACGCCCTCCTGCCACCAAAAGCCTTCAAGGGGAGGTACAACATAGTCAAAGTAACCGTCGATTTTGTGTTCGCCCTTATAGCTCATTTTGATAGTAAAGGCTATACCGTAAAGAAGACCGATGGATTTCTTGTATTCACCGTTCTCATCGTTAGGGTCTCCTTTGCCGCGAACTGCGATATAGTTCATTGTGGGCACTTCTATGATACTTGGTTTCTTGGCGGGCATATAAAATTCCTTGTATTCCTTTTTGAAGTCAAAGGCCATGGCTTATCCTCCGATAAATCCGCACTTATTTCTGTAAGTTTTTCCTGTTCTTCCACAGGGCAATACTTGTGGAGATAAAGGACGCAATATTTGAAAAAATGCTGGTTGCGCCCACAATGGCGTTATATACGATCCACGTTGCGGCGTTGGCCAGTATAAACGCCCGCGTCCTCTGCTCGCCCTTGGCAAACACGGAAAGCATCAGCATCAAAGCGCCGATGATGGGCAGAAGCTCTGTAAGATTATGGGCCGTTACTGCCCATGTGAAGCCCTCGGAGCTGATAAGCCCGTAAAATCCAAGACCCACGTACAAAACAAAGAACAAAACCGCCTCAAGGCCGCCAACTGCCGTTTCCTTCCTTTCGTGCCGGATGGACACAAAGGACTGCACGATAGCCACCATGCAAAGGAATATGGCCGAGCCCACCCGCCCTATCAGGGTATAGTTGAGAATGCTCATGGTGTTGACCAGCACATTGCAGAGCATCATCTGCTCTTTTCTTTTAAACTGCGGCCTTGCGACCGCAATGCATGCGCCGATCACGCCGAATGTCTGCCCTAAGATATACGTGAAAATCACCTTCTGCCGGAATTGTTTTTGTCTGGCTTCCCGCTCGGATAAAGCCTATACAGGTTCAGTCCTGCACGCTTAATCGTCTTGCTTCTTATCTTTCTTTAAAAGGAAGGCGGCTGTGGAGACGAACACCACTCCGTTTGTGACAACGCCCACATAGTTCATTATATAGGCGTTGAAGATGGAAAAGAGCACTATGCACACAAGAAAGGATATCTTCAAGGCTCTTTCGTTGTCCTTGAAGCGGAAAATGGCAATGGAGTACTCTGAGTTTGCAATCACAGGCAGCAGCCCCACTATGCCCCGGTTATTGAAATAAAGCCCAAACACAACGCCTAAGCCTATCAGCAGCCACTCCAGAACGCGGCTTTTGATATTTGCGATGGCCACCGTATTTCTCAAAAGGCTCACCACGCTCTGCACCGCGCCGCTGTAGCCCTTGAGCACAAAGGAGCTGAGGCCGTATATGACCTGTCCGATGCTCTGCCAGATGAGGACCGCCCTGGCAGTTTTGCGCGATGCGCTGAACGAGTCGCAGGCCATACCCAGAAGGCTGCAAAGATTTCCGATGATTATGCTGCTTGTATTCATATGCCGTGAGTTCCTTTGGCTTTTCTTCCGACAGCACAACATAAGTTGATCGTCAGAGCGTTTCACATTATAGTCGAAACCCGCGGGAAAATCCAGTGGGTTGGGGAAGGATAATAATAGGGAGTGCCTTCAAAGAATTCGAAGACACTCCAAAAGATACGTAAACATTGGGAAAGGAGCCATAAGGTGGATAAATACAGGCTATATACAGTCAAACGGGATGAGAATACTAAAGTTATTTCAAGGTGAGCTAATATGATTATACCTTTTTGCCCGATCTGGTACTTTAATATTCAATATTTGCATGATTGACCATAGTGCTTATAACAATAGTGGAAGGCCGCCCTGCGGACGGCCTTCCTTTTTTGGTCGGAGTGTAATTATAGGGTTGAAAAACCCAGTAAAATCAATGGTTTACAGGTTTTTAGTTTGAGGCGGTTATATACACTCACCGTCTGCTATAACATAAAACCCTTCTTGTAGCGCAGAGAAGGTTGCGATAGAGCATACAACTATGGCAGTGTGTTTCAGTTCTACGAAGGGTATTGTCAAAGGCAATAGGAACAGCATTAGCCCCGTTACTTTGTTCATAATCGTATGCAGGGATATAAACTGTTTTTTAGAAACATATCCCCATATGATATTGGTGATTTTAATAAGCGCAATTACACCGCTCCATATCCACAACCATTGTGGAATATGGATTGCTTGCAACATCTTGAATAAAGATACCACCACAAAAATGAGGTCAGCAGCAGTATCCAGTTGACTTCCAAACTTGCTGATGCTGTTTGTTTTTCTGGCAATGGTGCCATCTACCATATCGCTAAATCCGCAGAAGAGATATATGATGTAAAATGCCACAGAAAATGCAGGGAAGAACAGCAGTAAAATACTGCCGAGAATACGACAAGCAGTGAGAATGTTTGCAATATGCTTCGCCATCGGTTCACCTGTAAATTTAAGTTTATCAAATTGATTATATCATGATTTACTAAAATTTCAAATGAAAAAGAGATGGGGGGAATCGACCTGCGCTGCGGCGCAGGCTAAGTCGCGGTTCTGACGTGCCCCGGCCCGTCATTCACTACCGCTCCCATTCGATTCCCGATCCAAAGCCATAAAAATACCGCCATCCCTCTTGGAATGACGGCATTTTTATGGTCGGAATGTAATTATAGGGTTTTAGCGGTCAAGCGAGAGGTGTGTTTATTTTTACGTGGGAAATGCTTTCAATGCAGACGCCCAAATAAGGTGCAATGAGATATCAAAGATTAGTCTGCCGGTATCAACTGCTTTCTTTTTCAACGCTATCATCATACAAAACAACTTCAAAGTTGTAGTCAATAATATTGATATCTGGGCCAAACAACGCATGTAAGTAATTCTCTTCCGTAATCACATCAACCTTTTTTAAAAACTCATTATGTATTTGATTGTCTATTTTAGCTTCAAAAACCAATGAGGATATATTTTGAACGTAGTGCCCATTTTCAAGCTTACACATAATGTAATTAACAATATAATCGAAATAGTTGTGGACATTGAAAAGAATTTCATCAACATAGGGCATAGAAACGCCTGCATGTGTACTCAAATTCCTAGTACGATAGATGCGATCAATTTGCCAAGAAACCTTCTCCTTGTGATTTTCTATTTTCTTCTGGATATTCTTAGCGGTTGAAAGCTCTTTCCTAAATCGGTATATTCGAGTGCGCAGCAAAGGATTTGTAGATAATTTTGCGGTATATTTTTTAAATCCTTCATCGTCTGCTTGTGAAGACATAAACGAGGAAACAAACTGAGCAAAGTTTTCCACACCCATCTCTTCCCAAAACTCAGTATCTTTAACTGCAACTATTAGTTGTTCGTAAATAAGCCTAAATTGCTTCAAAATATATGTTTTCTGTATAATGTACAATAAGGCAAACTTTGTGCTCTCTTTTTGTTCTGCTTCATCTGAAGTAAATACAAGGGCTTCCAAAGCAGTCCAAAAGGCTCGCAACATGGTTTGAGCATTTTTGCAGTTCAATGCGTCAAGATGCATATCCATTGCCCTTATAATTGAAATCATAACTTCTATAGGGCACGAATCAGATTGCATCATTGTATCGATGCGTTTGTCTATTATTGCTTGATCAATATATGGTCTGTTAGGTATAGTGCGCCTAAGTTTTATTGGCATATATTTTGAATTGGAAACTAATAAAACATCAAAGAATAGCCTTTTTTCAGCTTTATGCTTAAAATATCCCTCTATGCATTGAGCTAAATCAAATGTACGTGAAATGTTTTCGAAAGCACTATATGGGTCAATATCTTCAGCTTTACATGAAAGCATTTTAATGTTGGAGTCGCCTCTCTTTTTCAACTCCTCATATGTAGAATGGAAGCGTCGTATTCGGCCATCGGTCTTTTTGAGCGAAATTATTTCAGATTCATCTATTTCTTGAATATCTAGACTTTTACCGAACTGCGGGTTGATTCGGAGCAAATTATCAATTTTGTATGTATCTACAAGAACATAGAATTCATATGTTTCATAGTCAGAACCAAACTTGTTTAAAAACGAGGAAATACAAGAAGATGATGTAATTGCAATGTCCCTATTATCAAAAAACCTAATAACGGATTGATACAAATATTCTTGTGAATATCCGAGCGTTACTAAATCAATATAATAGTTCTGAATGAGCCAGTTAAGCTCAGTTTTGTTATTGCCTTCTTTTACATTATCAACAATCCCAAATTTGCAGGCATCAAGATGTTGTTCTAGTGTACATGTGTGACCGATTATATCTACCCATTTCAAAAGCTCTTGAGGTCTTTCTTTGGCTACAGTTAATCCTGTAATAGTCCTGTCAAATCTTAGACCAAGGAGTTTCTTCAAAATATGATCGTCTCGGATAGTTTTTATTAATTCATCAATAATGCAAGGAATATATTTGGAGTAATAACGATCAATTTGTTTATTCCTGTACAGAAATCCGTAAATTCTACGCAATTCATAACAGAGTGTTATGCTATTGCAGACTGGTAGCCTAAAGCTGTCAGGAGAACTGTATGATAGCAATTCTTCAGAACTTTGAAAAAAGAATAGCAAATTTTCTAAATCCGCAGTATAAGACCAAGAATCAGGAATATTATTTCTCATAACTCTATCTCCCTGAAAATTTCTATAGTGTCTTCACCTAGAAATATTCAATCTGTTTTGGTTGGAAACTGGTGAAGGCATAATGCATAATAATATACAAAAAAATTATATGTGTTTTTTACATTATTTTCAACTATAATAATTTAGCGATATAATATTAAATTATGCTACAAGGCTCTATTTTACAATAAACATATTCTTTTCAAACTTTTCTAAGTGTGGTAAACTCAATATGGACCAGCTGATTACAAATCAGCTAGTCAAATCGTTTGTATTGGAGGTGCTGTTATGAGTGAACGTGAATATGAAGCGCTGCGCAGCGCCTTGGCTTCCACACGCATGGAAGGCTTTGAGGTTACTGAACAAACCGAAAAAGACTGTATGCGTTTGATGAACGGTGAGATTTCTGCTGCAGATATGGTAAAGGAAATATTAGCTCGTCCCGCAAAGGCGGTGTGATATGGGCTATAGTATCGACCCTATTTCCTCTAACTGCTATCCGGGCACAACCGTACTCGTTAATAAGTTTGACATTCGTGATGAAGAAAAGCTGAACGAGGTAGAAAGCGTACTTGCTTCTGTCCGATACGCTGAGTGGCTGAACGCTCCGAAAGTAGATAGCTTTGATTTTGAGCATTACAAGGCCATTCACCATTTCCTTTTCTATGACCTTTATGATTGGGCTGGACAAGTACGTACAGTCGGTATCAGCAAGAAAGGTACAAAGTTTACTCCTGCTGAAAACATTGAAGAGCAGGCTACACTTATTTTCAAACGGCTAAAGAGTTGTAATTACTTCAAAGAGCTTAAGCATAATGAGTTTGTGGATGAGATCGTAGACTTTTACTGTGTCACAAATTCCTTGCATCCTTTTCGCGAAGGTAATGGCAGAACTCAGAGAGTTTTCCTAACTCAGCTTATCAGAAATGCCGGGTATGACATCAACTTTGCCGACATAGACACCGAGCTGCTTATGATTGCAACAATCAAGTCGGCCCAAGGCGTAACAGATATGCTGAAGCAGATGTTTTTGGAAAGTATAAAATAGGGGTATCAAGAGTGGAAAATTAGCGTCCTGAACCCGTTGATTTTCCTAGGTTTTTTCGGTCTGTTTTGGGTGGGGTAATATGATTATACCTTTTTGCCCGATTTGGCACTTTAATTGTCAACATTTGCATGGTTGACCATATAGGTTATAATAATAGCAGTGGACTTGTCGTTAAGATAAGTCCACTGCTATTTTCATAAGGAGCGGGGATACACGTGACGCAACCAAAATCCTCGGGACAAATTGTCCCGAGCATGTGTGGCTCCGAGCAAAGCCCAGCGAAGCGGGTTTGCGAGGAAAAGGAAAAAGGAGGGAGCGGATATGAAATTTTTGCAAAGCAAAAATGGAATGGAGCGAGCTTCTTTTGACGCAGTGTGGTCACACTTGCCCTGCTTGCCGGGATGAATTCCCCCTAAAAAGCGTACTTCACGAAATGTGAAAATAAGTATCATTCCACTTCTTTGCCTGACAATGGTTTTTCTCTTTTGAAAAAAGCAACAATTATTAAAACAACGCCATTATATTCTGCTATTATTCTTCCATGGAAAGGAGGGAGCAAAATGGAAAATAAAACCGTGGTTAGCATAGAGACAGTCATTGACTATATTGAAGCCAATCTTGACGGCAAGCTGGATCTGGAAATGCTTGCTGAAGCAGTCCACTATTCAAAGTATCACTTGCACCGTATGTTCACCAGCACAGTAGGCATGACAATTCATGATTATGTGCAACGCCGTCAGTTGACCGAAGCCGCAAAACTTTTGGTGTTTTCAGATAGACCGATTATTGAAGTCGCCTTTATCTGCGGTTATGAAAGTCAACAGGCGTTTTCTTCTGCCTTTAAGTCAATGTATAAAATTCCTCCTGCGGAATACCGGGATAACAGAGAGTTTTATCCTTTGCAATTACGATTTTCTTTGCACAGAAATGTGGCAAACAAGGTGTTTACGAAGGATGATATTTGTTTGGCAGAAAAAGCGGATATTCCGGTATGGATGAATTTAATGCGGCTGGTGATCGACGGATACCCGGTCATGAATGAAGCAGACTATTTGAATGCGATAACAAA
>JAFTXM010000015.1 GCA_017465025.1 Oscillospiraceae bacterium
CTCCACCGTTCTTCTGGACGACCGCTTCATCGCAAAGCTCTACAACGAAGGCTGCATCGACTCCATCAAGGAGCGTCAGGCAGACGTATTCCGTCAGCAGAACCTGCGCCGCCTCACCGATGAGAACTTCAACATCTTCTATGGCTACGACGTGTGCGCCGTTGAGACCATGAGCTGCTGGACTGACGGCTGGGTCGTCGGCACCGGTAACCTCTTCCCCAAGCAGAACAGCACCGTATACGAGCTTGCCAAGGCCAAGAAGACCGCCGAGGCAATGAAGGCACAGGAAGAGCTGGTATGGCCCTACCTGCCTCTCTTCACCGAGGCCGACTCCAACGGCGATGTTCTGTGGCTGCAGATCATCAAGGAAGGCCTGAAGCTGCGCGGTGTTGACGCTGGCTACTGCCGTAAGCCCGTTATCTCCGAGCTGCCCGAGGAGAACATGATCCGCCTCAAGAAGGTCCTCAAGCACTTCGGTTACATCGACTGAGAACATATCCCCGCATTCATTTCGGATTTATGTGACGTAAAGCCGTCATATTCATCATAATTTAAGAATGGAGGAACCAAAAATGAAAAAAACCCTTAGCCTTGCCCTTGCAATGATCCTTGCATTCGGCATGCTGCTGGGCTGCACCGGCTCTGCCTTTGCTGCTGAGCAGACCACCATCTCTGTCCTTCGTCCCGGTGACCAGGACAAGGTCGCATCCTTCATGGAGCCTGCTGTTGAGGCTTTCGAGGCTGCAAACCCCGACATCAATGTTGAGATCGTTTACGATTCCTGGGCTGGCTGGATTCAGACCTACCCCACCAAGTTCGAAGCTGACACTCAGCCCGACGTTATCTTCTGGTGGGACAACAAGCTCCATGACTCTTCCGCACATGACAAGCTCGTCAACCTCGAGCCCTACCTGAGCGAAGAAATGGTCGCAAAGATCCCTCAGGGTGTGTGGGATCTGGTTGACACCGGCGACATGGATGGCCTTTACTACGTTCCCAGCTCTGTTGACACCTTTGTTCTCTACTACAACAAGGCTCTCTTCGAGCAGGCCGGCCTTGACCCCAACGCACCTCCCACCACTTGGGATGAGCTGCTTGCAGCTGCAAAGGCAATAAAGGAAAATACCGGTAAGACCGGTGTTGGCGTTCCCGCTATCAACGGCGCTGAGGTTCTGCAGGAGTTCGTTGGCTGCTTCATCAACCAGGCCACTGACGCTCCCATCCTCGATGCAGACTCCATGCCTCTGTTCGAGACCGAGCAGGGTCTTGAAGCTCTCAAGTTCCTTGAGCAGCTTTGGCCCTATGTCCAGGAATCTCCCACTGAGTACGGCCGCGGCGAGCTTCGTCCTCTGATCCGTGACGGCGAGGTCGGTATGCTGATCGAAGGCCCCTGGGCTATCAGCACCATGATCGGCGCCTGGGGTGCAGACTTCACCAACGACGGTGATGTTGGCATCGCTGAGCTGCCTGTCGGCCCCAACGGCAAGAAGATCACCTGGGCTGGCACCAACGGCTGGATCGCAACCCGCGAGGAGACCGCTGAGGCTTCCGCAAAGTTCATTGAGTTCCTCATGAGCGAAGAAGTCCTGAAGGCACACCACATTGCATACGGTTCTGGTCCTCTCTACGCTGCTGAGCTTGAGGATCCCGCATTCCAGTACGACTACTGGAAGACCTTCTACAATGAGACTCAGGAATACGCCCTCTACGGCATGATCGGTAAGAACAGCGCAACTCCCGCTGCTTACTACACCGCCCTTGAGGAAGTATGGCAGGCCTTCGTTCTCGGCCAGATCGGCGCAGAGGATGCACTGGCAATGGCTGCTGACGCAGCAGAAGCTGTTACCGCACGTAACGCCTGATTTTACCCCCTGTAAAATCCGAGCTAAACAATGATACACCCCTTCGGGCGGTGAACTATTGACCGGTATGTCCGGGCTGGTTATCACCAACCAGCCCGGATTTTTACCAGTCCTGCTCTGAAACAACCCCAATCTCGGAGGTGTAGTTTTGAAAAAATTGCAAAGACGGAGGCTGATAATATCTCTGCTTCCGATGGCCCTGCTTTTGCTCTTTGTCTACGGTTATTCCCTCGTCAACGTGGGCACAAGCGCTTTCATGGGCTTTACGGGTTCTTCCGCGGGCCAGTTTGTGGGTCTGAAGAACTTTGAACTTATTAAAAAGGATATTCCCGACACTGTCTGGATAACCATAGTCTGGACATTCGGTTCTGTTATTCCGGCGATGATAATGGGCCTTGCCCTTGCCATCATCTGCCACAGGAACTTCTACGGCAAGAAGGCCGTGGTTTCCATGAACCTTATCCCCTACGCCATTCCTCTTATCATCGTGGCATCCTGCTGGCGCTTTGTCTATAACCCGGACTTCGGTGTGCTGAACGTATTTCTGAAGGAGACGGGGCTGGTGGAAAAATCCATCACCTTCCTTGGCTTTGACAAGGCTCTCGGCTCGGTCATCGTGGCCCGTATCTGGCGCGCCATGCCCTTTGCCTTCATGAACTATTACTCCGCTCTCACAACCATCCCCAGCGAGCTTTACGAGGCGGCAGCAATAGACGGGGCAAGCTCCAGCCAGTCCTTCTTCCACATCACCCTGCCCAATCTCCGCTCCGTCACCACAAGCACTCTGCTGGTGCTGACCGTGTGGACCTTCATGGTCTTCGACATCATCTTCGGTATGACAGGCGGCGGCCCCATCAATGCCACCCGCACCCTGCCCATGCGCATATATCAGGAGATGTTCGGCATGAAGAACCTGGGTACCGCATCCGCCTGGTCTCTGATAGCCATCGTTGTTCTGGTGGTCATCACTATAATCTACTGGAACCTTATAGATAAGGAGGAGGCCTGATATGAAAAAAGTCTCTCCGGGATTTAAAGTGTTCCGTGTGGTATTGTGCGTTATATTCTGCGTGTTTGCCCTTTTGCCGGTGTATGCCGCTGTGATCGTGGCGCTCACGCCCTACGCCAATATGCTGGAAGCCCAGCTCTATCCCCACTATTTTGAGATCGCCAACTTTGCAGAGGCCTTCCAGTCCATAGGCCGCAACGTGTTCAACAGCTTCTTCTACGCCTGCTGCGCTACCCTTGTCACCACCTGCTTTGCAGTTCCTGCGGCCTACGTGCTGGCAAAGTACCGCTTCAGAGGGCGCAAGGCTGTGAGCTTTGCCCTGATGCTCACCCAGATGATGGCGGGTATCGTTGTATTGCCCACGCTCTACAAGATGCTCAACACCCTCGGCCTTCTCAATAACCGCGTCATCCTCATTCTGGTGTACTCCGCCTTCAATATGGCGCTGGTCACCACTATTCTCAAGGGCTATTTTGAGACTCTTCCCGCAGGTCTTGACGAGGCGGCTGCCATTGACGGCTGCAACTATCTGGACATCCTCACAAGGATAATCCTGCCCATCAGCGGCCCCGGTATCGCTGTCGGCGCAATCTTCGTGTTCGTCAATACCTACAATGAGTTTGTCATCCCCCTGTTCCTGCTGGCAGATGCCAAGCACTACCCCCTGACCCTCAAGATATACTCCATGCTCAGTGACACCACCATCCGCTGGCATATCATGGCGGCCTCGTCCATTATAGGAATCCTCCCGCCGGTGGCTCTCTTCACCTTCTTCCAGAAGTACATAATCGAGGGCGTCACCTCCGGCGCTGTAAAGGGCTGACGTGCCGCCTTGCATCCGGGCTTCATATCCAAAAGAAGTCCGGATGCACCACCCCCGCTGCAAAAAAATTTAAAATGACAGTACAAGCGATAGGTCGTCCGGTGCATTTTCCGGAATGTACCTGCGCGTTTTTTATAGAATTTAAAGTCCATTAACTTGCGTGAACAAGAAGGAGGCGCAGACAATGCAGAACTTTCAGATACCTTGGGGACAGTGGTACGAGCAGTCACAAAGGACCCTGAGCTTTCCCGATGACTGGGATGTGCGTTATTGCTCCATGGCAAGCCTTGAAACTCTAAGCGAAGAAGAGATAACAAAGAAAATTGAAAGCCCCATCGGCACCGACAGCCTTGAAAAGCTGGCAGCGGGCAGGAAGAGCGCCTGCATCATAATTGACGACATTTCCCGCCCCACCCCCGGCGCGCTCTTGCTGCCCATCGTGATAAAAAAGCTGGCGGCAGCGGGCATGGCCTATGAGAATATAAAGGTTCTGGTGGCTCTCGGCGGCCACAGACCCATGACAAGGCAGGAGATGCGCACCAAGGTGGGCTCATGGGTGCTGGAGCACGTGCAGGTGCTCAACCACTCGCCCCATTCTGCCGACCTTGTCACTGTTCCCGACGATAAGCAGACCATAAAGATAAACAAAAACTATATGGATGCCGAGCTTCGCATAGCCGTGGGCTGCATAGTGCCCCACACCCTTGCGGGCTTCTCCGGCGGCGCCAAGGCGGTTATTCCCGGCATAGGCGGCCTTGAGACCCTCTATGCAAACCACACCCTCGTCTTTGCGGACAAGTCCAGCAGTATGTCCTTCAAAACCAGCACCTGCGACCCGGATAACCCCATGCGTCAGGACATGGAGCGTATCGTGGGCAAGGTGGGTCTGGACTTCATCGTAAACGTGGTGTTGAACGACAAAATGGAAGTGGCGGACGCATTTGCCGGACACTTCATAAAGGCGCACAGAATGGCCTGCGAAAGGGCAATGGAAGCCCTGAAAACACCACTTGTCCGCGATGCGGATATAGTGGTCAGCAGCGCCTACCCCAAGGATACGGAGTATTCCCAGATCGCCACCTGCTTTGCGGTGCTGGGCCACTACAAGGAAAACTGCGTGAAGAAGGACGGCAGCATTGTTGCCATCACCGCCGCCAGCGAGGGCGCAGGCTTCCACGCCCTTTTCGGCCCGGGTATGAGCCTTTTCTCACCCCATGACGACAATATGCCCCCGCTGGAGCTGAAAGGTGTGGATACCCACATCTATTCCGAGGGCGTCAGCGAGATAGATATCCGCCAGTTCTACAAGGGCAAAACTCCCGTCATAAACCCCGACTGGGATACAGTTCTTAAAAAGCTTGAGGAAAAGTACAAGGGCAAAAAGCCGTTGGTGGCCATATACCCCATGGGCGCTGTGCAGATAGGCAGCATGGAGGACTGAAAGAGGACTTCCCGATGAAAACTGATTTTGATGTGATAATCATAGGCGGCGGCGTTGTAGGCAGCGCCGTGGCAAGGGAGCTTTCCCGCTATAAGCTTGGTATCGCCGTTCTGGAAAAGGAGCTGGATGTGGTCAACGGCACCAGCGGCCACAATACGGGCCTTCTCCACTCCGGCGCACTGTATGAGAAAAACTCCCTTAAAATGATATGCTCCATGGAGGGCAATGCGGACTTTGACAGGGTAGCCGAGGAGCTGGATGTACCCTTCAAGCGATGCGGCAAGCTGGTCGTGGGCTTTGGCGACGAGGAGCGGGAGAGGCTTGAAAAGCTCTATCAAAAGGGTCTTGACAACGGCGTGCCCGGCCTTCGCATGATAGACCATGCCGAGCTTAAATCCATAGAGCCCAGCGCCGACGGGGACTTTGCACTCGTGGTGCCTACAGCGGGCATACTCTGCCCCTTTACCTACACCATAGCCCTTGCTGAAAATGCCGCCATGAACGGCGCAAAATACTTCTTTGACCATGCCGCCACCGGCATAGACCGGACAGGGGATCACTACACCGTACACACCGCAAAGGGCGACTTTACCGGCCGCTGGGTAATAAACTGCGCGGGGCTGTTTGCATATCAGGTGTCCAAATGGCTGGGCTTTGGCGCATATGAGCCTGCAAGGGTAAAGGGCGAGTACATCATTCTCGACAAGCGTGTGGGCAAGCACCTTATCCGCCCCGTCTACCCCACTCCCAATATCTACGGGGACTTTGACGTGCACGTGACCCCCACCATTGACGGCAATGTGCTGGTAGGCCCTACCATTGAAAATATAGGCGATAAGATAGACTACTCTGCCACTCAGGACATGATAGATGTGCTGGCAAGAGACGGCCTTAAAATGTTCGACTATGTAAAGCGCGAGCACTATATAAGAAACTACGCCGGGGTTTTCCCCACGGTCAAAAACGAAAAGGGCGAGGTAGAGCCGGACTTCTGCATCCAGACGCGGGAGGATATCCCCAATGCCGTAAACCTTGTGGGCATAAACTCTCCCGGCCTTACAAGCTCCCTGCCCATTGCAAGGCGCGTTGTGGAAAAAATAAAGGCGCAGGAGAAGCTTATACCCAATGAAAGCTTTGATCCTGTGCGCCGCGGCATAGAGCGCTTTGCGGAAAAAAGCAAGGCGGAGCAGGCGGAGCTTATCGCCTCTGATGCGGACTACGGCGAGATATTCTGCCGCTGCGAGTGCGTCACCAAGGCGGAGATAAAGAAAGCTGCCCACAATATTCTGGGTGTCAGCACAGTCACCGGCATCAAGTACCGCACAAGGGCCACCATGGGCCGCTGTCAGGGCGGCTACTGCCAGACCCGTATAGCAGCGCTTTTGCAGCAGGAGCTGGGACAGAAAAAGAATGAGATAAGGCTGAAAACCACGGGCGGCTATATGTTCACGGGAGATGTGAAGTGATATGAGAACACATGATGCGGTAATAATCGGCGGCGGCCCTGCCGGACTTGCGGCAGCCGTACAGCTTAAAAAGAATGGCATAGACGATATACTTATAATCGAGCGTGAAAAGCATCTGGGCGGCATACTGCGCCAGTGTATCCACGACGGCTTCGGTCTGACCCGCTTTGGCGTTACCCTCAGCGGCCCGGAGTATTCCCAGCGCTTTATTGATATGGCCAATGAGCTGGGTGTCAGCACCGTCACCAATGCCACCGTTATCGACCTCAACGGCGACAGGGTCATCACTGCCGCCACCCAGCAGGGGCTTTTGCAGGTGCAGGGCAAGGCGGTCATTCTCACTATGGGCTGCCGTGAGCGCACAAGGGGCGCTCTGGCCATCCCCGGCACAAGACCCGCCGGCGTTTTCAACGCAGGTGTAACACAAAGCTACGTCAATCTCTACAACACCATGGTGGGCAAGGAAGTGCTCATCATGGGTTCGGGAGATATCGGCCTTATCATGGCCCGCCGCCTTACCCTTGAGGGGGCAAAGGTCAAGGGCGTGTTTGAGATAATGCCCTATCCCAGCGGCCTGCCCAGAAACATTGAGCAGTGCCTCAATGACTATGATATCCCCCTCTACCTCAGTCACTCGGTGGTGGAGATAAAGGGTCAGGAGCGCATTGAGGGTGTCCGCGTCGTTCAGGTGGATGAAAGCTTCCGCCCCATCGAGGGTACGGAGAAATACTTCAGCTGCGACACACTGGTCCTGTCCGTGGGTCTTATCCCCGAAAACGAGCTTTCCCTTGCCGCCGGGGTGGAGCTGGACTGGCGTACCAACGGCGCGGTGGTTGACGAGTTTTACCAGTCCAATGTGCCGGGCATCTTTGCCGCCGGCAATGTGCTGCACGTGCACGATCTGGTGGACTTTGTCTCCAAGGAGGCTGAGGCCATGGCGGAGGGTGTGGCGGAGTATCTGAAAAACGGCGCTCTCCCCGAATGTGGTCTTGAGATAAAGGCCGGCAATGACATAGGCCATCTCATCCCCCAGAGGGTCAGCGGCAAGCGGGATTTCAAGCTGAGCCTGCGTGTGCGCAAGCCCTGGGGAAAATGCTGCCTTGAGGTGCGTCAGGGTGAGACGGTGCTTAAAAGCCTGAAGCTTGCCAAGGCCATCCCTGCCGAGATGATAGAGCTTGTGATCCCGGCTGAGAAGATGAACTCAGTTGAGGATCTGGAGGTGCGTGTATATGAAATCTAAAACCCTTACCTGCATCATCTGCCCCAACGGCTGCACCATTGACGTTAAAGCCCATGACAATGGGGATATAGAAGTCTCCGGCAACAAATGCCCCAGAGGTAAGGAGTACGCCGTTCAGGAGCTTTTTGACCCCAGACGCACCATATCCAGCACTGTGCGCATCGAGGGCGCAATGCTGCCCCTGTGCAGCGTAAGGCTCGATAGACCCGTGCCCAAAAAGGAGATTTTCGCCGTCATGGAGGAGATAAACAAAGTCTCCATCAAAGCCCCCTCCCATATAGGCGATGTGGTGATAGAAAATGTCTGCGGCCTTGGCGCCAACGTGATAGTCACAAAAAATCTGGATAAGATATGAGCAAAACTGCGCCGCATACTGAATGCGGCGCAGTTTTCGCTGCAAAAAATCAGCCTGCCTGCTGGGGGCTGATTTTTACTTTGTTTACTTTTTGTTTATCACATAAGAGGTACAAAGTATTAAAATGAGAAAAACAAAGCTGAAATCAAGGAGATAAAAATATGAAAATAACATTTCTCGGCGCTGCCCATGAGGTAACAGGCAGCTGTACCTATATCGAAGTCGGCGACAAGAAGGGCATAGTTGACTGCGGCATGGAGCAGGGCAAGGACCTTTTTGTCAATGCCCAGCTGCCCGTGGTGGCGTCTGAGCTGGACTTTGTGCTTTTGACCCACGCCCATGTGGATCACTCCGGCAGACTTCCTCTTTTGTATAAGGAAGGCTTTCGCGGCTCGGTGTACGCCAGCGCCGCCACCTGCTCTCTCAGCCAGATAATGCTGCGCGACTGCGCACATATTCAGGAGTCGGATGCCGAGTGGAAAAATAAAAAGAACAAGCGCTCCGGCAAGCCTATGGAGCAGCCCCTCTACACCATGGCGGATGCCGAGGGTATACTTGCCAAGATGATACCCTGCCCCTATGATAAGCCCATTCAGGTAAATGACTGCGTATCCATCCGCCTGACGGATGTGGGCCATCTTTTAGGCTCTGCCGCCATTGAAGTGTGGCTGACCGAGAACAATGAGACAAGAAAGCTCTGCTTCAGCGGCGATGTGGGCAATATAGACCAGCCCATCCTCCGGGACCCTGTCCACGTGAAGGAAGCGGACTATGTAATTATTGAGTCCACCTACGGCGACAGATACCACGAAAAGGAGCGGGCGGACTATGTGACCGAGCTTGCCACGCGCATCCAACGCACCTTTGACCGGGGCGGCAATGTGATAATCCCCTCCTTTGCCGTGGGCCGCACTCAGGAAATGCTCTATTTCATAAGGGAGATAAAGCAGAAGGGCCTTGTCAGAGGACACAGCGATTTTCCCGTCTACGTGGACAGCCCCCTTGCCATTGAGGCCACCAGTGTCTTTCTCCAGTGCGACACTCATTTTGTGGACGATGAAATGGCTGAGCTTATACGCTCCGGGGTAAATCCTCTTGTGTTCCCCGGCCTTGAGCTGTCGGTCTCTCAGGAGGAGTCCAAGGCCATAAACGAAAACAAGATACCCAAGGTCATCATCTCCGCCAGCGGTATGTGTGATGCGGGGCGTATCCGCCACCATCTCAAGCACAATCTGTGGAAGAAGGAAAACCTTGTGCTCTTTGTGGGCTACCAGTCTGTTGGGACTCTGGGCAGACTCATTGCCGACGGCGCGGAAAAGGTGAAAATACTGGGTGACGAGGTGATGGTTCGGGCGGAGATCGACGTGCTCCCCGGTGTCAGCGGTCACGCCGACAAGGAGGGCCTTATAAGCTGGCTTGGCGGCTTTGAGCAAAAGCCCCGGATGGTATTTGTAAACCACGGCGATCCCGACTCTGCCGACAGCTTTGTGGAGTGTCTCACGGGCGAGCTGGGCTATAATGCCAATGCCCCCTACAGCGGCACAAGCTACGATCTTCTTGCCGGTAATTTCGTGACAGTTACCGAGGGCAAGCCCATCGAGAAAAAGGCTCCTGCCCAGACAAGACAGCAAAGCCCCTCCTATACCGCGCTCATGCAGGCCGCTGAAAAGCTGCTGCGGGTCAGCCGGGGGCTTGAGGGCAGGGCCAATAAGGAGCTCAACCGCTATACCGAGCAGATAAATAAGATAATCGACAAAATGGAAGAATAATCAAAAAAATAAATGTATAAATCATGGGGTTTCCGGTGAGAGTTTTCATTGACGAACGAAGATAATTATGTTAACATAATTATATGTCGAAAACTGTCGTCTGCTTTTGGCAGGACGTGGATATAAAGGCCATAGGGAGGTTAGCCCGTGAAAAAGTATCAGTTTGACCCGGCGCAGGCCGTGGGCAGTAGTATTCTTGAATATGACAGGGAAACTCTGTGCCGCTTTATAATAAAGCTGTGCGAGAGAGTAAAGGCCGATGCAGGCGCAGGTGTGTACCGCGGCGGCATCTATCCTGAGAATATAAGCGTGAACAAGGACGGGGAAGTGGCTGTAGGCGCAGCTTCCAGGGCCGACTGGAAGGGTCAGGAGCTGGATTTCCTGCCCCCTGAGCAGTACTGGAACAATAAGCTCACACCCGCGGCCGACGTGTATTCTATCGGCATGCTCCTTTACTATGCTGTCTCCGGCGGAAAGCTGCCCTTTGAGGGCGAGTGCCGGGATGCCCAGCTTCGGCGCATGGGCGGCGACCCCTTTGATATTCCCAAGGCCGCAGGCCGGCGTCTGGGTGATATAATCCGCAAGGCCACCCAGTTCAAGGCCGCGGACAGATATCAGAGCATGGATGAGCTTCGCGCCCTTGTGGAAAGCTGCCTTAAAAACCTCTATCTTGGCGGCACTACCAGCGCCGAGAGCATTTTCAAAAAGAGCGATGATGACCTCAGTGAGCTTGAGCGCATGATGGTGTCCATCATCGAAAAGGGCGAGGAAGAGCCCTTGCCCGAGGAGGAGATACTCGCTCAGGTACCCCCTGAGGAAGAGCCTGCCCCGGAGCTTTCCGTGGAGGACTATCTGCCTGAGGAGTATGCTGAAGAGGAAGAGCCTCAGGACTTTGAGCTGGAAGATGAATTTGTGGACGCGGTGGAGGATGACCGGGTCTACGAGGCGGAGTTTGCCCGCTTTGCGGCAAAGGAGCCCACAGACCGCATCCCCAGACTCTACGAGGAGAGATATCCCGACCTTGAGCCGGTGGTGCCGAAAAAGCAGGCGGACATGAGACCGGCAGTACAGTATTCAAGAAACGCGCAGCAGCGCATGAGGATGGAGGAAGATGACGTGGAAAACAGACGGAGAAGACCTGTAGCGATCCTTTTGGTGCTGTGTGCCCTTCTGGTGGTTGTAGCAATCGTGTTCAACGCCATCATAAAGGACATCACTTCCCGCCCCGAGATGAATCAGGAACAGATTGCCCAGCAGCAGCTTCAGCAGCCCATCAACGTGATGGAAATCACCCCCGCCCCCACCGTAGCGCCCGCTGCGGATGCCACCCCCCTGCCCGGCGGCCTTGAGGAGACCACAGTGCCTCCCGTTGTGGAGCCTGTAGAGCCCAGCTATGAGCTTTTCAAAGAGGATATAAGCTGGAGCGATGCCCGCGACAAGTGCTTTGAGCTGGGCGGACATCTGGCCGTTATCAACGATGAGGCGGAGTTTGCAAAGATAGTGTCCATGGCCGAGGAAGAGGGCGTGAGTATGCTCTGGATCGGCGGCCGCCGCGAGAACGACAAGATACTCTGGGAGGACGGCTCTGACGATGCCTACACTCCCTGGGCCGCAGGTGAGCCTTCCTATCAGGACAGCTCCGACGGCGTACTTGAAGACTATGTGCTCCTCTGGTACAATAACGGCTGGTATTTCAATGACAGCCGCCACGATCCCTGCACAGAGTTCCCCCAGTGGTACGGCGGCAAGATGGCCTATATCTGCGAGTTTGGCGGATAATTGACATGAAGTCTGGTAAGACCGCTCTCTCGTAAAAAGGGAGAGCGGTTTTCATGCGGAGGGCCTTCAGACCATGCGCGTTCTGGGCGAAAATATGGCATGGCTGTTAAGATGCATCGAAGCGGGCAGGGCTGCCGGTGTTCAGCCCCCTGTTTACGAAAAGCGTATCGCCACGAATTTTATCCGCTGAAATGGCAATACAAGTTCCCATAAGGAGAGAGTAGAATGAAAAACACGCTGAGAACAGCGCTTGGAATAATATTGGTGTTTGCTCTGCTTGTTTCGGCAGTTCCCGCCTTTGCCGCGGAAACAGTCCCCGCCGAAAATGCAGACAGCGCTGAAAATACCGCTGAAAATACTGCCGCGGCAGAACAGCCGGCGGCACCCGCTATAGAGCCTGTAAGCATCCTCGACGAGCAGAAGATACAGATGCTGGTGGATAACCTCATGTCCAATACCGGCATAAGCGAGGACAGACGCGAGAATATAAGCATAGTCTATACATATCTTGCCACCGGCGACAGCTGGTACTACAATGCCGATACCTGGCGCTATCCCGCCAGTATGTACAAGGTGCCGATGATGATGGTGCTGGCAGAGCGGGTCGCCAATGGTGAGCTCACTCAGGAAAGTGACATCGGCGGCATGACCCTTGCCAAGTCCGAAGACCTTATACTTGTCTGGTCCAACAATGAGCAGGCCCATGTGGTGCGCAAGTATCTGGGCGGCGACCCTGTTGCCCGCAAGCTCTATCAGGCCTATTCTCCCCAGGAGGAGAGCTATTACCATTCCGACTTTATTGACTACTGCTATTTCACCGCCCGCTATATGGACGATGTAATGCAGACTCTTTACAACGACCAGGCCAGATTTCCCAATATCATGGAAAGCCTGAAGGTCGCCATGCCGGACAGGTACTATCACCTGAACATTGACCCCAGCTACGTGGTGGCCCAGAAGTACGGCACCTTCAAGGAATTCAACAACAATACCGGTATTATCTTCACCCCCAATCCCTTCCTGCTCACCGTCATGACAGAGCATATGAGCATAGAGGCGGCGGAGGCATTCATGGGTCAGGCCGCCAAGGTGTTTCTGGACTATACCCTTGAAGTGGACAATCAGCTCGCTGCCCATAAGCAGATGATAGCCGACATGGAGGCCAAGGCCGCCGAGGAAGCCCGCCTTGCCGCCGAAGAGGCTGAACGCAAGGCCAGAGAGGCCGCCGAGGCCGCCGCACAGGCAGAGCGTGAGCGCCTTGCCGAGATAGAGCGTGCCCAGAAGGAGGCCGAAGCACAGGCCAGACGCGAGAAATTCATGGACATTGCCATAAAGGTCGTGGCTGTTGCGGCAGTAGTGGCAGCGGCGGTGCTTTTGATGCTGCGCTCCTACAGGAAAAAGCGCGCCGCTCAGGAGGCTGCCTACCAGAAGGAGCTGCAAAGACGCCGCAGATACGGTGCGGACTCTCCGGACTTCCCCTACTATGACGATGGCTATCAGCGCAAAAGCGCGCCTCCCCGCAGAAAAAGCCGGGAGGAAGAGGAATACCCCGTCTATAAAAGCACCTTTGAGCAGGAGCTTGCCCCCCGCAGACGCTCTCAGGAGCTGACCGAGCGCTACAGCAGACCCCAGAGGAACGAGGACTATGAGCGTACTGCCCGCCGCAGCCAGGGTGAATTTGAGCAGCAGTTTGCAGCCGCGCCCCGCCGCCGTGATACATATGCTGAGGACTACTCCGCCCCCTACGGCTATGATGCACAGGATGATTACGATTACCTGCGCGAGTACGAGGAAGAGCAGGCCTACCGCAGCCGCAAAAGGAATAACGACAAGGGCGGCTACCGCCCCAGACACTGAGCTTATCAGGTGATGCAATGATAAAAAAATTAGTTTTGATCCTGCTTATACTGTCGCTGGCCTTGTCCCTTGCGGCCTGCGGCGGCAGCAGCACAGGCACAAGCTACGGCGTCAAAACCCTCCAGACCCTTGTGGAGCAGGAGTACTTTCTGGCCTTTCGCAATAATGACCCCACGTATTTCTACGTGACTGCCGCCATTGAGACTTTGGCAGGGGAGGGCCGCGTCCACGAGCTTACAGCCAAGTGGTTCGGCGAGCAGATAATAGACTTCAAGGGCCGCGTTGAAGCTCTCTCCGAGCTTACGCCCCCGCCCCCTCAGGATTTCATCATCGGCATAGACATAAACTCCTTCCCCATGGCCTATATCTCCAACGGCGAGTACTGGGGCTTTGATGTGGAGCTGGCTATCGCCGTGTGCCAGAAGCTGGGCTGGAATTTGAAAATGCAGCCTATTGAAAAGGAAAACGTGTACATAGAGCTTTCCTCCGGCAATATCGACTGCGCATGGGGCGGCATCGCCATCACCCGCGAGGAGATAGCCGCGGGCAACTTCACCCCCTACGGGCCATATGTGAAAAACGATATCGTTGTTGCCACCAGAAGCGGCTCATCCGTCTGGAACTCCATGCGTCTCAACGGCAAGAACATGGCCATGTGCTCCACTCCTGAGGCTCTTGAAGCCCTCAACAGCGATGAAAAGCTGGCAAAGCGCCTTGGCCAGATAACAAGGCTTGCCGGCGGCACCACCGAGTGCTTTGAATATCTCTATTCCGGCAAGTGCGACACTGTCCTCACCGACAGTACCGCCCTCTACTACTTCAACTGCCACTGATAAAAAACCTCCCAAAGGCGCGCTGAGACAAGAAACCACACGCCTGATAAAGAGAAATTTTGGCCGGAAGCTTCGTTGTGAAAGCTTGCCAGACACAAAGTATGCCTGCGCTTCCACGCCTCGCCTCCGACAAAAATTTCTTCTTTTCAGGTGTGAAACAGTTTAAAAACAGAAAATTTCCGTTCCGGCGATGTGAAAAGCGCAGGAAATACTTGCCTTGTATTTCCGAGCATTTTCATGATGCAGGGGCGGAAATTTTCCATTTTAAACCGTGTGTTTTCTTATCTCAGCACGCCTAACGGGAGGTTTTTTGCATTGTACAGGTCGTGAAACCACGCTTTTGTGTTGACCCTGCTGGCATTTAATGCTAAAATAGCATGTCAAACTATGTGATTTGGAGAATAAAATGTTTGTTTCAGATAAATGGCAGGATTTTGAACTTATCGACTGCTCCAAGGGTGAAAAGCTGGAACGCTGGGGCAGCTTCTACCTTGTGCGCCCCGACCCTCAGGCCATATGGGAAACTCCCAGACGCAACAAGCACTGGAACGACCGCCACGGTCGCTACCAGCGCAGCGAAAGCGGCGGCGGCAGCTGGGATAAGGGCGCGCTGCCCGAAAACTGGAAGATCCGCTATGGCGAGCTTACCTTCAATGTAAAGCCCATGAACTTCAAGCACACCGGCCTTTTCCCCGAACAGGCCTGTAACTGGGACTGGGCCATGGCCAAGATCCGCGCCGCAGGCCGCCCCATAAGCGTTCTCAACCTCTTTGGCTATACCGGCGCTGCCACTGTGGCCTGCGCCAAGGCCGGGGCCAGCGTCTGCCATGTGGACGCTGCAAAGGGCATGGTCGCCTGGGGCAAGGACAATGCTGCCGCCTCCGGCCTCTCCGCGGCTCCCATTCGCTGGATAGTGGACGACTGCGCCAAGTTCGTTGAGCGTGAGATACGCCGCGGCAGAAGATATGACGCCATCATCATGGACCCGCCCTCCTACGGCAGAGGCCCCGGCGGCGAGGTGTGGAAGCTGGAACAGAATCTGTGGCCCTTCGTCTCACTATGTGCAGGGGTTTTGTCCGATGACCCGCTTTTTGTCATCATCAACTCCTATACCACCGGCCTTTCCGCCTCCGTGCTCTCCTATGTGACCGAGAGCATCTTCACAAGAAAATTCGGCGGACGCTCCGACAGTCAGGAGCTGGGCCTGCCCGTGACCGATACGGGGCTTTTCCTGCCCTGCGGCGCAACCTGCCGCTGGGAGAGTCTTTGACCTGGAGTAATATATGAGCATAATCAAGTTTGAAAAGGTCAGCTACAGCTATCCGGGCGATGAATTGCCCAGTCTCTGCGGCATTGACCTCAGTATAGAAAAGGGCCAGTTTGTGGCGGTTCTGGGCCATAACGGCTCCGGCAAGTCCACGCTGGCAAAGCACATGAACGCCATCCTCGTCCCCGATGAGGGCAGGGTGCTTATAAATGGGGTGGATACTGCCGATGAAAACCGTGTGCTGGACATCCGGCGCAACGTGGGCATGGTGTTCCAGAACCCGGATAACCAGATCGTTGCCAACGTGGTGGAGGATGATGTGGCCTTTGCCCCGGAAAATCTGGGCGTAGCCCCTGAGGAGATACGCCGCCGTGTGGACGCGGCATTGAAGCAGGTGGGCATGTATGAGCTTCGCGAGCACGCCCCCCATCTTCTCTCCGGCGGCCAGAAGCAGCGCGTGGCCATCGCCGGCGTTATAGCCATGGAGCCTGAAATAATAGTCCTCGATGAGCCGACTGCCATGCTCGACCCCATGGGACGGGAAGAGGTCATTTCCACCGTGACGAAGCTCTGCCGGGAAAAGGGTATGACCGTTGTGCTCATCACTCACCACATGGACGAGTGCGTCAATGCCGACAGGCTGGTGGTAATGTCCAACGGTAATATCGTGGCGGACGGCGCACCGGCTCAGGTTTTCTCTCAGGTGGAGCTTATGGAAGGTGAGGGCCTTGATGTGCCCGACACCACAAGGCTTCTCTACGAGCTTAGAAAAGAGGGTCTGGAGCTTTCCCTTGAAGCCCTCTCCCCGGCGGACTGCGCCGAAGAAATTATGAAGATTATCAGAGGATAATATATGTCAACTATCCGCGTGGAGGGTCTGCGCCATGTTTACAGCGCAAAAACTCCCTTTGAAAAGATTGCCATAGACAATATAGATATCACCATCGGGAATGGAGAGCTTGTGGCCATAATCGGGCATACAGGCTCCGGCAAGTCCACCTTTATCCAGCATCTCAATGCCCTTTTGCAGCCTTCTTCCGGTACTGTCTTTGTGGATGATGAGGATATAAATGCCGACAAGCTCAGCCGCCGCGATGTAAAGCGCAAGGTGGGACTGGTGTTCCAGTACCCGGAGTATCAGCTCTTTGAGGAGACTGTGTATAAGGACATCGCCTTCGGCCCTGAGAACATGAAGCTTTCCGCCGATGAGGTGGATCAGCGGGTGCGTGAAGCTGCCCGCTTTGTGGGCGTGGATGAGGAGCTTTTTGAGTCCTCCCCGCTGGAACTTTCCGGCGGCCAGAAGCGCCGCGTGGCCATTGCGGGCGTTATCGCCATGCGCCCGGGCGTTCTGATTCTCGACGAGCCCACAGCAGGTCTTGACCCTGCCGGCTGCCGCCAGATACTTGACAATATCTGCCAATATCGCAAGGAGAGCGGCTCCACGGTCATCATCGTCAGCCATAATATGGACGATGTGGCGAGAATTGCAGAGCGTGTCATAGTTTTCAACGAGGGCGGCATCGCCATGGACGGCACACCCAATGAAATATTCTGCCAGCCTGAAAAGCTTATGGACATGGGGCTGAATGTACCCCACTCAAGCCTCATTGCCCTTGAGCTTAAAAAGCGGGGCTTCCCCGTCAGCTGCCCCTGCTATACTCCCCAGCAGCTGAAAAATGCCATCCTTGCAGAAAAGGAGGCGGGCGTATGCTGAAAGATATAACACTGGGTCAGTTTTTCCCGGGTAATACCATAGTGCACCGGCTTGATGCGCGCACAAAGCTTATCCTTGTGGTGGTGTATATTGCCGCGCTCTTTCAGGCCACCGGCTGGATATCCTATCTTGCGGTGACCGCTGCAACAGGCACTTGTATGTACCTGTCCCGCATCCACCCGAAAAATATGTTCAAGGGTCTCAAGCCCATGATTTTCATCATTGTGCTCACAGCGGTGCTGAACATATTCTACACCACCGGCACACCTGTGCTCCCCGGCTGGCCCATCACATGGGAGGGCATTGAAAGAGCCGTCCAGATGATCCTTCGCATCATCCTTCTCATCACCGGAACTTTCCTTCTGACCTACACCACCAGCCCCATAGCTCTGACGGACGGGCTTGAAAAGCTCTTTAACCCCCTCAAGAAGATAAAGCTGCCGGTTCACGAGATGACTATCATGATGAGCATGGCCCTTCGCTTCATCCCCACCCTCATCGAGGAGACGGATAAGATAATGTCCGCCCAGAAGGCGAGGGGAGCGGACTTTGAAACCGGCAACCTTATCCAGCGCGCCAAGGCCATGCTGCCCATACTTGTACCCCTTTTCGTCTCCGCATTCCGCCGGGCAGACGAGCTGGCCGTGGCGATGGAGAGCCGCTGCTACCACGGCGGCGAGGGGCGCACCCGCATGAAAATGCTGAAAATGCAGTTTCGCGATTGGGCAGCGCTCATCATAGGCGGCGCATTTCTCGCCATGATGATAGTAATGAAGAAATTTGGTCTATAATTATATGAGAAATATTGCCCTGCGCCTGAGATATGACGGCAGCCGCTACCACGGCTGGCAGGTTCAGAAAAATGATATCACCGTTGCCGAAACTCTGGAAGAGGCTCTTTCCAAGGTCTGCGGCCACGCAGTGCGCGTGGTGGGCTGCGGGCGCACCGATGCAGGTGTCCATGCCCTTCGCTACTGCGCCAACTTCAAAACTGACTGCCGCATCCCCACAGACCGTATTCCCCTTGCGGTGAATGCCCGCCTGCCCGGCGATATCGCCGTGGTGGCTGCAGTGGACGCACCGGAGGATTTCAACGCCATATCCTCGTGCATAAAAAAAGAATATATCTATAAAATACACAATAGTAATATCCGTGACCCCTTTTGGGAAAAGCGGGTGTGCTTCTATCCCCAGCATCTGGATATAGAGCTTATGCAGCGCGCGGCAAAGGCCTTTGAAGGCACTCATGATTTTATGGCTGTGCGCTCTGTGGGCACAGAGACCAAAACCACCGTCCGCACCGTACACTGGTGCCGCGCGGAGAAGGACGGGGAGATGATCACCGTCTCCATCTGCGCCAACGGATTTTTGTACAATATGTGCAGAGCCATGGTGGGCACTATGGTCTATGCCTCCTACGGCAAGCTTGTGCCGGAAGAAATACCGCTGCTCCTTGAAAAAAGGGACAGACGGCTTACAGGCCCTACCATGCCGCCGCAGGGGCTTTACCTCAACAGGGTATGGTATGAGGGCGAAGTGGGGCAGCTCTTTTTGCGGGACTGATATATTTGTTCACATTTTTGTGGTATAAAATAATTTATGAAAAAATCGCCGGGATATCCGGCGAATACATAGTAAGGTGAGTACGCTGATGAAAGCTGTAATCGACATTGTATTATTGATAATAATAGCGCTGTGCACGTGGAACGGCTACAGGCGCGGCCTTGTGGGCGGCATTGCCGGCATCCTTGCCATTGTCATTGCCCTTTTCGGCGGCAGTCTCCTGTCCTCTGCCTACGCCCATGAGATAGTCCCCGCCATGAACCCCTTTGTGGACGGTTATCTGGACTCCCAGAAAAACCGCGACATGATCCTTGAGGAAATGGGCTATACCGACAGTGAGCTGTCCGTAAACGACATACTGGCGCAGGACAGCTCCCTCCGATATGACTATGCTTATGAGGCCTTCCGTTTCCTCGGCATTTTCAACACTACGGCTGAGAAGATGGCGGTCGAGGCGGTGGAGCTTTCCGACAGCAGCCAGATGGATATGAAGGACGCGGTAGTCTCCGTGGTCTGCGATAAGGTCAGCTACGTGGCGGGTATGGCTCTCGCCTTTATGATGATTTATATTTTCCTTGTGGCGGTTGCCAATGTGGGCAATCTTTCCCTCAGACTGCCCAACATGGAAAATCTGGATGAAATAGGCGGCGCGGTCATAGGCTTTGTCAAGGCCTTTGTGCTGTGTGTGCTTTTCTGCTGGTTTTTAAGCTTCTTCGGCATTGTGGTGGGCAAGGACACCATAGGCGAGACCACGCTGGCCCGCTTCTTCCTGGCCTTTGACTTTATTGCCGATATATTCATGTAATTTCCCAAATCTCAGTTTCGCCTCCGGGCGGAAAGATCGGAGCTAATATGCACTCTACACTTTGTTCCCGCTGCGGGAAAAACGTAGCGATAATTTTCATAACCAAGATAGAAGCCGGACAGACCAAAAACGAGGGTCTGTGCCTCAAGTGCGCCAGAGAGCTGCACATCAAGCCCGTTGACGATGTGATAAACCGCATGGGTATCTCCGATGAGGATCTGGACAATATCTCCGGTGAAATGCTCAACGCCATGAACGGCGTGGAGGATCTTATGGCCATGGAGGGCGATGTGGGCAGCGAGGAGGATGACGGCAAGACTGCCACCTTCCCCTTCCTCTCCCGCCTTTTCGGCGGCGCACAGGGCAGCGACAACAGCCACCCATCCGACAATAAGCCCCGGCCTGAGCAAAAGGACAACGGCAAGGGCAAGCGGAAGTTTCTGGATAACTACTGCATTGACCTGACTGCCAGAGCAAGGGAAGGCAAGCTGGACTCCATGATAGGCCGCAGCGAGGAGCTGGAGCGGGTCATTCAGATTCTCAACCGCCGCCAGAAAAATAATCCCTGCCTTATCGGCGAGCCGGGCGTGGGCAAAACCGCCATCGCCGAGGGTCTGGCCCAGCGCATCGCCATGGGCAATGTGCCCTGCAAGCTTCAGGATAAGCAGGTCTTTCTCCTTGACCTTACCGCTCTTGTGGCGGGCACCCAGTTCCGCGGCCAGTTTGAAAGCCGCATGAAGGGTCTTATCGAGGAGATAAGAAAGCAGGGCAACATCATCCTTGTCATTGACGAGGTGCACAACATAGTGGGCGCAGGGGATGCTGAGGGCAGCATGAACGCCGCCAATATCCTCAAGCCCGCACTTTCCAGAGGTGAAATTCAGGTCATCGGCGCCACCACCTTCACCGAGTACCGCAAGCACATAGAAAAGGACTCCGCTCTTGAGCGCCGCTTCCAGCCCGTCACCGTCAACGAGCCCTCCATTGAGGACAGCGTTGAGATTTTGAAGGGCATTGCCCATTACTATGAGGAATATCACGGCGTGCGCATCTCCGAGGAGATGTGCCGTCAGGCGGTCTTGATGAGCGAGCGCTATATAACCGACCGTTTCCTGCCCGACAAGGCCATAGACCTTATCGACGAGGCCTGCTCCGATGTAAACCTGAAGGATGAGAGCATAAATAAGCTCATGTTCAAGGAAAGGGAGCTTGAGAATATCCGCTTTGAGCGGGAAGGCCTCATGTCTGCGGATGCACCTGCCGGCATGGAGATGACCGACGAAATGCTCGACAAGCGCTACGCCTGCATAGCGGAGCTTCGAAGCAAGGAAATGAAGCTCCAGCAGGAGATAAAGGAGCTGGAGGGCAGAGATAAACCGCAGCTCACCATGGATAATCTGGCCCGCATCATAGAGCTTTGGACCAAAATTCCTGCTTCCAGTATCCGCGAGGATGAGTTTGAACGCCTTGCAAAGCTGGATGAGCGCCTGAAAGCCCATATCGTAGGTCAGGATGAGGCTATTGACTCCGTATGTGCCGCCATCCGCCGCAGCAGAGTGGGCCTCAAGGTCAAGCGCAAGCCCGTCAGCTTCATCTTCGTGGGCGGCACAGGTGTGGGCAAGACCGAGCTTGTAAAGCGGCTTGCCGCCGATATGTTCGACTCTCCCGAGTCTCTTATCCGCCTTGATATGTCCGAGTTTATGGAGAAATTCTCCGTCTCCCGCATCATCGGCTCGCCTCCCGGCTACGTGGGCTATGACGAGGCCGGTCAGCTCACTGAGAAGATACGCCGCAAGCCCTACAGCGTGGTGCTCTTTGATGAGATTGAAAAGGCCCATCCGGATGTTATGAACATTCTGCTCCAGATTCTGGATGACGGCCGCATCACCGATGCCCAGGGCAGGACCGTGAACTTTGAAAATACCATCATCGTCATGACCACCAACGCCGGTTCCAACAACAAGTCCGGTAGCGTTGGCTTTGGCGGCAGCCTTGGGGATATGAGCCGTGAGCGCAGCATGAAAGCCCTCAATGAATTCCTGCGCCCTGAGTTTATCAACCGCGTGGACGAAGTGGTCTGCTTCAACCAGCTCACAGAGGAAAACTTCCGCGGCATTGCAAAGCTCATGCTTGAAGAGCTTTCCGCTGTTCTCTCTGAGCGGGGCAAGAAGCTCACATGGGATGAAAGCCTTATCGACCATCTTGTCAAGTCTGGCTATTCCGTCACCTACGGCGCAAGAAATCTCCGCCGTCTTATCCAGAAGGAGATCGAGGACGTGGTGGCCCAGAAGGTCATCGAAAAGCGCGGCGAGAACGCAAGCGTCATCGAGCTTTCCGCCGAGGACGGCAAGGTACAGGTCAATGTGCGGGGTGAAGAATGATGGGCAGACTTGAAATAATTCTTGGGGATATCACAAAACAGACCGCGGATGCCATCGTCAACGCTGCAAACTGCTCACTTCTGGGCGGCGGCGGTGTGGACGGGGCGATCCACCGGGCAGCAGGGCCTGAGCTTCTTAAGGAGTGCCGCACTTTAAACGGTTGTGAGACCGGTAAGGCCAAAATAACCAAGGGCTACAGACTTCCTGCAAAATATGTTATCCATACCCCCGGCCCTATCTGGCACGGCGGCAGCAGGGGAGAGGACGGCCTGCTTGAAAGCTGCTACCGCTCCTGCCTTGAGCTGGCTCTTGAAAATAACTGCAAAACTGTGGACTTTCCCTCCATCAGCACCGGCGTGTACCATTTTCCGCTGGAAAGAGCGGCGAAGATCGCAGTCGCAAGCATTCTCGCCTTCCTTTCTGAGCACGTGGAAATAGAGCGGGTGCGTATGGTCTGCTTTGATGAGCGCACAAAGGCTGCATATCAAAGAGCTTTGGATGACTTCGAGGTGAGCGCATGAAAAAGCACGTGGTGAAGATACAGTATAATTCACCGGTGGTGCTGGGCTTTGCCTTTTTGTCGCTGGCTGTGCTGATACTGGACATTTTCACCGGCGGCTACACTACGGTGAAGCTTTTTTCCGTGTATCGCTCCGCCCCCAATGACATATTTACCTATCCCCGGTTTTTCCTGCACGTTCTGGGTCACAGCGGCTATTCCCACTATATCGGGAATATGATGATGATCCTCGCCATCGGCCCGGCCCTTGAGGAGCGCTACGGCAGCAAAAGTCTTTTCTGGGCCATCTTTCTTACGGCGCTGGTGTCCGGCATGGTTCAGTGGCTTTTCTTCCCCGGCTCCATGCTTCTGGGCGCATCGGGCATCCTTTTCATGATGATCGTCATGTCCTCCCTCGCAGGCATGAAAAGCGGCTGCATCCCCCTTACGCTTATTTTGGTGCTGGTGCTCTTTGTGGGCGGTGAGATCGTGGACGGCGTCACAGTGGCGGACAATATCTCTCAGGTGGCACACGTGGTGGGCGGTATCTGCGGGGCTATTCTCGGCTCTGCCATGAGAAAGTGAGGCAGGGCATGGATAATCTTCTTGTCAGCGCCTGCCTTTTAGGCTATGAGTGCAAGTATTGCGGCGGCAGCAATCTTATGCCCGCCGAAACTGTCAAAGCCCTCCGGGGAAAATACCGGCTCATACCGGTCTGTCCTGAGAGCGCCGGGGGTCTCTCCACACCCCGTGACCCCAGTGAAAGAAAAGAAGGGAAAGTTGTCAGCAGCAAGGGTAAGGATGTGACGGCCCAGTTTGAAAAGGGGGCGGACACTGCCTGTGTGCTGTATAAAAAATATTCCTGCAAAGCCGCGCTCTTAAAGGCGCACAGCCCCTCCTGCGGCGTTGGCAGCATCTATGACGGCTCATTTTCCGGCGTTCTTACCGCCGGTGACGGCCTCAGCGCCGAAAAGCTGAAAAAACTCGGAGCCACAGTGTGTACGGAAAAAGAAGTAAATAAGCTTATATGAAAAAGAAAAGCAGCTATATTCAAATAGCTGCTTTCACATTTACACTATAGCCTCATTCAGCTCCGTTACAGACACCTCATAGGCGGTTTTCTCAACAGGGCCGTCCTCAGTCATCTTTATGTAATGGCGGCTTTGTATCCTGCCTTCAAGCCGGAGCTTTGTACCCACCTCCCACTGGGCCGCCTCTCTGGCCTTTGTGCCCCAGCAGATACAGGGCAGATAGTCCGAGCGCCCGTAATGGCGGTTTACTGCCAGCATAAGGTCGCAGATATCCCGGCCCATGGGTGTGCAGCGCAAGGTCGGCGTTTTGCAGAGCGTTCCGAAGAGACTCACCTGATTGCAGTCGCTCTCATCGCCCAGCCAGATATCTCTGGCAAAAACGCTTATCACCAGCTTTGCCCCTTCTCCGTTTTTGTTGTTGAAAGTGCGAAGCTGCCCGGACACGCAGATCTTGCTGCTTTCTTCTATCTCAAGGGCCTCAAGCTGTTCGGGCCTTACGATGATGTTTACCGTGTCGATATTGCCGGAGAGCCGTTGCACTTCCAGAGGAAAGGTGAAAAACTGCTGTCCGCGGCTGGAGTGGGAATATACGGGGGCGGCGGCCATAACGCCGCACAGCCGGGTGTAGTTGTTGGAGGATATCATGTCCATTTCAAAGCCGTCCTTTTCGTGAAGATATTTAAATCTATTATCGTAACGGCTTGAATATGACGGACAGCTTTGCTATAATACAAGCTAACTGAAAACAAATAAAAGGAGAAAAATCATGGATATAAAGGATATTCTTGCAACTTGCGACCATACTCTTCTGCGCGTGGACTGCACCGCTGAGGAGATAAGAAAGCTCTGCGACCAGGGCATGAAGTATAACTGCGCCAGCGTGTGCATCCCTCCCTGCCATGTGGCAGGCGCCAAGCGCTATGTGGGCGACAAGCTGAAAATATGCACGGTCATCGGCTTTCCCAACGGCTATATGACCAGCGCAGCCAAGGCATTTGAGGCTGCTGACGCTGTGAAAAACGGCGCGGATGAGATAGATATGGTCATCAACATCTCCATGGTGAAGGACGGCTGCTGGGATGCAGTGGCGAAGGACATCAAGGCAGTCCGCGAAGCCTGCCCCGAAAGCCTTCTCAAGGTCATTATTGAAACCTGCCTTCTCACCGAGGAAGAAAAGTTGCGCCTGTGCACCATCGTGGGTGAGAGCGGCGCCGAGTATATCAAGACCTCCACCGGCTTTTCCAAGGGCGGCGCCACCGCAGCGGATGTAAAGCTCATGCGTGAAAACAGCCCTGCCCATGTGAAGGTCAAGGCCGCAGGCGGTATCTCCAGCATTGCTGACGCCGAGGAGTTTATCTCTCTGGGCGCTGAGCGTCTCGGCACCAGCCGCATCGTAAAGCTGGCAATGGAGCTTGAAAACGCTGCTGATACCCCCAACGAGGCATATTGATAAAAAATATTCAAAAAGGCTCCGCTTGCGGGGCCTTTTTCTGAGGTAGAAATATGGAGAAAAAAGGTAATTTCCTTCAGCGCTCGGTTCCTGCTTTGTACAGAGCAGTGGTAGGGTACATATTCTTTCTCATTCTGGCAGCCATTTTGTATATGTCGGCAGTCAGCACCAGCTTTGTCAGCGCCAGTGAGAAAATATACTACCTGCCGGACTCTCTCTGGGCAAATCTTGCGGTTTTTGCGCTGGTGCTTTTTCTTGCGCTGGCAGTGATAAAATGCCGGAGCGGCCGTTTCGGAAAGCTCCTTGAGCGCATTGAAAATGACGGGAAGCTGTTCAAAAAAATAAGAAATACCCTTTTGTGCGCAGTCTGGATAGCCTTGAGCATCTGGGCGCTGTGCACCAAGCTGCCCTCCGGCGGCGACCAGATAACCGTACTGGATGCGGCCTACGGTCTGGCTCAGCGGGATTTTTCTGCTCTCAGCCCGGTAAACTATCTTTATGACTATAACCACCAGATCGGCCTTGCCATGGTGGAGCTTCTCCTCAACCGCGTGCTGGGCGAGTATAATTTTACAGCCTATCATCTTATAAATGCGGCTTTGATCGCCCTCACCTATAAGAGCCTCTGCGATCTTGGCGCACAGCTTAAAATGAGCCGGACAAAGCAGCTGGCTTTGCTGCTGCTTTGCATCCTATTCACGCCCTTTTCCCTCTATGTGTCCTTTATCTACGGCACTGTTCCCGGCCTGTTGTTTGCCCTAATAGCCCTGAGACTGGAAATGAGGTACTTTGACGGCGGAGAGTGGTATCATGCGCTGCTGTCTGCACTGTCTATCGCCTTTGCCGTGCTGCTCAAATCCAACTATCAGATATTCATGATAGCCATGCTCATCTATGCCCTTGTGGAGATAATACGGCTCGGGAAGGCCAAAAAAGCTCTTTTGATATTGCTCGTGGTGCTTTTCTACGCGGCACAGGCGAAGATACCTGTCTCGGTTTTTGCCCAGATGCGCGGCGCGGGCATACCCACGGGCGTGTCCAAGTGGGCCTGGGTCACCATGGGGCTTCAGGAGGGGAACAATGCCGGCTGGTATAACGGCTATACCCTCAACACCCTCATAAACAGCAGCTTTGACACAAATGTACAGGAAATCTGGGTCAAAGAAGACCTGAGAAACCGGATAGATGAGTTTCTTGAGGACACCGACTGCGCAAGGGACTTTTTCGTCAGGAAAACTGCCTCTCAGTGGAATGAGCCCAGCTTTGAAAGCGTGGTCATCTTGCAGGGCAAGGAGCTTGGCGCAGACCTTGAGTGGCCGAGAACGCTTATAAGCGAACAGGGAAATTACAGGCTCAGCCTGTATCTCAATTACCTGAATTTTGCCATTACTGCGGGGGCTATGCTGTTTTTGCTCCTCTGCGCAAAAGACAGGCACTACCACCATTGGCTTGTTCTTGCGATGACCCTTATTGGCGGCTTTGTCTTCCATATGATCTGGGAAGCCAAGGGTCAGTATACCTTGCCCTATTTTGTGCTGCTTTTGCCCTACACGGTCATGGGCTACTCAAAGGCGGCGGAGTGCATAGCAGCTCTCCCGGCAAAGGTCAGAGACGGTTATTCCATTGACAAAAAGACCCTTATCATAAAGCTTGCGCTGCTGCTTGCGGCCATTGCCATACTCTGGTACGTGTTCCACGGCACCCTTGGCAGCCTGACGGGCGACAGCGAGGCCTATCACGCGTATCTGGACGGACTAAGATGATTGGGGAAATTCAAATGAACAGAGGAATAAAAATTGGCCAAGCGGCAGAGAAAAGCTATTATTTTGTAATAAGCTATGTTTTCTTTATCATTATATCGGCTCTGCTTTTTATGGCGGCATTCAGCACGACTTTTATTGATAGATATGAAATGCCGTATTTCCTGCCGGACAGTCCTCTTTTTAATTTTGTTTTTGTATTCATCGCAATACTGGCCTCAATATATATATATATATATAAGCAGAAGAAAACAGGCCGACTGCATGGCATAGTGATTCGTGTTGAGCAGGATGACGCATTTTTTTCGCGTATTAGATCGGTGCTTCTTTGGGCGATTTGGTTTTTGATAAGCCTTTGGGTAGTGTGTACTCAGGTACCGCCTTATGGTGATCAACGCGCAGTGCTTTTGGCGGCTCAGTATATGGCTATGGGAGATTTTACCCCCAGTGGCCCTGTAGGTTACTTTTACGTATACAATAATCAGATAGGCATCACTATGGTGGTTTATCTGCTCAGCAGGATTTTTGGGGAGTTCAACTATCTGGCGTATCAGCTCATAAATGCAGTATGCATCACCTTTATAATAAAAACCCTTTCCGAACTTGGCCAACTCTTCGGAATGAAGAGAAGCGGTGCACTTTTGCTTTTGCTGCTTGGCGGATTCTTCCTGCCTCTTATGCTTTACGCATCCTTCGTATATGGGATCATACCCGGTTTGCTGCTGTGCCTGCTGGCGTTGAAATATGAGATTCTGTATTTCCGCAGTGGCCGCAGTAGGCTGGCGGTGTTATCGGCTTTCTGCATAAGCTTTGCTGTACTGCTCAAAATGAACAATCTGATTTTTCTGGTTGCAATGCTGATTTATGCAATATTTTATGTGTTTGGCCGGAAATATTGGGAAAAGCTTATTTATATAGCACTGATTGCAGTTTTCTTTTTTGCACAAAGCACGCTCCCTGCATTGGCTTATGAAAAGATGAGCGGGCAGGAGATACCCGAAGGCATATCAATGTGGGGCTGGGTCACCATGGGCTTGCAGGACGATGAACGCCCCGGATGGTGGAATGGATACAGCAGATATACCTTTGAGGCAAGCGAATTCGATGTAAAAAAACAGGAAGCCTGGGTGAAAGCAGACCTGAAAGCAAGGCTGGAAGAAATGTGGCAGGATAAGGACATGGCTCGGGACTTCTTTGTGAGGAAGGCGGCTTCGCAATGGAACGAACCAAGTTTGCAGTCTGTAATGGTTTTAATCAGCCACCAGCAGGAGTATTACAGCCATGACGTAATATCCGTGGACAATGAATGGCCAAAGGCGATTCTTAGCCCCATGGGCAACCATATATTGACCCAATGCATGAATTATTTCAATTTTGCGGTTCTTGCAGGAGCAATGCTCTGGCTGCTGCTATGCTCCAAGTCAGAGCACCTGTACGATGCGCTGATTTTACCCATGATATTTGTAGGCGGCTTTCTTTTTCATTTAGTATGGGAAGTCAAGAGTCAGTACGCCCTGCCCTATTTTGTGCTGCTTTTGCCCTATACGGTCATGGGCTACTCAAAGGCGGCGGAGTGCGTAGCAGCACTTCCGGCAAAGGTCAGCGGCGGTTTTACCGTTGACAAAAAGACCCTTATCATAAAGCTTGCGCTGCTGCTCGTGGCTATTGTCATACTCTGGTACGTATTCCACGGTACTCTTGGCAGCCTGACGGGTGACAGCGAGGCCTACTATGCATATCTGGCTGAGTATCGATGAATGGTAATAAACCGGAAAAAACTGCATAAATTATAAAGAAAACTCATCCAAAACCCTTGACAAGAGAGACTTTTGGAGTTATACTAACCGAGCTTAAAACAAAGAAGGTATGGCATCCACCAGCCTCACCCGGCGGCACAAGGCCAGTCGAGGTCAATAAAAGCAAGCCCCCCTTGTGGGATAACGCTGTTTTTATGCGCGGATGCTGTGCATCCGCGCTTTAATTATGTGCTCTAAACCGGAGGTGTTTAAGATCGCAAACGCTGCACATCAGATCAACGAAGAGATAATCGACAAGGAAGTGCGCCTTATAGACGATGAAGGCAACCAGCTGGGCATAATGTCCGCAGAGGAAGCGTTCAGAATCGCAACAGAGAGGGAGCTTGACCTTGTGAAGATCGCTCCTGGCTCCAATCCCCCTGTCTGCCGCATAATGGACTATGGCAAGTTCCGTTTCGAGCAGGCCAAGAAGGAAAAGGAAGCCAAGAAAAATCAGCGCGTTATCGAGGTCAAGGAGATAAGAATGTCTCCCAGCATCGATACCAACGACCTGAACACCAAGCTGAAAAACGCCCAGAAGTTCCTTGCCGATGGGGACAGAGTCAAGGTTTCCGTGCGTTTCCGCGGCCGTGAAATGGCACATACCGAGATAGGCGAAGTGCTTTTGAAGGACTTTGCAGCCAAGTGCACTGAGGTTGCAAATCTGGATAAGGCTCCCAAGCTTGAGGGACGCAGTATGTCCATTTTCCTTTCCCCCAAGCCCACAACTCCGGCAAAGAAGCCGGCAAAACCCAAGGCTCCCAAGCCTGCTCCTGTCACCGAGGCAGAACAGACCGAGGAATAATCATAGTATAAACCCATGCATCATGCATTTACGGAAGGAGAAAAATCATGCCCAAACTGAAGACCCACAGCGGTGCCAAGAAGAGATTCAATCTCACCAAGACCGGTAAGGTAAAGCGTGCACACGCATTCAAGAGCCATATCCTCACCAAGAAGGACAGCAAGCGCTGCCGTCGTCTGCGTTCCGAAGCTTATGCGGACGTGACCAACGAGGCAACCATCAAGAAAATGATCCCTTACAAATAAGGGCAGACTGTATATAGGAGGATAATCAAATGGCAAGAGTTAAAGGCGCAATGATGACCCGCAAGCACAGAAACAAGGTTCTTGGTCTTGCAAAGGGTTACTGGGGCAACAAGTCCCGTCACTATAAGATGGCAAACGAGCAGGTCATGAAGTCCGGCCGTTACGCATATGTAAGCCGCAAGCAGAAGAAGAGAGACTTCCGCAAGCTGTGGATCACCCGTATCAGCGCAGGCTGCAAGATGAACGGCATGAACTACTCCACCTTCATGCACGGTCTGAAGCTGGCCGGTGTCGATATGAACCGCAAGATGCTCTCTGAGACCGCTATTCACGATCCCGCCGCTTTCACCGCTCTGTGCGAGCTGGCAAAGAACGCCAAGTAATTAAATAGCGCAAGCTTTAAAAGGCAGTCCGAAAGGACTGCCTTTTTCATTTACATAAATCACTCTGAAACAGTTATGAAAATAAAATGAAACTTATATATGGTGGAATTTAACCTCCGTTTTATGATAATATCAAAATTGACTTATTGTCGACGTTTTTGACAATGATAAAACGCAGATAAGGAGGAAATACCTATGAAGAACTTGAAGAAGCTTTTGGCATCAGCCCTTTTGGTCTGTATGCTTGTGTCATTGCTCCCGGTGAACGCACTGGCGGAGGATGAAGTCTGTGCACACAGTGAAACCTATGTTGAGACGGTTTCACCCGGCTGTACCACGGCGGGCAGCAATACAACAAAGTGCTCTGCCTGCGGTGCGACTATCAGCAGCAGCGTCATACCTGCCACTGGGGTACATACTGCCGGTGAGCCTGTCACCGTGGCTGCCAGCTGCACTGCTGAGGGCAGTACCACAGTAAGCTGCACAGGCTGCGGCGGAGTGCTCAGCACCAACGTTATCCAAGCTCTTGGTCACAGCTATAGTGAAGCCGTCACCAAGGCAGCTACCTGCACTGAGGGCGGAGTAAAGACCTTCACCTGCTCCGGCTGCGGCGACAGCTATACTGAGACTATTGCAGTGCTTGGCCACAGCTTCAGTGATGCCACCTGCACCGCACCCAAAACCTGCAAAGTCTGCACCGCAACCGAGGGTGAGCCTTTGGGACATGATTATGCTCCTGCCACCTGCACCGCACCCAAAACCTGCAAAGTCTGCACCGTAACCGAGGGTGAGCCTTTGGGACATGATTATGCTCCTGCCACCTGCACCACAGCAAAAACCTGCAAAGTCTGCACCGCAACAGAGGGTGAGCCTCTGGGCCACACCGCCGGGGAAACTGTCACCGAGCCTGCCACCTGCACTGTTGACGGCAGCATTACGGTCAAATGCTCCGTCTGCGGCGAAGATGCCAGCACTGAGATTATCTCCGCTCGCGGCCATACCGCCGGTGAGAGCGAAGTCACTACCGCACCCACCTGCACCGAAGATGGTGTCAAATCTGTAAAATGCACGGCCTGCGGCGACAGCTATAACGAGGCTATCCCAGCCCTCGGCCACAGCTATGAGGAAGCTGTTACTACGGAAGCTACCTGCACCGAAAAGGGCGTAAAAACCTTCAGCTGCACTGTAGACGACTGTGAGGACAGCTATACCGAGGATATCGAAGCTCTCGGGCATGAATATCTGAATGCCACCTGCACCGCACCCAAAACCTGCGGCCGCTGCGAGGCCACCGAGGGTGAAGCCCTTGGCCACAAGTACGAGAACGGCATGTGCAGCGTCTGCTATGCTCTCTGCGCCCACAGCGGCGGCGAAGCCAGCTGTACCGAGCTTGCAGTCTGTGAAATCTGCGGCCTGAGCTACGGCGAGCTTGGCCATGTTGGCGGCGTGGCCAGCTGCGAGGCTCTTGCAGTCTGCGAAAAATGCAGCCAGCCCTACGGTGACTACGGTCACAAGGGCGGCTCTGCCGATTGCGAAGAGAAGGCAGTTTGTGAACTCTGCGGCCAGCCCTACGGCGAGCCCCTCGGTCACAAGTATAATGAGCAGCACGAGTGCAGCGTCTGCGGCGAAAAAGAGCCCTTACTTATGATGGCACCACCCAAGAGCGGCGGACTGACTATCACGGGTAAAATCGAGATAAATATTGGTGCAACAACCAAGCTTGATGCGAACGATACTGTCACATGGACAAGCTCAGACAGCGCCATTGCTGAGGTTAATGCAGACGGCGAAGTCACAGGCAAAAAAGGCGGAAATGTGACCATTACTGCTACCGATGGGAATAATAATGAAGCCACTCACAGCATCCATGTTCATGAGTATGCATGGGACACAACTGTTTCTGCCCAAGGAAGCCATCAGAAAAAATGTTCTGTGGAAGAATGCCCGGCACCGATAATAGAAAACGCAGCGCATAGCTTTATATATGACGATACCAACGGATATTGCTGCGAGACATGTGAATATATACTGGGCAAACCTCAAATTATCAGAACTGATGGCACAAGTCCGGTAGCTGTCGGGGGTTACTTTGAACTCGGGTATTCAAATATTCCTCATGTCGCAAATGTTACATGGGAATACAATGCCGACGAACTTAGTGCGGAGCCAAGTGGCTTCAGTACGCGCTTTACTGCAAAAGAGGCAGGGGATTTGACAATCTCCCTTAAAGCTGATGGGAAAAGCGTGGCATCATACACTCAGAATATTCTGGCAAATAGAATTCCTGCTACCGCAGTAACGATTTCACCAGAAAGTAAAACCGCCTATGTTGGTGAAATGATTACATTTGGAACTACCCTGACGCCTGATAATTCAACAGATAAAATTACTTGGAGTACCAGTGACCCGACAGTGGTTGAGCCTCTTAATCCCTCTAATCCTAACGGGCATTTCGTTGCCTCAGCAACCGGTACGGCTACCATCACAGCTAAAGCCAACGACGATGCGACTGCTACCGCAACAATTACGGTTGTAGAGAAAACTTTACAAATTACCGGCGGTAATACAAAGCTTGCAAAAGATGCCACCCTTAACTTGTCTGTTACTGTCACACCGGACGATACATCAAATCCCACACAAATCGAATGGACAAGCTCCCACCCCGATATTGCCACCGTTGCTGCCAACGGCACTGTCACCGGCAAAGCAAAGGGGACAGCTACCATCACTGCCACCGCCAATGACAACAGCGGTGCAAGCGCCAGTGTAAAGGTCTATGTGTATGAAGATAACATAGGCTACATCGCGGTTGAGAAAGATTTGATAGAAGTGGGCGAAAGTATTGAGGTCAGACTGGTACACCCGGATGTTGGTGATACTGATTCTGTCACATGGTCTGTTTCCCCTGCGGGAGCCGCAACAATCACCGGAACTAACTGTGGGGCTATTGTTACTGGACAATTTGCTGGAATTGGAAATTATTTCACAGTTTC
>JAFTXM010000108.1 GCA_017465025.1 Oscillospiraceae bacterium
AGCATCCTTGTCCTCAGGCTTTTTGTAGGCTACGTCCGCGGTCTGGCAGCCGCAGTCCAGGCAGGAGATGTTCACACACCAGTCCTGCTCTATCTCAAGAATACCTGCGCCGCCGCAAAGGGGGCACTCCTGAAGGTCTATTCCGTTTCTGATATCCATAAATAACTCCTTTTGTTTCTTTTACAAAGGGATTATACCGCATTTTGCGGAAAATACAATAGCGGGGCGAAAATTCACTCCTTTGTGAAAGTGCCTATCTCCACAAGGTTGCCCTCCGGGTCTGCAATATAGCAGGTGCGCTGTCCCCATGGCATAGTCTCAGGCGGCATCACGCAAACTGCGCCCAGTGCGGTGATCCGCTCAAACTCCCGGTCAACTGCGGCGTAGTTTTCAACCTGCAGGGCGATTTCATAGTGCCCGTTTATACCTCCTGCGTACTCAAATGGGCGGCGGCACATCTTTTCAAAGTCAGAGCGGCGGTAGAGAAGAAAAAGCGTCCCGTCCTTTTCTAAAAATACGTTGGAGGTCTCGTCATCCTCTTTTATCTCAAAGCCCAGCACATCCCGGTAAAAGCGTACCATCACGCCCATGTCTTTTACAAATATACCAAATCCGTCCAGCTTCATTTTTGCCCCTCCTTGATATGGGATAAGCATAATATAACATATATGGCAAAAAAATAAAATATCCTGCCCCATTGGGACAGGATAAGTGTATCATAATCAGTCGTCAATGCCGATCATAACGGAGCTTGCCTTGATAACGGCGTAAGCGGTGCCGCCGACTGCCAGACCCAGCTCATTGATGGAAGCTATGGAAATGGAGGAGCTGATAACATTGCCGCCGCCGATGTCGATCTTGACTATACCGTTGACTGCGCCTTCCTTGATTTCTACGATAGTGCCCTTCAGCTGATTTCTTGCACTGAGCTTCATATATATTTATCTCCTTTTCTTTTGAAATACCGCCATAATATATAATAGTGTGGCAGTAAAAGCAAGGAAATATTGGGTGTCTGCCGAAATATGCACGAGATGATACGAAACTGTGCGTAATTACACGAACAGGGCAAGCTTCAATGCTCTTTCCGTCCGATTTTCCTTGCCAGCAGATAAATTCCATAGCCTATGAGAAAGCCTGTGGAGTTCAATATAAGGTCGTCAATGTCGCTGGCGCGGCCATAAAAGGGAAGCTGCAAAATCTCAATGCAGAGGGATGCGCCCACACCGGCGGCAATGACCTTTGCGTGGCTGTTAAGTTGTTTGAATACGGCGGGCCACACTATACCCAGCGGGATGAACATGGCCGTGTTGCCGATGAGGTTAAGCAGAATTTTCCGTTTGGTGGGATAATCAAAGAGGTATATGAAGGGCTTTAAGTTGAGCCAGAAGGGCAGCATCTTTTCCCTGTCGAAAAGCAGCGGCTGTATCTGCCCGTCCACCTTGCCGAAGGGACAAAAGGTAAAGCGCACCACAACAACGATGCAGGTATATACAAAAAGTAGCGTTGCCTCCCGCTTTAGGTCAATGCGTTTGTTTTTCACCCAGCAGAAAGCGCGCCCAATGAGCCAGATAAGGCTGATGGCTGCAAGCATTTGGGCATAGGATATGGAAAACATAAATTAACTCCATGAAATTAACGTGTTGGACGCATTTTAACAGACAAAGGCGCACTTTACAAGCTAAAAAGAGCGGTGTGCCCATTTAGACACACCGCTCCCATATTTATTCGCTTATTGAGAAAATCTGACTGGGCAGAACAAGCTTTTCCTTATACGGAAAGCCTCTGTCAAATTCTTCTGCGGCAGCCTCGTCCACAAAATAGCCCTGAGGCGTGGCGTACTCGCCGCTCACACCCGCAAGATATCCGGGGATAAGCTCACGGCACAAGAAGAAGGACGCATCCTCTCCCTCCGGCAGGCCGTGGTAGCGGATGCCGAATTCACTGGCATAAGTGAAGCCGCTTTTGCCGTAAAAACCGATGTTCCCCTCAAAGCACAGTGCGCCGCAGCCAAGCTCTGCCGCTTTTTCAAGGGAGTGATCCAGCAGTATTTTACCGTAGCCTTTGCGCTTGAACTGAGGATGTATGCAGATAGGCCCCATGGTCATAATGGGAATTTCTCTGCCGTCATCGGCCTTGATATGGGCGCGCATGAATACGTTCTGCCCTATGAGCTGCCCGTCCTTTTCCATGACAAAGTTAAGCTCTCTCACAAAAGCCGGGTCATTTCTCAACTGATGGAGCACAAAATGCTCCAGACAGCCGGGACGGTATACGTTCCAGAACGCTTCTCTTACTAAGGTTTCAACCTTGCGCTGCTCGTCTTTTCTTTCCAAACGAATTATATAGTCATTTTTGCTCATTATTTATTACCTCCTGATGATTGTTGACCGCAATACTGGGAGGCTTGGCGGGACTGACGCGCAAACCTCCCGGTCAGCGCACAGTCTCCAAGGTGTTGTTTCTCAAACAGCAATCTCCTGAAATGTAGTTTTACCCACCTATCTGGTCGGGCTGAAAACATAGTAGCATATTTGCCCCGATTTTTCCACACTTTGCACTTGTAATTTTGCGAAGATAGGTGTATGATGCAGATACAGATAAAAACAGGGGAGCTTGTGTCAGCAGGCTGAGAGGAAGTAAACAAACTTCGACCCTATAACCTGATGCGGATAATGCCGCCGTAGGAAGTCATACCCGGGATTTTTTACAGGAGCTTACCGCAAGGGCAAGTCTCCTGTTTTTTTATACAATTTAAAATGCAGGGGAGTCTGTGTCAGCAGGCTGAGAGGAAGTAATCCAACTTCGACCCTACAACCTGATCCGGATAATGCCGGCGTAGGGAGCAGTAAAAAGTGTGGTAAAGCATACTTCCAGACACCCCCGCCGGACTTATCCGGCGGGGGAAATTATATTTTTGGAGGTAAATACCATGAAAGCAAGCATCGCAATCCAGGTTCTTCCCGCAGCAGAAAACGAAAATGAACTTATCCGCATCGTGGATGAGGTCATAGCCTACATCAAAAGCAGTGGTCTGCACTGCCATGTAGGCCCCTTTGAAACCACCGTCGAGGGTGAAGACTATAATCAGCTCATGGACATAGTCAAGGAGTGCCAGCACGTGGCCGTCAGAGCGGGTGCAAAGAGCGTCTCCGCCTATGTGAGAGTGGTCTACAAGCCCGAAGGCGAGCTGCTCACCATCGACAGGAAAATCACCAAGCATGCCGAAGCGTAATATCCCATCCCTTGCCGCCATAGCTCTGCTTTTGCTTACTTGGCAGTTTGTTTGCATGAGCGGGCTTATACCAAGCTATATGCTGCCCTCCCCCGTGGATGTGCTGCGCGCCTTCGTGGACGAGCTGCCCCTGCTCTGGGAAAACTCCCTCATCACCCTGCAGGAAGCTTTCATCGGCCTTGCTCTGGGCGTGGGCGTGGGCTTTCTGGCGGCAGTGCTGATGGACAGCTTTGAAATACTCTATAAGGCTTTTTACCCCCTGCTCATCATCACCCAGACCATCCCATCCGTGGCCATTGCGCCGCTTCTGGTGCTCTGGTTCGGCTATGAGATGACGCCCAAAATCGTCCTAATAGTGATCTCCACCTTCTTCCCTGTGACCGTGGGGCTGCTGGACGGTTTTCGCAGCGCAGACAGGGATGCCATAGGGCTTTTGCGCTCCATGGGCGCCGACAGGCTTCGCATTTTCCGCTACATAAAGTTTCCTACGGCCCTGCCTCAGCTCTTTTCCGGGCTGCGGATAGCTGCGGCCTACAGTGTGGTGGGTGCGGTCATCAGTGAGTGGCTGGGCGGATTTGGCGGTCTTGGCGTATACATGACCCGGGTGAAAAAAGCCTTTGCCTTTGACAAGATGTTCGCCGTTATCTTTCTCATTTCCGCAATTTCACTGGCGCTTATGGCACTGGTGGAGCTGGCGGAGAAAAAATGTATGCCATATCGTTATCTGGACAAAAAATAGGAGGAAAATATGAAAAAATTTATTGCCCTGCTGCTGGCGCTGACAATGATATTCGCGCTGGCTGCCTGCGGAAAAAGCGCAGAAACCGCCGAAATAGAAACCATAACCGTCGTTCTGGACTGGACACCCAACACAAACCACACGGGCATCTTTGTGGCTCAGGCAAAGGGCTACTTTGAAGAGGCTGGACTTAAGGTAGAAGTGGTACAGCCCCCTGAGGACGGCGCTGTGACGCTGGTGGCCTCCGGCAAGGCCCAGTTCGGCGTATCCTTTCAGGACTCCCTTGCTCCCGCCTTCGCAGGGGATGAGCCTATCCCCGTCACGGCAGTTGCCGCCGTTATCCAGCACAATACCTCCGGCATAGTCTCCCGCGCCGGTGAGGGTATGGACAGACCCAAGGGACTTGAGGGCAAGAAGTACGCCACATGGGATCTGGACGTGGAGAAGGCCACAATCCGCGATGTTATGACTGCCGATGGCGGTGATTTTGAGCTTGTGGAGCTTATACCCTCCACCGTTACCGATGAGGTGTCCGCCCTGAAAAGCAAGTCCGTGGACGCTATCTGGATATTCTACGGCTGGGCAGGCGTGGCCTGCGAGGTGGCAGGTATGGACATTGACTACTTTGACTTTGCGGATATAGACCCGGTATTTGACTACTATACCCCCGTCATCATCGGCGGCAACGCATGGATGGAGGAAAACCCCGAAACTGCAAAGGCCTTCCTGTCCGCTCTTTCCAAGGGCTATACCTACGCCGTTGAAAATCCCAAGGAAGCCGCTGATATCCTTATGGAGGCCGCACCCGAGCTTAAGGCCAATACTGAGCTTGTGTACGCAAGTCAGGAATATCTGGCCAAGGAGTACATAGCCGACGCTGCCCGCTGGGGCGAGTTTGACGGTGAGCGCTGGGCCGCATTTTTCAACTGGCTCAATGAGAATAATCTGATGGAAGAAAAGATAGACCCGGATTTCGGATTTACCAATAGCTATCTGCCCCAGTGATATGGTAAAATTAGAGGTAAGGAAGGTAAGCAAAAGCTTTGAAGGTAAAAAGGTTTTGCAGGATATCTCCCTTGAGCTGAGACGTGGAGAGCTTGTAAGCCTTTTAGGTGTCAGCGGCGGCGGTAAGACCACGCTTTTCAATGTTATCTCCGGCCTTTTGAAGCCGGACGAGGGCGCGGTTTTTCTGGACGGGGAGGATATAACGGGCAGACCCGGACGCATAAGCTATATGCTGCAAAAGGATCTGATGCTGCCCTACCGCACGATAGAGGACAATGTGGCTTTGCCGCTGCTGCTCAAAGGCGTGAAGAAAAAAGAGGCCCGCCTGCAGGTGTCCTCCATGTTTCCTCAGTTCGGTCTGGATGGAACGGAGAAGCAGTATCCCGCCCAGCTCTCCGGCGGTATGCGCCAGCGGGCGGCTCTTTTGAGGACTTATATGTTCTCACGGGAGCTTGCCTTGCTGGATGAGCCTTTTTCCGCTCTGGACACGCTTACCAAAAGCGCCATGCACAAGTGGTATCCGGGTGTCATGGAGAAAATTCAGCTTTCAACGCTTTTTATCACCCATGACATTGACGAGGCCATACTGCTTTCGGACAGGATATACCTTCTCTCCGGCGTACCCGGAAGGATAAATGGGGAAATCATCATAAAAGAGCCAAAACCCCGGCGGGAGGACTTTAATCTAACACCGGAGTTTCTTGAGTACAAACGGGAAATACTTTCATTACTGTAGAAAAACAAAGGAGTGCTTATTATATGGGACGCTGTGTTATCGTGGGCGGTGCGGATATAAATAACTATGCCTTTATCCGCAAAAATCTCAGGGAAGATGATTTTGTCGTGTTCTGCGACAGCGGCCTGAAGCACATGGACGCGCTGAACGCAAAGCCCGGACTTATCGTGGGGGACTTTGACTCCCACGATGATCCCCACATGGATGTGGAGACCATTGTACTGCCCTGCGAAAAGGATGATACGGATACCTTTTATGCCCTCAAAGAGGCTGTGAAAAGGGGATATGAGGACTTTTTGCTCATAGGCGTCATCGGCGCAAGGCTTGACCATAGTTTAGCCAATCTCTCAATCCTCTTGTATCTTGACTCTCTTGGCAGGAGCGGGCGTATAATAGATGACTATTCGGAAATGGAGATAGTCTCGAAAGCACCGGTCTGTATCGGTGATGAGTATTCCTTCTTCTCGCTTATGAACATCACGGGCAGGGCAAAGGGCATCACTGTCCGCGGCGCAAAATATCCCCTTGAGAATGCTGAAATTTCCTGTGAGTATCAGTACGGCGTCAGCAACGAGGTGCTGAAAGGTAAGCGGGCCACAGTGTCCGTTGAGGACGGAAAGCTGCTGCTTATAAAAATCCGCTGACGGATTATAGAAGCTTGTAGGGGCGATGCCCGCATCGTCCCTTTTATATATGCTCTTTATTGCTATACCGCGGCGATTGTGATACAGTTTATGTTAGAAAAAATGGAGGTGTAAGTGTGCTTATATTGTCTTTGCTTGGGCTTATTCCTTTTGCCGTCGGCGGCTTTATGAACAGCTTTATGCTCAGCCACCCTGAAACTCTGCCGCCCTATGCCTTGATAGGTATTGTAACACTTCTTGTGTGGGCGCTTATCGCGTTTATTGCAAAGCCCTTCGTGAAGGACACAAAAAAGCTGCTTATCGCCTTTAATCTCCCGGCCTTTGCCGTTTTAGTTTTGCTTTGCGTTCAGGAGCTTGTTTTCAAATCCTACTGGCAAAATCCCCTTGGCCTCTGGACGCAGCTTTACTATCTGCCCCTTATAAATATCAGCGCCAGACTTACAATGTGGAGCAGCCGCCTGTTTGTGGTATACTGTGCGGCTTTTCTCCTGCTGCTTGCCGCGTCTTTCCTTGGATGCAAACTGCGGAAAAAGTGACTTGAACTACACAGCCTGTTCATTTATTTTGTGTAATGTAGAGCAGGGATTTTTTCTTATGGATTGCAAATTATATATTGACAAATATCTATATGAGTGATAACATATCGACGGACATCAATGGGAGGTGAGTTTGTGGAACGCAGTTCTAAACAGATGGCACAGGTTTTCAAGGCGCTGGGCGATGAGAACAGAATTCAGATAATGCGTCTGCTCAGAACGGGGGAGAAATGTGCCTGCAAACTTCTTGAAGAGCTTGATATAAGCCAGCCGACCCTTTCCCACCATATGAAAATTCTCTGCGATTGTGCTCTTGTCACCGGCCGCAAGGAAGGAAAGTGGATGCACTACTCCATTTGCGGGGAAGGCTGCCAGCTTGCCAAGGATGGCCTGAATGAATTGACCAAAGAGACTTATACCGGCGAAGCTAAGTCGTGCTGTGAAAAGTAAGTTTGCTTTTCCGTGCACGGCTTACATCAAACTCCATATATAGATACATGTAAATATAACAATATGACAAAGGAGCGTTTTTATGGAAAATTTAAGAGTCGCATGGGATTTTTTCCAGAAAGAAGTTCTTGGAATGCAATGGCTGAATGGACTGATGGGCCGCATTGTGGAGGCTGTGGGGCTTGATACTGCCGGCAGACTCGGCGGCAGCGTTCAGTTTTTTCTCTATGATGTTATCAAGATAATGGTGCTGCTGACCTGCCTGATTTTTATAATTTCGTATATACAAAGCTACTTCCCACCGGAGCGTACAAAACGAATTCTGGGCAGGTTTCACGGCATTGGTGCAAACTGCGTTGCCGCGCTGCTGGGAACTGTAACGCCGTTCTGCTCCTGCTCGTCCATTCCCTTGTTTATCGGCTTCACCAGTGCCGGCCTGCCCCTTGGTGTGACATTCTCTTTCCTGATTTCCTCTCCCATGGTGGACTTGGGAAGTCTGGTGCTTTTGATGAGTATATTCGGCTGGAAGGTTGCTGTCGTCTATGTGCTGCTTGGTCTGGTGATTGCTGTTGTGGGCGGTACGATGATAGAAAAGCTGCATCTGGAAAAGCAAGTGGAAGAGTATATCCGCAAGGGAAAAACTCTGGAAGTGGCGCAGGAAGAACTGACAATCAAAGACCGTATGACATTTGCATGGGAACAGGTTGTTTCCACATCAAAGAAAGTCGCCCCATATGTCCTCATTGGCGTGGGCATCGGCGCTTTCATCCATAACTGGATCCCCGAAGAATTCATTGTGAAGCTGCTGGGAACCGGCAACCCCTTTGGTGTGGTGATCGCAACCATCGCCGGTGTTCCCATGTATGCTGACATTTTCGGCACCATTCCCATTGCAGAAGCGCTGCTTGCCAAGGGCGCACAGCTTGGCGTTGTCCTGTCCTTCATGATGGCTGTTACCACGTTGAGCCTGCCCTCAATCATCATGCTCCGTAAGGCTGTGAAGCCAAAGCTGCTGGGCATCTTTGTGGTAATATGCACGTCCGGTATTATTCTGGTGGGTTACTTCTTCAACTTGGTACAGAATTTTCTTATATAAGCGCAAAGAAAAAGAAGTCTGGCAGCGAAAAGCAGACTTCTTTAAAACATAAAAACGGAGGTATATCAATATGGCATTGTTTGGTTTGAGAAAAGAGAAGGAAGAAAATAAAAAGTCTGCCCACCTCTCCAATGTGAACGGTGGCAGCATTAAGGTTCTAGGCTCAGGCTGCAAGAGCTGCCATGCCCTGCTGGAAGCATCCAAGGAAGCTGTCATGAACATGGGACTGAGCACCGAGCTTGAGTATGTGACGGACATGGAAAAAGTTATGGAATATGGAGTAATGAGTATGCCCGCACTGGTAGTCAATGAAAAAGTTGTTTCCATGGGCCGGGTGCTTAAAGCTGCTGAGGTGGAGAAACTGCTGGCGGAAAGGCTGGCTGAGTAAAAGCAGCCGCTTATTTGTCGTATACAGTGCGGCCTTTTTATATCAGCCAACGTAAGAATGTAGGGCAGGGGCTTGCCCCTGCCGTCAAAAAAACAAGGCGTGAGAGGAGACTTGGTGCTTTTCCCGTCTCGCGGGGGACGGGAAAACAAAGTATTCGCCAGTGTACGCACTGGCTCATGCACAAGCCCCCGGCTTGTGCGGACATGATTCAAGTCTCATTCTCGCCAAGACCAAAAAAGAACAGCCCATCCTTTCGGACGGACTGTTCTTTTTTGGTGCGAGAGAGGAGACTTGAACTCCCACGTCGGTTGACACACGCCCCTCAAACGTGCCTGTCTACCTGTTCCAGCACTCTCGCATAACCCGAGACTTCGCTCCATTTAAAGCTGCTTGTCTCATTTGGGTGCGCCACATTTAAGGCATAGCTGATTATAGCAGAATATTTGCTTTTGTCAAGCGGTATTTTTCAAACTTCCTCAAAATTTTTCAAAGAGCGGAAAAACAGGGAGAAACTCAGCAGCAGGGCGATAACAAGCGCCGCCGCGCCCTTATCCATGAGAAGGAGAAAACGCATTTTAAGATAGGCGTGATAGCCGAGGAAGGACGCAAACTCCACCAGCAGCGCCACGGCAAAGTACACGGGAGACGCAAAGCCCACAACAAGACTCAGCATATCCGCTCCGAAGAAATATCTGTCGTGCATGTGGGGCAGCAGAAAGGGAATACCTATGGCGAAAAGCAGCGCCGCCGCCAGAACAGACCGCTCCGTGAGTCTTTTACGGTTAACATAACACAAAAACAACAGCCCGCCCATGTACAAAAATGCCGCCGCAATGCCCAAATTACAGGCAAGCTCATGGTGGCTTTCGTCCAGCGTGTACTGGAAAAAGGAATAGACGGAAGGGGAGTTGTAGTTCAGCCCGTCGCCGATGCTGCCGGTCTGATTGAAATAGAGGGTAACAGTGTCCCAGAAAGGGCGGCCCGCTATGACCGCAGGCAGCACCAGAACAACATAGGCCGCAGGGAAAATGGGAAAGTGCCTGAATTTAAACTTGCCCTGCATCCACAGCACCGCGTACACAGGCAGAATGAACACGGCCTGCAACTTAAAGCCAAAAGCCAGCGCAGCGCATACCATGGATGCCACGGGCCTTTCATCCAGCGCAAGGTATATGCCCAGCACCAGCAGCGCCACATAGCTGCTGTCGCACTGAGCCCAGAGAGCGCCGTTGAGAAATACCGTGGGCCACGCGAAGGCGGTGAAGAACACAGTGCCCTTTTTCAAGGCGCTGTCCGTAAATCTGCCCACAAGCAGCATACAGCCCCATGAAAGGATGATATCGAAAAACACGCTCAAAAGCTTTATAAGGTGCAGATCGCTCACATCAAAATAGGAAAACAGCGCCAGAAAGTAGAGATAGGGGATATTGTAGTTGCCCACCGGGGTGTCAAGAGCCGCAAAACCGCCGTTATTGCGGTAAAACTCCACCCAGCGGGAGAGAAAATTCTGATAGTCCAGCGTTTCATAGTCAAAAACCGCAAGGCGAAGCCCCATAAAGGCGATGAGCAGCAGCGCGCAAAGCACTGCCGACAAAGGAGAGCGGGCCACCTTTGCCCTGTACAAAAGCCAGAGGGCGAAAGCGCAATATAAAGCTGCAATGATTATCACGGAAATATCCATAAAAATGTCCTTATCAAAGAGAATCAAACAGTCCAGCGGGAATCGGCCACGCACCGCCAGCTTAATTTGTGGCTCCGAAATGTATTGTGCAGTTTTTTCGGCGCAGATTTCCGGCCATACGAGGCATTGACCGCAGGGAATACTTTGTGTATTTGCAAGGTCAATAACAAAGTATGGGCGAAAATATGCCCGAAAAAACCGGTGCGGGGCCGTTTACCGATGGACAAAAAATAAAAAATCAGCCGGAGACTGTAGCTCCCGCCGAAAACCCAAAATTTAATAAAATATTCCTTGACTTTAATATATGAATAATGGTAGAATAGCTTGCTATGTGTGTTCAGGAGCGGCGCTATGTACCCACTATCTACTGTTCACAGTATAGCACCGTAGTAAAGTAAAATCAACACCGGGTTTTTCTTTTTGACAACAAACCCGGGCGTTTGCAAAAAGTGATAAGGAGAGTGCGCTAATGCCAAAAGATGTTCTCTACGGGAAAACGCTCAGAAAGAGCTATGCCCGTACCCAGGAAATCATGGATATGCCCAATCTGCTGGAGATTCAGAAGAGCTCTTACAAGTGGTTTCTGGAGCAGGGTCTTCGCGAGGTCTTCAAGGATGTTGACTCTGTGACTGACTACTCCGGCAATCTTGAGCTGAGCTTCATCGACTACTCCATGAACGAAAAGCCCAAGTACGATGAGGAAGAGTGCAAGGCCCGCGATGCCACATACGCCGCCCCTCTCAAGGTCCGCGTCCGTCTTCGCAATAAGGAGACCGAGGAGATCAAGGAGCAGGAGATCTTCATGGGTGACTTCCCCCTGATGACTGCCGGCGGTACCTTCATCATCAACGGTGCTGAGCGTGTCATCGTCTCCCAGATCGTCCGTTCCCCCGGTGTCTATTTTGACAAGACCACGGACAAGTCCATGATGAACGTCTACGCCTCCACCGTCATCCCTTATCACGGCGCATGGCTTGAGTACGAGACTGACGCTGCCGATGTCTTCAACGTCCGTATCGACAAAAACCGCAAGCTGCCCATCACCTGGTTCCTCAAGGCCATGGGTCAGTACCGTGAGGACAGCCCCGCCACATGGCTCAGCTGTGTTGCCGACCCCGCAGTGGGCGCTGTCACCAACGAGCGTCTCAAGGAGATTTTCGGCGAGGACGAGCGTATAGTCGCCACCATCGACAAGGACAGCTGCTCCACCCGCGAAGAGTGCCTCATCGAGATATACCGCAAGCTCCGTCCCGGCGATCCTCCCACTGTGGAGTCCACCGAGGCTCTGCTGGACGGCCTTTTCTATGACCGCCGCCGCTATGAGCTTTCCAACGTTGGCCGCTACAAGTTCAACAAGAAGCTCTCCCTCTTCCCCCGCATCGCAGGCTTTGAGCTGACTGCCCCCGTGGCAGA
>JAFTXM010000109.1 GCA_017465025.1 Oscillospiraceae bacterium
TAGGACCGAGGATGGAGACAAACTCGCCCTTTTCCACCTTGAAGCTGATATCGTGGAGCACCGGCCTGTCCCCATAGGAAAAGGAGAGGTTTTTCACCTCAATGCTCATAGTGATCCCCCTTTCCGCTGATGAGCCAAAGGAAGAAGGGCGCACCAACAAAGGCTGTAAGTATGCCTATGGGAATACCGGAGGAGCTGACATTTCTGGATATATTATCCACCACCATGAGGAAAATTCCGCCGCCTAAAATGGAGGCTGGCATGAGATGGCGATAGTCCGAGCCTACGATACGGCGCATCATGTGGGGGATGACCAGACCCACCCAGCCTATCATGCCGCTGACGGACACGGCAGAGGCTGTCACCAGAGTGGCGCATATAACTATCCCTACTCTCAGCCGCTGGGCATTGACACCTAAGGCTCTGGCCTCATCGTCTCCCATTGTCAGAACGTTCAGCTTCCAGCGCAGCAGCAAAAGAGGAACCATGCCGCAGAGCATTGGCAGCATCACAATGTCAAAATCCTTCCAGCTTGCACCGGCAAGAGAGCCCATCAGCCAGTAGGTTATCTGGGGCAGCTTGTTGCCCGGATCGGCCACCAGTTTTATAAAGGAAGTGCCGGACTGGAAAAGGGAGCTTATCATAATGCCGGCCAGAATAAGCCCCAGCACCCTGTCGCCCTTGGCGTGGCGGCTGACAGTGAATACAAGGATCACGGTGAGAAGACTGGCGGCGAAGGCAAAGACTGTAATGTACACGCTGGAAAGCCCTATCAAAATGGCAAGAGCCGCGCCGAAGCCCGCACCGGCGGATGCACCCAGAATATCCGGCGAGGCCATGGGATTCTGGAACACCCCCTGATAGGCCGCACCTGCCGAAGAAAGGCAGGCGCCTACAAGCACGCTCAGCAGTATTCTGGGCAGGCGCACGTTCCACGCCGCCGCCTCCATCTGGGCTGTCCAGAACTTCTCCACAGGCAGCCCCAGACGAAATGCAAAAATTCCCAGCAGCTCTTTCATGGGCACGGGATAGCGCCCGAAGCTAAAGGATGCGAGGATACATGCCACAAGAACGATCAGCATCAGCCATATTATTCTGCGGTGCTTTCTGTCTGCCGCTGTCATGCTCCATCCACTCCCTTTTTTCTCTTAATCAAAGGCCGCTATCAAAAATATCGGCAAAATACTCGCCGTAAAGCTCATTGGCCTGCTCCTTGAGCCTTTTACTGTAGGCGTTATACCTGTCCAAAAGCAGCTTTCCCTTTTCGGTTAGCACTGAGCTGCTGCCGTGGGAGCCGCCCTGACTTCTTTCCACAAGGCTGTAATTGAGCTGTCCTTCAAGCCGGCGTATAATATTCCAGCAGCTTGAGTAGCTGAGTTGCATACGCTGCCCCGCCGCACGGACGGACTTTGTCTCGTCTATAAGTGTGAGCAGGGTAGCCAGCCTGTCATCAAAAAAGCTTTTCTCCTTGCTCAGGGAAACGCTTATGACCGGACGGACAAGCTGGAAATTGTGCATTTCCAGCAGCCGTGAAAAATCCTCCGGAGTGTCCGCATCGTGTATGGTACCCGGGTCGTCCAGCTCAATGCTTTTAAGTTCTGCCCCGCAGCTGTCCACCGCACCCTTCAGGCCGCCCTCGCCGCTGTGGGAGAGAATGGCGGGAAAATATTCACTGGATATGAGAAGGGGGTGCCCGGTCTGCCCCTGACACATGGGGCAGGCAAGGCTCTCGCCGCAGTCCATCAGCTCTTTCACCGTAGCGGCGGTAAAAAGGGGCACATCCACAGGAGTGAAAAATACCTTGTCACACTTGTCCTTGAGATATTCAAGCCCAATTTTCACCGAGTCGAACATCTGGGTAGTCTGATAATTCTCATTTCTCAGAAAGATTATGTTGTTGCCGCTGAGATGCCTTTCCAGAGTGGTGGCGTTATAACCCGTGACCATGACTATCTTGCTTATTCCGGCCTGATGGAAGGTGGCAACGACCCTCTGCGCCACGGAAATGGAGCCGATATTCAGCATTGGCTTGAATGAGCCCATCCGGGAGGACATTCCGGCGGCCACTATCAATGCACCGTATCTCATATACTCGCTCTCCTCGAATTGCAATCAAATACGACTTGCAAAATTTTGCAAGTTGTATATAAATAATATACGCCTGCTATTATCCTTTGTAAATCAAAACTTAAAGACAGCTTGAAAAATTGTGCAGACTTGATATAATTTCATTATTGGATTTGTAGGAGGTCACGAAATGTCTCTTTACGTGTGGGGTACCGGCTGCGCTGCCGGAGAGCTTATCGAAAGGGGCTTTGAGCCGGCTCGTATCACTGCCTTTGTGGAGTCCGTGCCCGAAAGCCGGTCCTTTTTAGGCAGAAAAGTAATAGCTCCCGAGGAGATAGATGCTTCCGACTGTGAGCTTATAATCGTCAGCACCCGCTATACAAAAGAGGTAATGGAGCTCTGCCGTTCTCTTGGCATAGCCGTGGAAAAGCTGTTTTTTCTTAAAAACAGCTGCACACTCATTGATCTCAATGAAAAAAGTGTTGCCCCGCAGGTGCTGGGAGATGAACTGTACAGCCGTCTTAAGCCCCGCCACAGGCTTATAAAAGAGCCGGAAAGTCTGACCGGAAAAACAGCGGACAGCGGCGATTACATCCGCATTGCCCAGTTGGAGCTTATATGCGGTCGTCTGTGCCATGTGCCCGGGGCGGCAGCGGAGCTGGGCGTATTCCGGGGTGACTTTGCCCGGCATATAAACAGCCTCCTGCCGGAGAGAAAGCTTTATCTTTTTGACAGCTTTCAGGGCTTTGAGGAAAAAAGCGGCGCAGGGGCGGCCTTTCAGGCAGCGCATGAAAAAACCTGCGCGGATGCTGTTTTGAAGAAGCTGCCCTTTCCCGAAAACGCGGAGATAAGAGCAGGCTTTTTTCCACACTCCCTTATGGGGCTTGAAGAGCGTTTTTGTCTTGTGTCACTGGATGTGGATTTTTATGACGCTACTCTTGAAGGGCTTCGTTACTTCTGGCCTCGGCTCAATGAGGGTGGATATCTGCTTTTGCACGACTGGGGAAGCGTCAGGCTCAGCGGCGTTGCAAAGGCTCTTGAAACATACGAAAAGGAGCAGGGTAAGCCTCTCCCCGCAGTACCTCTGTGTGATATCGGCGCAAGCCTCATCCTTGTGAAAAACTGAGGACTTTTTAGCTGTTCTATAACATCTTTTGTGGACTTGATATAATTAAAAAGGCTTGGTTTGTGCATAGTGCATAAACCAAGCCTTTTATTTTCTGCAAGTTGTAATTGTTTGCAACTTGTAAAGCTCCTTTAACAGAAGTAAAATTAAAGCATAAAATGTTATTCTGTTGGCAATTGTGAGCATCAGAGGTACAAAGCATGGACGAAAAGATTTTTGAGATAAGCGCAAAGGAAGTCACCGTTGAAGTGACGGATGAAACCACCGGAAAGGTACACAGGCGCACCCTTCCCATAGACTATTTTGAAAACGCCAACGGTCTTGTGCTGCGGGGTGAAAATCTGGACGGCAGCATATCCCAGCTTGTTTTCTACTCTGCCAGAGGTATGCAGCGCATGAAAGACCTGACCGGCGGCGGCCCGGACGAAGACCCCTGCGGAACCCATAAGTGAGCACATATTTTGAAATAAACAACAATGGAGGAAATAAGATGATCAAAAGAAACTTTATCATCAACGGCGTTTCCCGCACAGTGCTGGTGGACGAGAACGAAACTCTCGCCAGCTTTCTGCGTGAGCGCCTGCTGCTGACCGGTTGTAAAATCGGCTGCGGCGAAGGCCATTGCGGCGCATGTAATGTAATAGTGGACGGCAAGGTCGCCCGCTCCTGCATTATGAAGCTCAGCAAGATCAAGGACGGTGCAGAGATCACCACCATCGAAGGCATCGGTACCATCTCCGATATGCACCCCCTGCAGGTTGCATGGATGGCCCATGGCTGCGCACAGTGCGGTTTCTGCTCCCCCGGCTTCATCATGAGCGCCAAGGTCCTGCTGGACAACAATCCCTCTCCCACCCGCGAAGAGGTTCGCGACTGGTTCAACAAGAACCGCAACCTCTGCCGCTGCACCGGCTATAAGCCCCTGGTCGATGCCGTTATGGACGCTGCCCGCGTCATCCGCGGCGAGATCAGCAAGGAAGACCTGATGTTCAAGCCCACCGGCGATTCCATAATCGGCACCAAGTACATCCGTCCTTCCGCAGCACAGAAGGTCACCGGTACCTGGGACTTCGGCGCAGACGATGCACTGAAGATGCCCGAAGGCACCCTGCGTCTGGCTCTGGTTCAGGCCAAGGTCAGCCATGCAAACATCAAGAAGGTCTGCACCTGCGAAGCAGAGAAGATGCCCGGTGTTTACCAGATAATCACCGCCAAGGACATCGTTGCAGCCGGCGGCAAGAACCGTATCAACGGCCTTGTCATGCTGCCTCTCAACAACAAGTGCGACGGCTGGGATCGTCCCGTTCTCTGTGACGATAAGATATTCCAGTTCGGTGATGCCATCGCCATCGTCGCTGCCGATACCGAGGCTCATGCCCGCGCCGCTGCTGACAAGGTGGTCGTTGAGATCGAAGAGCTGCCCGCCTACATGAACGCTATGGATGCCATTGCAGAGGATGCAATTGAAATCCATCCCGGTGTTCCCAACGCCTACTACGAGACCAACTGCATCAAGGGGCCCGACTTCGACTTTGACAGCGCTCCCAATGTGGTTGAGATCGAGTCCTACTGCTCTCGTCAGCCCCACCTCCATCTGGAGCCTGACTGCGGCTATGCCTACATCGACGAGGACGGAATGGTCACTGTCCACTCCAAGTCCATCGGTATCCACCTGCATATGCCCATGATCGCTGACGGTATCGGCGTTCCCATGGAGAAGCTGCGCATCGTTCAGAACCACGCCGGCGGCACCTTCGGCTACAAGTTCTCTCCCACCAACGAGGCTATTCTGGGCGCTGCCGCCAAGATCACCGGCAAGCCCGTCTCTCTGGTCTTCAACCAGTTCCAGAACATTACCTACACCGGTAAGCGTTCTCCCGCCTTTATGCACATCAAGCTGGCTGCCGATGAAAAGGGCAAGCTGCTGGGTCTGTGGGGCGATAACTATGTTGACCATGGTCCTTACTCCGAGTTCGGCGACCTGCTGACTCACCGTCTGAGCCAGTTTGTTGGCGCAGGCTACGATATTCCCACCATCCGCAACAAGTCCCAGACCGTCTTCACCAACCATGCATGGGGCTCCGCCTTCCGTGCATACGGCTCTCCCCAGTCCTTCATGGGCTCTGAGATCGCCATTGACGTTCTGGCTGCAAAAATGGGCATTGATCCCTTTGACATCCGTGAGATGAACTGCTACAAGGAGTCCGAAGGCTCCACCATCCCCACCGGCTATGCACCCGATGTGTACTGCCTTGAGGAGATGTACAAGAAGGCACGTCCTCTGTACGAGGCTGCCAAGAAGAGAGTTGCCGAGAAGAACGCAGCTTCCGACGGCCGCTACAAGTACGGTATCGGCGTATCCTCCGGTGTCTACGGCTGCGGTCTTGACGGTGTTGACTCCTCTCAGGCCTATGCCGAGCTCAATCCCGACGGCACCGTAACCATGTACGCCTGCTGGGAGGACCACGGTCAAGGCGCTGACATGGGCGTTCTCCAGTCCGCACATGAGACTCTCCGCCAGATAGGCATCAAGCCCGAGCAGATAAAGTTGGTCATGAATGACACCAAGCTTGCCCCCAACTCCGGACCTGCAGGCGGCTCCCGCTCTCAGGTCATGTCCGGTAACGCCTGCCGTCTGGCTGCTGAGAACCTGATCGCCGCTATGAAGCGCGAGGACGGCACTCTCCGCACCTACGACGAAATGGTAGCCGAGGGCATCGAGACCAAGGTTCTGGGCAACTGGGTCACCGACTACTGCGCCACCCATCCCATCGATCAGGCCACCTCTCAGGGCGAGCCCTTCGCAACCTATATGTACACCCTGTTCCTGCCCGAAGTATGCGTTGACACCCAGACCGGTAAGGTCAAGGTCGAGAAGTTCACCTGCGTGGCTGACGTTGGTACCATCCTCAACAAGCTGCTGGTAGACGGCAACTTCTACGGCGGTCTTGCACAGGACATCGGCCTTGCTCTGACTGAGGACTTTGAGGATCTGAGCAAGCACACCAGCCTTCTCAAGTGCGGTATTCCTTATCCCAACGATGTTCCCGATGACATCGAGCTGCACTACACCGAGACCTACCGTCCCAACGGCCCCTATGGTGCAGCAGGCTGCGGCGAGGCTCCTCTGGATGCTCCTCACCCCGCAATCCTCAACGCAATTTACAACGCCACCGGCGCTCGTATCACCCGCGTTCCCGCTCTGCCCGAGGTAGTTCTCGCTGCCCTGAAAGAGCTGAAGTAATTCACAAGCAATACAATTTATGTTAGAATAGAGAGGCGGGCAACCGCCTCTCTATTTGTAAAAAGCAAGGGGGAATACACATGATAATA
>JAFTXM010000110.1 GCA_017465025.1 Oscillospiraceae bacterium
CAACTGATCGCTAATACGATAGGCAAACGCTATTATATTGCCACGATGCGCCCCTTTACCGAGGACAACCATCGTCGAATTGAAAAGCACCGAGCGCAAAGACAAGGGCTTGGTTTTGATACACTTGAGTGTCCCTATCAAGTTGGAAATGCGCTGGTTTCATCAGGTGGAGTTGTTCTTTTAGAGGATGTTTCCAATCTGCTGGCCAATGCAATGTTTGAAAAAGGCGGCGACCCTGACAGTGTACTTCACGACATTTGTGTCTTGGCTGACCGCTGTAAAATTCTTGTTGCCGTTACAATCTCAGATTTGAAAGATGATGGTTACGACGAAGAAACTGTAGCCTACATCAACGGCCTAAATAAAATCAATCAGAAACTGTTTGATAAAGCATCGGTTGCTATATCAATGCAGGAAGGAACTCCTGTATATCAAAAAGGTGATGCCCATGTTCTTATTTGAATCGCTCTTAGTAGCTATGTCTACATACAGTGTTATTCCGGTTCCTCAGTTTGAATGGAATGACAGGAATATGAAATACGCAATATGCTTTTTCCCTGCAGTCGGTATCTTTTGCGGCACTGCACTATGGGGATGGTCTGCACTGGCAGACTCGCTGGGAATCGGTGGTTTTTTCTTTGCTATGATAGCGACCTGCCTGCCACTTCTTATTACCGGTGGCATCCACATGGATGGTTATATGGATTCAGTAGATGCATTGGCTTCGCATCAATCACGCGAACGCAAACTTGAGATTTTGAAAGATCCCAACTGCGGAGCTTTTGCGGTTATCTATTGTGGAGTCTATCTATTGATCTACGCAGGTTTGATACATGAATTATTCACGGCAAATTACATCCTTGTCATTTGCCCGACCTTTGTTTTGTCAAGAACGCTTTCCGCTCTGTGCGCTGTAAATATGCCAAATGCGAGAAAAGCGGGAATGTTGTGCGCTTACACGAAAAACACGGAAAAGCGCACTGCAACAATAGCTCTGATTGCAGTTTTGATAATTAGCGGAGCCGCCGTTGTCCTGTTATCCCCAATCATCGGAGGAATTACCGTGCTATTTGCAATCGCATCTGTCTTGCTTTATCACCGCGTGTCCATGAAACAATTCGGAGGTGTTACCGGAGATACTTCTGGCTTCTTCCTGCAAATCTGTGAGCTGGCCTGTTTGATTGGTGCCTGGATCGGAGTGCGTTTCATATGATTCAACTTATATTCATTCGCCATGGAGCAACGGCTGGAAATCTTGAAAAGCGATATATTGGCAGCACAGATGAACCCCTGTGTGATATTGGCAACGTTCAAGTGAAGGCTTTAAGAAAAGAACATCTTCGAGCAGACTTTCTTTATGTAAGCCCCATGCTTAGAACGCGCCAAACCGCCGAGCTGCTATTTCCAGAAATGTTCCATACCATTGTGGAGGATTTTCGGGAGACAAATTTTGGCCTGTTTGAGGGCAAGACAGCTGGAGAACTGTCCGACTGCTCCGAATACCAGGCGTGGGTAGAATCGATGTGTCTTGCGCCTATTCCCGAAGGAGAAAGTGTTGTTGAGTTCAAATCCAGATGTTGCGCAGCTTTTGAGACAATCATTAAAAGCCTCCCGGACAATTCATGTGCGGCTTTTGTTGTACATGGCGGAGTAATCATGTCTATTCTGGAAGCCTATGCTCATCCGAAGAAAGGATTTTACGACTATCATATTCAAAACGGAAAATACCTGATGTGCTATTTTGATGAATATCTCCGTGTGGTAGAAACCAATTAACATCAAAAAACAAGCTTAAGATAAGTTGATCATTACTTTAACTACATAGTCGGCTCACTGCTTGGGCTTTTTCCCTCTGTGCTCGCCTTCAGCGTGATTGGGGAATATCTGTCAGCCCCCGCATCCGCGCAGTTTATAGGCGCTACGGCGCTTAAGCTTTCTCTCCCGCTGCTTGCGCTACTCGGAAGCGGTTTGTGGAAGAAAAGCTTAGCCCCAAAACAATACTATAAATTCTAAAGGCCATAAAACAGACCTCGGATTATGTCTGTTTTTATGGCCTTTTATTATTTGCACACTAGTTTTGGGGGGGATTATAAAAATTACCCTTTTTATGCGTGGTAATAGTAAAGAGGTGAAATGTTTTTCACAGTGAAAAATATTTGTTAGACCTGTTTGTCAGCTTTTATCAAAATTGCACTAATTATACAATATTATCACTAGTTTTGCGAAAACTCGAGCATTATGCCCTGAAATTGTAGTTGGTAAATAGAACGACAAAAGAAAGAGAGATTTTCTATGACTACACAGAAAATGGCAGAACACAAAAGATACACTTTCGAAGTATTCTGTAAAACGGTTTTAAGAAACAAGGCACGGAATATACATAAAAAACTAAATAGAATTGAACAACGCGAGGTTCTGTTTTCGGATATGCCCGCAGAACTTGAAGCAATGCTATGTCGCGAAGATGACTATGATTTAACGGTTCGCATTCCAATTAAGTCTAATGGCAAGAAATTTTTTGTTGAAAATAAAGCTCTTGCTGCTGCATTAACAATTTTACTTCCCAAGTATAGAGAGGTGCTATATCTTAGCTATTTTATGGAGCACAGCGACAGCGAAATTTCACAGTTATTAGACATACCAGTGAGTACAGTGAACAACCGAAGAATGAGCGCAATAAAGCGTCTGAGAGAGAAAATGAGGTCAGAGGATGAAAACTAAACTGCTACCTTATGAAACTATATACGATGCTGTAAACGGCGACAGTGAGGCCACATTATGCGTTCTTAAGCACTTTGAGGCATACATAAACACACTGTCTAGACGAAAAAGAGTGACTCAGAATGGTATCCCATATTGGGAGCCGGATGAAGATATAAAGCGTGAGCTTGAAATAGAGCTTATAACCAAGCTTTCAAGATTTAACTGTTTGGACGGGTAATTCCCGTTCACAGGAACATATCAGCTTATGGTGTGTTCCTGTGAGCTGGAATACAGCTAAATGTTTTTCACCATGAAAAACATTTTTACAACTGAATAGGGCAACCGGATACGATACACAGTACGGAGCCAGGCGGTGGGTGCGCTTGCGATCAACACCAACACCGTAATGCAACCTTGGCAGAGAAGCGGGCGAAGATGTACTTGTGGCAATGATGATACTTGCGCTGGCTACACGTCACAGAGTAGAGCGCCCCGCCATGAGCATGGAGGGAGGCCGAAGACCTATGGAGCGGTTTTGCTGACCGCCGTCCGACTTACCTTTGAGAAAATATCTACTAGTTTATAAGAAATTTTTTTCACGATGAAAATCATTTTAGGAGATACTATAATGTCGGATCGAGAAGAAGTAGTTTATATTGATAATTATATTATTGTGCTTCGGTTTTCTGAAGAACCTACTGCAGGGAAAATGGATCAAATAAAAGAAACTTTGCTAGGTGGGACGAATATGGGAAAATAGAGCTAAAAGTTGCAAAATTTGACGAAATATGAGAAAATAATAATGGTAATGTACCTTGAAAAATAAATAATAGGACATACACCATTTTCGGGAAAGGTGTATGTATGAGTAATAAAAGAGTCTATTGCTTATATAGAGTATCGACTATAGGTCAGGTTGAGAAGAATGATATTCCGATGCAAAAAGAATGCTGCAGGGAGTTCGTCGATAATCAATCAGAGTGGACTATAATAAAAGAAATTTATGAAAAAGGGGTTTCAGGGTTTAAGCTGTCGGCCAAAGAACGAGATGCTATACAAGAGATACAAAGAGATGCAATACAAGGAAAATTTGATGTCTTGCTTGTGTTTATGTTTGATAGACTTGGCAGGAGAGATGATGAAACTCCCTTTATTGTAGAATGGTTTGTACAGAATGGGATTGAAGTATGGAGTGCTACAGAGGGGCAACAAAGATTCGATAATCATGTCGACAAACTATTAAATTACATTAGGTATTGGCAGGCATCAGGGGAAAGCATAAAAACTTCAGTGCGAGTTAAGACACGTCTTGAGCAGTTAACAGAGAAAGGATTGTTTACTGGCGGTATTGTTCCGTATGGCTATCGACTAGAATGTTTAGGCAGGACTAATAAAAGAAATAAGCCGGTAAATGATCTTGTAATTGATGATGATGCAGCTCAAATCATTCGCTTGATATTCGATAAGTATGTCAATGAGGGGTATGGAGCACAAAGACTAAGCCGTTACCTTTCGGAGAATAGGATATTCAAAGCCGATGGAAGTAATTTTCCCAATACTTCAATAAACAGAATAATAAAAAATAAACTTTATATTGGGATTATTCACAATGGGGAAGTGGAATCTGAAATCATTCCTGAACTACAGATCATTGACCCTAAGCAATTTTACAGAGCACAACAAATCATGGAAAGCAGAACAAAAAATCATAGCGATGTACCTCTTAATACAAAAAGTCGAGCATTGCTAGTTGGTAATGTGTTTTGTGGCCATTGCCGCAATAGGCTAACATTGACCACGAGTGGTAGACGCAGAGTTAATAAAGAGGGGATTGTAATTGAGGATATTAGACCTAGATATCAATGCCATTATAAAGTTCGGCACCCCGGTGAGTGTGAAGGACAGTCAGGTTACGGTGTTAAAAAACTTGATGGAATAATAGACAAGCTTATTAGGATGCAATTTTCTAAAATCTGTGCATCACTATGCGCTGATTTTATAAGAGCACAGCACGAAAAAAATATAGGATTGGCTCAAGCAAAACTTAGGGCTGCTAAGATTAACCTCATTGAAAAACAAAAGGAATTGGCTGATTATCAGGCGGAAACAATAAAAGTAATTCGTGGGGAAAGCAAGCTTGATGCAGAACTGTTGAATGCTCTTTTTGCTCAGACAAAAGCGGAAGTTGATAAACTGAGCGAGGATGTCAATTTGTTTCAAATTGAATATGAAGAGGTGCTTAATTCAAGTGCTATTGAATCCGAAGAATATGGGAAAATACTTAGTTGGGCGGATCTGTATGATGGATGTTCATTTGAAGCAAAGAAAATGATTGCAGCACAATTTATAAAAGCAGTGTATGTACATAGAGACTATAAGCTTGAAGTTGAGTTCAATGTGGGGTTTGACGAATTCAAAAAGTTAACCCTTAATTACGATGCTTAGGGATGATGGGCATTGCGTTCGCAACCGGAATAAAAAAGTTCATGAAAAAGGAAAAAATAACCTTTTTCATGAACTTGGTGGACCCAATCGGGATCGAACCGACGACCTTACGGATGCGAACCGTACGCTCTCCCAGCTGAGCTATGGGCCCCTATATTAAATTAAAATGAGTATGTGAACGCAATGACTGACGAAGTGACCAACGGCCAATAGGAAAGTGACGGAAACCGAACCGTACGCTCTCCCAGCTGAGCTATAGGCCCAGATATTGACTTTGCGCCGCTCTTTTGACGGCCTGATTATTATACCACATAATTTTCTCTTGTAAAGAAAAAATATCGTTGATTATATGATTAGTTTGTAGTAAAATACCAACGTGGCTTTTGACAAGGCTGCACTAGTCGGGGAGCCAGCGGTGCCCTGTTGCCTGCAATCCGCTATAGCAGGGACGAATTCCCGACCGAGGGTTTGTGCTGTGTCGTCTGACCCCGGTAAGCAGTGATGACGATCCGGTCTCGCGCAACGGAAACCCGTGAACCATGTCAGGCGGGGAACCGAGCAGCATTAAGCGGAGCTTTCCGTGTGCCGTGAGGCTGCCGGATCCGAGCCGGCTGCCGGCGTAACGGGCATAGCGCATTATTCGAAGTCGGGTGTGCAGTCTTGTCAAGGGCCATAACTTTTTTTCGGGAGGAGGGAGAGCGTGTATCAGGCTTTGTACCGAAAGTGGAGACCCCAGACCTTTGATCAGGTGGTGGGTCAGTCCCATGTGACGGATACCTTGAAAAACCAGGTGAAGGCCGGGCGGCTTTCCCATTCCTATATCTTTATCGGCACCCGCGGCACGGGCAAGACCACCTGCGCCCGCATCCTTGCCAAGGCGGTCAACTGCCTTGATCCGGTGGATGGCAATCCCTGCGGCAGATGCGCTGCCTGTCAGGGCATAAATGACGGGACAGTGCTGGACGTGGTGGAGCTGGACGCGGCTTCCAACAACGGTGTGGACAATGTGCGCGCTCTGCGTGAGGAGGCGGTGTTCTCCCCGGCTTCGGTGAAAAAGCGCGTATACATCATAGACGAGGTGCATATGCTCTCCACCTCGGCCTTCAATGCACTTTTGAAGATACTTGAAGAGCCGCCTGAGCATCTTATGTTCATCCTCGCAACGACCGAGATTCAAAAAGTTCCGGCTACCATCCTCTCCCGTTGCCAGCGCCACAGCTTCCACAGGATAGATACCCCTCAGATTGCGGCGTATCTTGAGTATATCGCAGGGGAAGAGGGCTTTTATCTCAGCCACGAGGCGGCTGAGCTTATCGCAAGGCTTGCCGAGGGCGGTGTGCGTGATGCGCTGAGTCTTCTGGATCAGTGCTCTGCCCACGACAGGATAGAAGTTGAGACAGTCTATTCGGTTATGGGGCTTGCAGGCAAACGCAGGGTCGCCGCCATGCTTGACCATATTATAAAGCACGACACCGCACAGGCCCTGACGGACTTTGGCAGTATGTGGATGGACGGCAGGGACGGCGGCAGCTTCCTCAGGGAGCTGAGCGACCTTCTCCGTGATGTGCTCATGCTGAAGGTTGCCCCCAAGCGGGGAACTTTGCTGCTCAGCGGCGGCTACGAGCTTGATGTACTCAAAGGTTTTTCAAACCGGCTTGAGACAGAGGAGCTTATCTCCGCGATGGAGACCGTGCAGAAGTATCTGGACAGTCTTAAGGATGCAAAAAACCCCAAAACTGCGGTGGAGCTGTGCCTTATTTCCCTTTGCAACAATACGCTGGGGGAGAATGTCAATGCCCTTCGCGCAAGGATAGCCAGACTGGAAGCCCAGATTGCAACGGGAATTGTTGCCCAGCCCCGCCGGGCTGAAAAACCGGAATATGTGGAGACGGAGTTTGAGCTTCCTCCCGTTCCGGAGGAAGAGGATGCACCCTTCGTTCCGGAGACGGAAGAGCCTGAACCCTACAAAGCTGAAATCCCAGATTCCAATCCGGTCGAGACAGAGGAAAGCGCCCCTGTAAAGACGGTAATTGACGACAGCCGGAATACCCGGACTGTCCCGTGGAGCGAGATATGCCAAAAGGCCGGCCCGGAGCTTTCACCCAATATAAGGTTCAGCCTTTCCGATGAAAGCAAGATAAGCGGAAAAATGGACGGGGATGTACTGAGGATATTCTCTGCGCCCGGCTTTTTGTATGAGAGGCTCAACCGTCAGGATGTACTGGCAAAATTTGCAGCCGCAGCGTCGGAGCTTTCCGGGCGTGAGGTAAGGGTCATCCTTTCGGAGTTTTCCAGGGAGAACAGCGTACAGCGCAGTCTGGACGAGCTTAAACAATTCAGTGAAGTAAGTTTTATATAAAATTCTACATGGAGGAATAAAAAATGGCAAAAGGCGGATTTCGCGGCGGCTTCCCCGGTGGCGGCGCCCAGATGAATATGATGAAGCAGGCTCAGAAGATGCAGCAGGACTTTCTGAAGATGCAGCAGGAGCTGGAGTCTACCGAGTTTGAGTTTTCCGCAGGCGGCGGTGCAGTAAAGGCCACCATCATTGGCACAAGAGCACTCAAGGCTATTGAGATAGACCCTGAGGTGGTGGATCCCGATGATGTTGAAATGCTTCAGGACATGATAGTTGCCGCTGTCAACGGCGCGCTGAAAATGGCCGATGACAAGACCAGTCAGGCAATGTCAAAGCTTCAGGGCGGTATGCCCAACCTGCCGGGACTTTTCTAAGTTGATATTCAGAAAACAGCCCGTGCAGTGCACGGGCTGTTTGGACTAATTGGAGATTATAATATGAAAACACCATGGACAGATAAGATAGACAAAAATAATCCCCTGCCCGAATATCCAAGACCCCAGATGGTAAGACCTCTCTGGCAGAACCTCAACGGCAGATGGGATTACGCCATTACAAAAAGCGACAAAGCTCCCGCCCGTTACGATGGCGGCATCATCGTGCCGTTTTCGCCTGAAACGGAGCTTTCCGGCGTCATGCGCAGTGTAAAGCCGGACGAATTTCTCTGGTATCACAGGGAAGTGACCATTCCCAAAAGCTTCATGGGCAAGCGGGTGCTGCTGCACTTTGGCGCGGTGGATCAGGAAGCCGTGGTCTGGGTAAACGGAAGGGAAGTAGCTCAGCATGTGGGCGGATACCTGCCCTTTGAGGCGGATATAAGCGACAGCCTCATCGAAGGCAAAGCGGATATACTTGTCCGCGTCATCGACATAAGCGACACCGGCTCTCACAGCCGCGGCAAGCAGAAAACCAAGCGCGGCGGCATCTGGTACACGCCCCAGAGCGGTATCTGGCAGAGCGTGTGGATGGAGGCCGTACCGGAGTGCTATATTAAAAAGCTCCGCATCACGCCGGACTTTGACAAGGCCGCCGTTGAGATTACAGCCGAAACTGTTGGCAGCGAGCTTGCATATGCCCAGTTCAATGGCGTAAGCTATGCCTTGCCCGCCTCTATCCCCGTCCCCGATATGCACCCCTGGTCTCCGGACGACCCATACCTCTATGATTTTACCGTCAGCTGCGGTGAGGACAGGGTGGAAAGCTATTTTGCCATGCGCAAGTTCTCCGTGGAGAAGGATGATGAGGGTATCATGCGCCTTTTCCTAAACGGCAGACCCTGCTTCCACAACGGCCTTCTGGATCAGGGCTACTGGCCGGACAGTATGTATACCCCCGCCTGTGAGGAAGCCATGGAGTTTGATATACTTACGGCCAAGGCCATGGGCTTCAATATGCTCAGAAAGCATATCAAGGTCGAGCCTTTGCGCTGGTACTATCTTTGCGACAAGCACGGCATGCTGGTGTGGCAGGATATGATAAACGGCGGCGGACAGTATAATCTTTTCACTATTTCATCCTCCCTCATTACCGGCATCAGCTTCAAGGACAATCATTACAGGCTCTTTGCCCGCCATGATGCCGAGGGCCGCGCACAGTACAAGCGCGAGCTTCGGGAAATGATAGAGCATCTTTATAATTGCCCCTGCATAGCCCTCTGGGTACCCTTCAACGAAGGCTGGGGTCAGTTTGATGCGGCAGAGATGTATGAATACGTGCTCAGTCTCGACAAGACCCGCACCGTGGACCACGCCTCCGGCTGGCACGATCAGGGGGTCAGCGATGTGAGAAGCGACCATGTGTATTTCCGCCGCTACAGCTTCAAGCCTGATAAGAAGGGCAGAGCAGTGCTTCTCAGCGAGTTTGGCGGCTATAACCTGGCCTGCGAGGGGCATTGCTTCAACACCAAGGACTTTGGCTACCGCCGCTTCAAGTCGGAAAAGGAACTGGAGAACGCCCTCACAGAGCTTTTTAAAAATCAGATAGCCCCCGCAAAAAAGCAGGGACTGGCTGCGGCAGTATATACCCAGCTCAGCGATGTGGAGGACGAACTCAACGGACTCATGAGCTATGACAGGCAAGTGGTGAAGCTGCCTGTTGAAACTGTCAAAAAAATAATAGATGTGGGTGAATAATCCACTATGACAAAGGAAAAAAGGTTTAAAAAGGTATATCTTGAGATAGGCAATATCTGCAATCTCAGCTGCTCCTTCTGCCCCGGTACAAGGCGAAAGCCCCGGCAGATGACAGTGGAGGAATTTGCCCTTGCCGCCGAAAAACTCAGAGAATATACTGATTATCTCTATTTTCACCTGATGGGCGAGCCTTTGCTGCACCCTCAGCTTGAAGGCTTTCTCGAAATTGCGGCGGATATGGGCTATAAGGTGATAATCACCACAAACGGCACGCTTCTTGAGAAAAGGGGCGGCGCTCTGTTGGAAAGCGCTGCTGTCCATAAGGTGAATATCTCGCTCCAATCCTTTGAGGCAAACGAGGGCGGCGAGCTTGAAGATTATATAAGCGCCTGCGCCCGCTTTGCAGGAGAAGCAGCAGAGCGGGGGAAAATATGCGTTTTGCGCCTGTGGAACAACAATGGCCTTGATCTGCTCAATGAAAATATAAAAGCCATACTCTCCCGCTATTTCCCTGAGCCATGGGTCAAAAGCCGCATGAGCCTTCGCCTCTCCGACAGGGTGTATCTTGAGCCGGGGGACAAGTTCGACTGGCCGGACATGGAGGCCGGCGCCGAAACGGCACCCAGCTTCTGCTATGGCCTGCGAGACCAGATAGGCGTGCTCTCGGACGGCACGGTCGTACCCTGCTGCCTTGACCATGAGGGGGATATCCCCTTGGGCAATATCTTTACGCAAGGCATGGAGGAAATTCTTTCATCTCCCAGAGCCAAGGCTCTCTACGATGGCTTTTCCCGCCGTATTGCGGTGGAAAAGCTCTGCCGGAGCTGCGGCTACGCCACAAAGTTCAAATAAAGCGCAAAACACCCTGATGCAGCGCATCAGGGTGCTTTTTGCTTTTTCATCTTTTCTTACTTGTCAAGATAAGTCTTCACAAGCTCAGCCATAAGCTCGTCCCTGTCAATACGGCAGATGAGCGTACGGGCATTGTTGTAATTTGTGATGTAGGTAGGATCTTCCGAGAGAATATAGCCCACTATCTGGTTTACAGGGTTGTAGCCCTTAACCATGAGGGAGTTATACACAGAGGACAAGATCTCTTTCATCTCCGCCTTGCTGTCCAGCGCTGCGAATTTCCTTGTTGCATCTTCCATGCTGCCCCTCCTGTTCAAATAGTTCTTGCAGATATTATAGCAGATTGTGCTGTCAAGTAAAGTCGAAAAAACGGGAATATATGCAAAATTTTTGTGAATACTTGCTGAGCTTTTTCGGCAAAATCAACGGATAACAGCGCCGAACTGCTTTTCAAGTGCCTCCAGAACAGCTTTCACAGTGCTTTCGGCGTGCTCATCTGTGAGAGTCTGGTCCTCAGCGCGCATGGTCAGGGAGAAGGCCACGGACTTCTTGCCCTCGGCAACGCGGTCACCGGTGTAAACGTCAAAGAGGCTGCAATCGGTCAGGTATGCGCCGCCGTTTTCAAGGATGCAGTCCTTCAGCTCGCCCACGGGAATGGAACTGTCGCAAACAACGGCGATGTCACGGGTGGTGGCGGGGAAGCGGGGCAGGGGCTTGTACACGGGGATACCGCCCTTGACGGAGTAGAGAGCCTCAAAGCTCAGCTCAGCGCAGTAGATTTCTGCATCCACACCGTAGTTTTTGGCGACTTCGGGATGGATCTGACCCATAACGCCGATGTAAGTGCCGCCCACATAGACCTTGGCGCAGCGACCGGGGTGGTAGGAGGGATTTTCACGCTCTGCCACGAACTTTGCGCTCTTTGCGCCCAGCTGTGCAATAAGCTCTTCAACCCATCCCTTGAGCACGAAGAAGTCCACGCCATTGCCGTAAGCGCCGATGGAGACAATCTTGGGTTCGTCTGCCAGACCGTCCTCGCGCTTGAGATAGATGCGGCCGATCTCGTAAAGGGCGGCAGCCTTGTTACGGAAGCTGTAGTTGCGGGAGATTATCTCCAGCATGGAGGGGAGGATGGTGGTGCGCATGATGGAGGTGTCCTCGCCCAGAGGGTTGAGTATACGGAGACTGTCGCGCAGGGGAGAGTCTGCGGGCATTCTTATCTTGTCATAGTAGGTGGGGCTGATGAAGGAGTAGGTGATTATCTCATCCATGCCCATGCTGCGGCAGGCAAGACCGATCTCACGCTCGCACTGCTGCACATCAGTGAAGCCGCCGCAGGTGCTTATTGCACCGGTGAATTCCACGGGGATCTCGTTGTAGCCGTAGAAGCGGGCCACTTCCTCTGCAATGTCGGAATAGTGTTCCACATCGCCGCGCCAGGAGGGAACACAGATGGTGTCACCCTCAAGGGTGAAGCCCAGCTGAGTGAGAATATCGCGCATGGTCTCCTCGGCAATGTCAGTACCCAGAAGGGCGTTAATCTTCTCAACCTCAAGCTTTACGGTACGCTTTTCGATGGGCTTGGGCAGCACGTCTATTATGCCTTCCATGACCTCGCCTGCACCCAGAAGCTCAATAAGCTCGCAGGCGCGCTCAACTGCGGCAACGGTGTTATCAAGGTCAAGACCCTTTTCAAAACGGGCGGAAGCGTCGGTGCGCATACCAAGTGCGGTTGCGGTACGGCGCACAGAGGGGCCGTTGAAGTTGGCGCTTTCAAAAAGCACCATTGCGGTATCGCCTACGATCTCGCTGTTCTCGCCGCCCATAACACCGGCAACTGCCACGGGCTTGTCGGTGTCGCAGATGCACAGCATACTGGTGCTGAGCTTGCGCTCGGTGCCGTCAAGGGTGCGGATGGTCTCGCCCTCTCTTGCGCAGCGCACGTGAATTTCGCCGTTGTCCACACAGCTGAAGTCGAATGCATGCATGGGCTGACCGTACTCGAGCATTACGTAGTTTGTAATATCAACGATGTTGTTGATGGGACGCATACCGGCGTTGCGGATACGCTGGCGCATCCATTCGGGGCTGGGTGCTATGCGCACGTTTTTGACAAGGCGTGCGGTGTAGCGGGGGCAGAGCTCAGGCTCTTCAATGATTATTTTTGCGTGGTCGTTGATATCGCCTCTGGCGCGTGCCTTCACAACGGGCTCGTGGAGCTTAAGCTCCTTGCCGAAGGTGACGGCGGCCTCGCGGGCCAGACCGATCATGCAAAGGCAGTCGGGGCGGTTGGGGGTGATCTCAAACTCTACCACATGGTCGTCAAGACCGATCAGCTTGCCCACATCGTCGCCGGGCTTGCAGTCTTCATGCAGCACGAAAATGCCGTCCTCAATGCAGTGGGGGAACTCCTCCTGCTTTGCGCGGAGGTCAGCCAGTGTGCAGATAATGCCGCGCTTGCTGTCATAGGCGATCATGTCGCCCACATGGATGTTCTGGCAGTCGGTCACAATATCCACAAGGCGGAAGCCCAGATCCAGCTCTACCTTCCACTTGTAGGTCTCGAAGCGCTCAATGTGCAGCACATCGGCGGCGACCACGCTGCCGAATATAACGTCGCCGTGGTGAATGTCATGGGAAATGGAGGGCTTTGCAGGGTCGATGGGATGGTAGTCGCCAAGGATGGCGGCGGCCTTTATTACGGCGTAGGGATAGTCGTGCACAGCGGTCATACCCAGCTCCTTGAGAGAGCAGAGCATACCGTAGGAGGCAACGCCGCGCAGCTTGCCTTTTTCAATCTTCACGCCGCCGGGCAGCAGGGACTTGTGCAGTGCCACGGGAACAAGATCGCCCTCGTGTACGTTCCATGCGCCGGTGCAGATCTGAACAGGCTCTTCCCCGCCCACATCCAGCTGGCAAACCAGCATATGGTCGGAGTTGGGGTGCTTTTCAAGCTTTACAATACGGCCCACCTTGACATTGTCTATGGTCTTGGAAAGATCCTCGGTAACTTCGCCCTTGGAGCCGGAGATGGTCATAGCCTCGGCAAAGCGCTTGTCATCGTATTCATCTATGGGAAGCTCAACAAACTCATTGAGCCATTTTCTGGAAAGTATCATATTCTCAGTTCCTCCCTTTCTTAAAACTGCTCAAGGAAGCGGATATCGTTTTCGAAGATAAGGCGCAGGTCGTTTATCTTGTACTCGCCCATGGCAAGGCGCTCAAGACCCATGCCGAAGGCCCAGCCGGAGTACTCGTCCGGGTCAATGCCGCAGCCTGCCAGCACCTTGGGGTGCACCATACCGGCGCCCAGCACTTCTATCCAGCCCTCGCCCTTGCAGGTGGGGCAGCCCTTGCCGCCGCACTTGTGGCACTGAATGTCCATCTCGCAGCTGGGCTCGGTAAAGGGGAAGTGATGGGGACGGAAGCGGGTGACAGTACCCTCGCCGTAAATCTTCTCAACAACAAGGTTGAGGGTGGCCTTAAGGTCTGCCATGGTAACGCCCTTGTCGATGACCATGCCCTCTATCTGGTGGAACATGGGGGAGTGGGTGGCGTCAACCTCGTCCTTGCGGTAGACGCGGCCGGGGGCAATCATGCGGATGGGCAGCACGCCCTTTTCCATGGCGTGAACCTGCATGGGGGAAGTCTGGGTACGCAGGCAGATCTTGCTGTCCTCGGTGAAATAGAAGGTGTCTGTCCACTCTCTGGAGGGGTGGCCGCCGTCAATATTGAGCTTTGTGAAGTTATAGTCGGAAAGCTCCACCTCAGGGCCGTCAACTATTTCAAAGCCCATGCCGATGAATATGTCCTTTATCTGGTCGAGCACGTTGTACATGGGGTGCTTGTGACCGGACTTGTGAGCCACACCGGGGAGGGTCACGTCAATGGTCTCATCTGCAAGCTTTGCCTCCATGAGCTTTTCGCCGAGGCTGTTCTTGCTCTCTTCCAGAGCGTTTTCAATGTCCTCGCGCAGCTTGTTTGCCAGCTGACCCATAATGGGGCGCTCCTCTGCGGACAGCTTGCCCATCTGACGGAGAATACCGGTCAGCTCGCCCTTCTTACCCAGATATTTAACTCTCAGTGCTTCCAGCTCCTCAATGCTGCCGCACTCGCTGATAGCTTTGATGGAGGCCTCTCTCAGCCCCTGCATAAGTTCTTTCATTTCCATTACTCCTATAAAAAAATAAGCTCCCGCCCCGGTCAAATGGGACGAAAGTAACAGTTCCGCGGTACCACCCATGTTCGGCAAATCTGCCGCACTCGGTAAGACTTTAACGCATCTCACACGCCGGTGATTAACCGGACGCTCCCAGGCGAACCAAGCGGGACGCTCAAGGGGGCTCACAGCCGCCGACCCCCAGTCTCTTATGAGCGCTTGAACCGCTATTTTCCTGTTCAAAGCCTTTTCACTCTATCATACTTTGTGCTGAATTTCAAGAAAAATTTTTATTGATTTGACTAAAAGCCATGCTGTGATTATAATAAAAACGCGTGCATATGGTAATGGTACAATATCAATGAAACGGAGCGTATTCTATGAAGCGATTGTACCTGCCAGTGCTGCTTATACTCTCACTTATGCTAACAGGCTGCGGTCAGAACGCGGCCAGGGGCAAATTTCTGGACTTTACCGAGGAGCTTGGCGAAAAGGAGACGCTCTCCTTCACGGCGGATATGCGCTGTGAGTATGAGGATAAGACGGTTTCCTTCACTCTTTCCTATTCTGCCGACAGCGAGGGGAGCACGGTCACCGTTGTTGCGCCGGAGCTTATCCGGGGCATCCGCGCCCACGCCAAAGGCGGCGAGACAGCTTTGGAATATGAGGACCTTGTTTTGGACACAGGGCCTCTGGACAGCTATGGGCTTACTCCAATGTCGGCTCTGCCTGTGCTGGTAGAGGCGATAAAGAGCGGCTATGTGGACAGCGTGTGGGAGGAAAAGGGAGAGTATGCGGCTCTCATCGTACCTTCAGACAATATGAACGTGCAGCTTAATATAGATAAATATACAATGTGTCCGGTCTATGCCGAGCTTGTCTCCGATGGGAGAGTAACGGCCTTCATTCACATAAGGGACTGGACCTGAAAGGCCGGTAATATGAACGATCTGCAAAAGAGAACCTGGGCTGAGATAAGCCTTTCAAACATCCGCCATAACTATGAGGCCATCCGGGCCTCCCTTCCCGCATCATGCCGCTTTCTGGGCGTTGTGAAGGCGGATGCCTACGGACACGGCGCATTGAGCGTGGCAAGGCTTCTTGAAGAACAGGGGGCGGACTATCTGGCGGTGTCCTGTCTTGACGAGGCAATGGAGCTTCGTGACGGCGGCATCACCATGCCCATCCTTGTCCTTGGGCATACCCCCCATGAATACACAGCCATGCTCATCGAAAATGACATAAGTCAGACAGTCACCTGTCTTGCCAAGGCGCTGGAATATTCAGCCGCCGCCGAAAAGCTGGGCAGGACCCTCAGAATACATCTTAAGCTTGATACGGGTATGTCCCGTCTGGGCTACCTCTGCTCAGGTGAGCATTTTGACGAAGGGGTGGACAATATCATCCGCTCCTGCCGTCTGCCGCATCTTCTCAGTGAGGGTATCTATACCCATTTTGCCGTTTCGGATGAGCCTGACGAGGAAAGCCGCGCCTATACCGAGGCTCAGTTTGCGCTTTTCATGAAGGTGATAGAAGCGGTCAGAGAGCGCAGCGGAATAGAATTTGCTCTGCGTCACTGTGCCAACAGCGGCGCTGTGGTAAACTTCCCCCACATGGCGCTGGATATGGTGCGCCCCGGCCTTTTGCTCTACGGCTATGGCGATAGCTCCGGCAGACTGGGCCTTTTGCCCTGTATGCGCCTTGTCACTACCGTCAGCACCATAAAATTCTATGAGCCGGGCACCTCCGTCAGCTACGGCAGACGCTATGTGACCGATAAGCGCACCCGCATGGGCGTACTGTCCATCGGCTATGCCGACGGCCTGCCAAGACTTATATCGAATAAATGCTCCTTTGCTGTCAAGGGCGGCTTTGCCCCGCAGCGGGGCAGCATATGCATGGATATGTGCATGGTGGAGCTGACGGATTTCCCACAGGTGGATGTGGGCAGCCAGGTGGAGCTTTTTGGAAAGCTCAGCAGCATCCACAAGCTGTCCGAGGCCGCCCAGACCATACCCTATGAGCTTTTGTGCTCTGTTTCCAAGCGAGTTCCCAGAGTTTATAAAAATTTCTGAAAACAATTTTTCTCCCGAATGTCCTGCATTCGGGAGTTTTTAATATACATGGATGCTTATACACATGGATGGCCGGAAAAAATCCCTTGCGGTGCAGGCCGTGAAATGATAAAATAAACTGGATGGAGTGTGTCTCCGGTATATTATCGCTGATGAAGTGAGGCTGAGATATGTCTGCACCTTATAAGAATAAAAAAAGCCGCTTTCATTTTGAACACTGGCATTTTATAAGCATTGCTCTGGCTCTGTTTGATGCTGTGGCGGTGAATGCGTCCTTTTATATTGCGCTCTGGATGCGCTATGACTGTCAGTTCTGGGATATTCCCTATTTTTACATAGACATCCTCAAGTTTTTTGCGCCTGTATACGCTGTGGTCTGTGTTCTGGTTTTCTGGCGCTGCAAGATGTACAACACCATATGGCGCTTTGCCGGTATGCATGAGCTTTATCTGGCCATTGTCGCCACGGCCATAACCTTTGTTTTCCACATTGCCGGCACCATCGCCCTTGCCCATCTTGCCCATGTGGATACCTACGCCCCCAGAATGCCCATCACCTATTACAGCATAGGTATCGCCCTGCAATTTATCTTTACCATGGGCGCGCGCTTTTCCTACAGGGTGCTGCTCTCCTTCCGCAAGGCGGACATGGCCCGCACAAAGCGCGTCATGGTCATCGGCGCAGGCGCTGCCGGGCAGATGATAGTCCGCGACCTTAACTCCAACAACAGCCGCGGGGGAGACCGGGTCTACTGCATCATTGACGACAATCAGAACAAGTGGAACCGCTACATGGAGGGTGTTCCTGTGGTGGGCGGCAGAAATGACATTTTCACCGCCGTCAAAAATTACCAGATAGAGAAGATAATCCTTGCCATACCCAGCGCCAGTATAGAACAAAAGCGCGAGATACTCAGCATCTGCGGCGAGACTGAATGTGAGCTCAAGCAGGTCTCCGTTCTCTACCAGCAGATGGGGCAGATAGTGGACTCCAATTCCATCAGGGATGTTTCCATTGAGGACCTTCTGGGCCGTGAGTCCATAAAGATAAATATGGAAGAGGTGTTCTCTTTCATAAAGGGCAAGACCATTCTTGTCACCGGCGGAGGCGGCTCCATCGGCAGCGAGCTTTGCCGGCAGATAGCAGCCCACGAGGCAAAGACCCTCATTATTTTCGATATATACGAAAATAACGCCTACGATATTCAGCTTGAGCTGAAAGAAAAATATCCGGAGCTTGACCTTGTCACCCTTATCGGCTCTGTCCGGGACAGCCGCAGACTTGAATATGTGTTTGACCGTTACCGCCCCCAGCTCGTTTTCCACGCGGCGGCCCATAAGCACGTGCCCCTCATGGAGGACAGCCCCTGCGAGTCCATAAAAAACAATGTCCTCGGTACATATAAGACGGCCTATGCCGCAGTAAAATACGGCTGTGAGCGCTTTGTGCTCATCTCTACCGACAAGGCGGTAAATCCCACCAATGTGATGGGCGCCTCCAAGCGCCTTTGCGAGATGGTGGTGCAGAGCTTTGACAAAAAGATAAAGAGCGCTCAGACCGCTCTTATCCCCAGTATGAGCAGCCATACCGAGAGCATCTGCGGTGAAACAGACTGTGCCACCGAGTTTGTGGCGGTCCGTTTTGGCAATGTGCTGGGCAGCAACGGCTCTGTAGTGCCTATTTTCAAAAAGCAGATTGAGAAGGGCGGCCCAGTCACCGTTACCCATCCCGATATTATCCGCTACTTTATGACCGTGCCCGAGGCGGTGAGCCTTGTTTTGCAGGCCGGTGTCTACGCCCGCGGCGGTGAGATATTCGTTTTGGACATGGGTTCTCCCGTGAAGATAGACAGCCTTGCCCGAAACCTTATAAAGCTCTCCGGCCTTAAGCCGGATGTGGACATAAAGATTGAGTATACGGGCCTTCGCCCCGGCGAAAAGCTGTATGAAGAAAAGCTGATGGCAGCGGAGGGGCTGGAAAAGACCGCCAATGACCTTATCTATGTGGGCCACCCCATCGACTTTGATGCGGACGGCTTTCTTGGACGTATGAATGAGCTGAGGGAAGCGGCATACTCCAATGATGAGAATATAAGGGAGCTTATTATGGACATGGCTCCAACCTACAGGCCCGACGGTCGTGACCTGCCCGAAGCGGCGGAGAAAAACCTCGTAGACTCAAATGCAGCTCTCGCAGGAGTGTAAAACGAAAAAAATCAGATGGTTTGGTTAAAACCATCTGATTTTTTATGTGTATATGCTTATTTTTCCAGTGCTTTGATAAGCTCGTCAAGAATAAGTCCGCTGTCGCTTACCACCTTGTAGTTGGAAGCGGCAAAGCACTCAGCCTTCTCGTTTGTGTTGACGTTGATTATAAGTCCGCTGTCCTTCATACCACAAAGATGCTGCGCAGCGCCGGACACGCCAAAGCCTAAGTACAGCTTGGGTTTTACCATTTTGCCGCTGGAGCCGATCATGGAATTTTCATTTTCAATGTAGCCCATATCCACCATGGGACGGGTATAGCCCATGGACGCTTTGAGTATAGAAGCGAGTTTTCTGGCCTTGGCCAGATTATCCTCATTGCCTATGCCAAGACCGGCGCATACGATTACATCGGCCTTTTCCACAGGCTGCTCCGTGAGCTCAACTACGGTGCGGTTGACAAACTCAACACCGCCTTCGGCATCATCAAGGAAGCTTGCGTCCACTGTGATTATCTCAGCGTTTTTGGAGGGCAGCTCAGCCTTTTCAAATACGCCTGCCTTTATGGAGGCCATCACAGGAAGTGTGTTGGGAATGAAGTACTCGCCCAAAAGCTTTCCGCCAAAGGCAGGAGCTATCATGATAAGCTCGCCCTTATCGTCCAGTGCAAGCTCTGTGCAGTGTGCGGCAAGACCGGTACGCAGCGCACAGGCCACACCGGGAGCCACTTCCGAGCCGATAACGGAGGCTGCCACGAATACCACATCGGGATTTTCATCGGATATTAGCTTGACAAGGGCGGTGGTGTAGCTCATAGGCTCGTATTCTGCAAGCTTTTTGCTCTCAAGCACGTAGACCTTGTCTGCACCACTTTCTTTCAGCGCCTCAAGCGGGATATTGCCATAGCCAAATACCACAGCTGAAACGAAGGCTCCATCACCGTAGAGCTTTCTTGTCTCAGAGAGCATTTCATAGTATGCGGAGCTGACAACGCCATCTCTCTGCTCTGCGAAGATAAAAATGTTTTTCATTCAAATGCTCTCCTTTCTCAAGCTTTGATATAGCTGCTGAGTATTTTGGCAAGCTGAGCGGCCTTTTCAACGTCCTTGCCCTCTATCTCCACGCAGTCACGACCGAATGCCACATCGCGGTAGCCTGCGGCCTGTGTGGGTGATCCTGCAAGACCTATGCACTTTTCGTCAAGACTGTCAAGGTCTGCGGCAGAGAGGACGGTAAGGGGCTTGTTCTTGGCCTGAAAGATACCCATTACACTGGGGTGGCGCACCTTGTTCAGGCGCTTTGTTACGCCTATAACGGCAGGGAGCTTGACCTTATATTCGTTTACGCCGTTGTCCAGCTCCTTCTTCACGCTGGCGCAGTCGGGCGTGTCCATCTCAAAGGCCAGCACATCAGTCACGTGGGGCAGACCCAGCCACTGACCCAACTGAGAGGGGACATGAGCTGTAGAACCGTCATCACTGGCATTGCCCAGCAGCACAAGGTCATAGCCGCCGTTTTTCTCAATGCCTTTATAGAGCGTGTAAGAGGTTGCCAGTGCGTCAGCGCCACCCAGCTTGCGGTCAGAGAGCAGAAAAGCCTCATCACAGCCGTAGGAAAGGCCTTCGCGCAGCTGCTTTGCGTTGGAGGGAGGACCCATGGAGATAAGGGAGATGGTTCCGCCGAACTTTGCCTTGAGCTGAAGGGCCAGCTCGATGGCGTGAAGATCGGTGCTGCTGATTACGGAGTCTATCCCCTCGCGGATGAGGGTTTTGGTTTCCGGGTCGAGCTTTATGAGGTTATATTGGTCGGGATTTGGTGCGACCTTAAGACATACAGCTATTTTCATCTTTAAATCACCTTAAAGCTGGCTTGCAACCACGTCGGTCAGGTGGTAGATAGACATACCGCCGATGGCGGTGACCTTTGCATCGCGGTAGTAACGCTCAATATCGTTTTCGACGATGGTGCCGTTGCCGCCCATGAGTACGATACACTCGCTGGCCACGTGCTCGAAAATACGGGAGCCCTTGACCTTTGCAGTAAGAGCGCGCTCGGAGATGTTATAGTCACCCTTGTCCAGGTCTTCCAGAACACCGAAGATAAGACTGCGGAGCATCTCAATTTCCATCTTCAGCTCTGCAAAGGTGTGGCGCATGGCCTGATACTTCTGGAAAATGGGGGTGTCGCCATGCTTGCGCTCCTTGCAGTAGGCAAGGGTCTTTTCGTATACGCCTTCTGCACCGCCCAGCATGCAGCAGGCCGTAGTGATAGCGGGACCGAAGGCACCGGCTGCGGTCATGCTCTCGTCCATATCCATGGTCATCATCAGGTTGCTCATGGGAACGCGGCAGTCCTGGAAATAGAGCTGACCGGTGGAGGAGCCATGCCAGCCCACCTTGTTTTCAATGTGACCGATTTTCAGACCGGGAGTGTTAGCGGGAACAAGAATAAGGCAGGAGGAACCGAAAGGAGCGGAGTAGGGGGCCTTGGTCTTGCAGTTGACGGTGTAGTAGTCAGCCTGACCTGCGTTGGTGCAGAAAATCTTGCCGCCGTTGATGACCAGCTCATCGCCCTCTATGGCAGCGGTGCAGGTGAAGTCCTGAATACGGGTGCCGCCCACAGGCTCGGACTGTGCAGAGGCGGGAACCATCTGGCCCATCATGGTGGGAACAACGTACTGCCCGATAAGGTCAGGCTTGCCGCAGGAAAGAAGCAGACTGGTGCCTGCGGGGATTGAGGCAAAGCAGTTGCCTACGCAGTTGGAAACCTTGGAAACCTCCTCAAGGAAAAGACCGTACTCAAGCCATTTGCCCATACCGCCCAGCTGCTCAGGGAACCAAAGGGCGATGAGACCCAGTTCACCGGCCTTGCGGATTATCTCGTGGGGGAAAGCATCGGTTTCTTCCATGGTTTTTACAAAGGGACGGATTTCGCTCTCGGCGAAGTCCTTTATCATTTTAACGAGCTGTTCGCGCTCTTCATTCATGTACCACATAAATATATCTCCTTTAAATATTTGTTGTGTAATTATCGGGGCGAAGCATTGCTTCACCCTGATTGTGTTTTTACTGCTGAGCCATCATGGCGCTCATGGCGCGAAGATCGTCAAAGGGAGTCTCCACCAGCTCAATGTAGATGCCCATGTCTGCCTTGGTGTCGAAGAGAGCCTCGAGAATGGGGGCGTTGTCGATGTACTCAAGCATCTTCCAGCCCTTTTCCTCCATTTCTTTTATGGCCTCGGCAAGATTTTCAACTCTGAAGCTCAGGCAGAATACGCCGGGATTTTCGGATGCAACCTTGGCAGAAACGCTCTTTGTTGTATCAGTCACCTGAAAAGCCTCAACACCGATGGGGAAAGGCTCATAGGCCACCTTGGTGCCGTACTGGTCCATTGGCATATTCATAAGATAGTCATAACCCATGAACTTTTGAAAGCTCTCGTTGAATTTGCCGAAATCTGCGGGGCTCAGGTGCAAATGGTCAAAGCGAAGAATTTTCATGTAAGTGCTCCTTTCAAAAGAATGTACAACTTACTTGTAGGTCTTCTCGGCCATTGCCTTCTGTTCGGGAGAACGGAAGTCCATACCCACAGGCATACCGGGGACAGAAGTCCATGCGGGGATAGCGGGCTGAGCGGGATCCTCGTAAAGCTGGATGATGTTGCCTTCCTTGTCGTAGAACACGAAAGTGTAGCAGCCGGGAGCAGCTTCCCAGGGCTTACTCTGGGGCACGTAGCCGTTTTCCACTATCCAGTCGTACCAACCGTTGATATCTTCAACTGCAAAGCCCTGCTCGGTGTGGCCGGTGAAGCCGTAGTCGGTGGTTTTGTCTACGAGCACAACGGGGGGATAGATGGGGTGGCAAAGCTCGATGGGTGCGCCCTTGCCGTTGTCCAGAGTGGCGATTTCCCATACGTTCTGGGAACCGTCGCCCCATACCTCATCACCGCCAACGGATGAGGGGAGAGCGTCGTTTGGAACAATTATGCGGCTCATCAGGTCAAGACCCAGAACATCACGGTAGAGGTGGATTGCCTCGTCCATATTCTTGACTGTGGTCATCTGGTGATGGAAAGAACCTACTGCGAATTTCTTGTCTGCCATTTTTGTTTCCTCCTAATTTTTTCTTGTCAGAATTTTTTGATTTGCCTCAAGCTGAACGGACTTTGGTTTCCCATTAAAACATTGACAGCTCAACGGCTTTCTGCTAATATGATAGCAGGATGATTGTTAAAATTAAAACAGTTTTATTGGAACATAGTAGTAAGTTTTGACTTGTTACAGGGGGATAAAATGAACAACAAATGGCTACAATCTTTTATAACAGTTGCACAAGCGGGCAGCGTTACGGCTGCCGCTGCGGAGCTATTTATCTCGCCGCAGGCTCTTTTGCAGCAGATGAATTTGCTGGAAGAGGAAGTGGGCAGTAAGCTGCTTTTAAGGGATAAAAAAGGCATCCGTCTCACTGTTTCCGGAAAGGAGTTTCTCACCGGAGCAAAACAGATGCTTGAAATATATGAGCATACCCTTATGCGCTGTGGGCTTGCCAGCCGCGCGGAGACAACCGTACGTATTCCGGCCTCCAACAACGTGGTGGTACCCAAGCTAATGGAGCGCACAAGCGCAGAGTTTACCCGCCAGACTGGTATAACGGTGGAGTTTGTCCCGGATGACCATTATGAACAATGGTTTGAAGATTTTATGAATTTGCGGTATGACATTATAGAGCATCACACTGTTGACGGACTTTGCCCCAAGGGGATACACTTTGAGCATCTTTCAGATGTACAGACCTGCTATATCATGAGTGAGTATCACCCTTTGGCGAGAAGGAAAAGCATATTGCCGGAAGACCTTGAAGGCTGCCGTATAATGGTGCAGAAAAATGCCGGAAATCTCACTGCGTATACAAAGTTGTATCTGGACAGTGTGGGAATTAACATTCAACTTGATTATGTGGAGAATGACCGCTTTGCCGTCATAGATGGCATGAACAATTTTGCCATATACTCCGGAACAGAAGAAATAGCCCAGGGCTTTCCCGGCTATGTGGGTGTGCCCCTTGATTTTGACACTCACGTTCAGCACGGCTTTGTGTGCCGTGAGGAGATGTATGAAACCTATAAGCTTTTTTTCCAGATTGCCCGAAGTGTGAACGAAGAACTTAAAACGAAAAAAATCTGATGGTTCAGCCATCAGATTTTTTTATGTACATGCTGTTTAATAGCTCTTTTCCGGTTTTTGTGCGGAAGAAATCTTTCTCCGCCAGCCTTATCATTTCTTCACTGTACCCGCTCTCGTGGGCATTTACAAGGTAGTCCGCCTCAAGGAGTATGCGGTGCTCAATACGCTGGACGCAATCTTCTTGGTGATGGTGTCCCACAAGCCATACAACTTGCTCCACAAAGCTCTCCGGCAGGGTAAATTCGGCCAAAAATTCCTCCGTCATGGGCATGCCCTCCGCTTCCTGCAAATCGCCCCTTGCGCTGCCGTACTTTTCACGGCACAGGGGGCAGGCGATATCATGCACTATTGCGGCACACTCAAGAATATCCATAGCCTCGCCGGAAAGCCCCTCTTTTTCGCCGATGAGCCTTGCAAAGCTGTGCACTTTTATGAAATGGTTTATATCGTGCAGGCTGCCCTCGTAAAAGTGCAGCATCTTTACCCATATATCAGATAATATTTCTCCCATGCAAAAACCTCCCCCTTGGATCACGTAGACATCATAAGCTTATCCTGCAAGCTTGACAAGAGGCAAGTTTTATTTTACATTCTAAGTTATGAAAAACAGGCTTGATATACGGGAAATTACATATATTGCCTTGGGTACGGCGCTAATATGCGTGTGTGCATGGTTGAGTATTCCCCTTAGTGTGCCTGTCACCATGCAGAGCTTTGCCGTCTGCCTTCTGGCGGCGCTTCTGGGGCTTCGGGGAGGTATGTGGTGCGTTTTACTGTATATTCTCCTCGGTGCTGTGGGGCTGCCGGTGTTTTCCCTTTTCAGGGGCGGCATGGGTGTGCTGCTGGGTGCAGGCGGGGGATATATCTTCGGCTTTCTCCTCACTGCGGCAGTGGTAGGCCATCGGGTGGAAAAGCATGGCAGAACGATGCGCTCCCTTATTTTGTCAATGGCTCTGGGGATTATTCTTTGTTATGTGAGCGGGACGCTGTGGTACGCGCTGGTGTATACACAGGGGGAGCGCGGCATGGGGATGATTCTGGCTCTCTGCGTGCTACCCTATATTGTGCCGGACGGCATAAAAATATTTCTCGCAGCCATGCTTGCAAAGCGGCTGTACCCGGTTTTGAATTTCAGGAGGGGAGACAAAATGCTGGAAAAATCAGATATCCTTTTGCAGATCACCGCACAAAAAGACCCCGGCCCGTATGTGAGCTTTACAAACATTGTCACCTGGCTTGAAAATGGCAAGGCAGCAAGGCAGCCTCAGGAGAGCGTGCACGAATTTACGGTGGACTCAGGCTTTGAGGCGGCGGGTAAAAAGTATAAGGACATCAGCCAGCTCAGTTCCGAAAAATGTGAAAAAGACGGCTTCTACCGGGATATATATGGCCGTCAGGTCTTTGAGGTGACGGAGCGCTTTCCCTGCTTTGACAGCTACGATTACCTGAACGAAGACCGCTATTATCGCTGGTTTTACATTCAGGAGGATGGAAAGCTCTGCTGCGTGTATCATGCCGACAGCCGCAGGGAGATAAAGGTCACAGAGGACATGGGGAAGGTCAATAACCGCAGCTTCAGGGCCATGAAGGAAGCGGACTACTGCATATGTATTGAAGAATAAAAAGATCAGGCACATTGAACCGCACAATCTGGTGCGGTTCAAGTTTTTTGACAGTCTCGTATTTCAGCTTTTTACGGAACTTCTCTCCGATTTAAGATGTTTTACAATTAGCAGGATGCTCGCTGTGGCGGCGGCAGCCACCCACACAAGGGCCATCGCCTCCACTCCGCGCCCTTCCATCAGCGAACCCAGCACATAGGTGGACAGAGCCGCACCCATGTACGAGCAGAAGTCAAAAAGCCCAACAAGAGAGCTGACTGCATCCTCGCTGAGGTAGTGCATGGGAATAAAGGACAAAAGCACAGTGTTTGCACAGCAGGCCAGCGCCGACACAAGGCACAAGGGCAAAAGCACGAAAGCGCCCAAGGGGATAAGGCAGAGCGCACATACAGGTATCATGATAATAAAGCTCATCCGCACGACTGTGTATGGCCTGTGGCTGAGCACCTTCAAAAGCCGCTTTGCCGCCAGCGTACCGGCAAAGCTTGCCAGAGGCAGCAGCGCCAGTGCTGCCGTGGTGTAGGACGCGCCCTTTGAAAAGCTGCGTATAATGGTCGGCACCCAAAAGGTTATGCCCTCTTTTACAAGCCCAAGGCATATGAGCACTGCGGGCAGCAGCAAAAGCCGCTCTCTTTTCAAAAGCGCAAAAATACGCCTGAGATCTGCGCTCAGAGAATTTGCAGAGAGGGGAAGCGTGTGACCGGTGGGTAAAAGCGGAGATTTATTTGTCCATAAAAGCATCATGGGCAGCGCCGTGACGGCGGGGATAAGAAAGAAAAGCGCAACGTTCATATTTCCGAACACCGGCGCCAGCACGCACCATGAAATAAGATAGCCTGTGGGATTGGCGCAGGACATCAGAACCGATGCGCTGCCAAAAGCTTCCTCATCGGTCACCATGGAAAGAAGCCTTATGAGGATGCACCAGAATACCGACTGGAAATAGCCGTTTGCCGCCCAGAAGATGAGTATAAGAAAGTAGCTCTTTGCAAAGGCCACGGCGATGTTGCAGGCGGCAGTACCGATCAGAGCAATAATGATAAAACGCACCGGGTGCAGATGGTCGCCAAGAAAGCCGTTGAACAACTGACCCACGGCGTACACGGCGAAAAAGGCCGCACCGGCTGTACCCAAAAGCTCATAGTCCAGCCCACGTGCAAGGCTCAGCGAAGTGAGGGCAGCTGAGAAGTTAACCCGGCACAGATACGCGGAAAGATAGGTCAGAAAGCAGATAAGACTCCAACGTACAGCTCTCTTTTTCATTTTACCGCACCTCTTTTACTTCCCGATATTGCCAGCACAGTATACTCCAATAAAAATCAAATGTAAAGAAAGCATAAAAAACAGCCGGGAAACCGGCTGTTTTTGAATTAAATCAAACTCTCTTCCACTTTGCGCCGTTGGGGATATCGGTTATCTCAATGCCCTCGGCCTTCAGCTCGTCACGGATGCGGTCGGCTTCGGCAAAGTTCTTGGCCTTCTTTGCGTCCTGACGTGCCTGAATTTTTGCAGTGATCTCGGCGTTTTCCTCGCCGGACTCGGAGATGATGCTGAAGCTTGCTGCGGTAGCGGCGGCTTCCTTCTTCATGGCCTCCCGCTTGGCATCTGCCTTTGCCAGCAGATCAAGGCTCAGAACAGTGTCAAAGCTTGCGATAAGAGCCAGCTTGGTGGCGTCATTTGTCTTGGCCTTGAGCACATCGTAAAGGGCGGTGACGGCAAGGGAGCTGTTCAGGTCGTTGTCCATAGCGGCGGAGAACTTTTCCTTCAGCTGGGAGTAGGCCTCCACATCTATAGTACCCTCACCGGGCTTGAGAGCGGCGATACGGCTTATGAGCTTGTTGTAGCTGGTCTGGGCGTTGTCCAGATTTTCCCAGGAGAACACAAGGCTCTTGCGGTAGTGGCTCTGCAGGCAGAAGAAGCGGTAGGCAAGGGGATCATAGCCCTTTTCCTCAAGGAGAGAAACGGTGAGAAATTCGCCCTTGGACTTACTCATCTTACCGGAGTTGGTGTTCAGGTGGAGCACGTGCATCCAGTATTTGCACCATTTGTGGCCAAGAAATGCCTCGGACTGGGCAATTTCATTGGTGTGGTGGGGAAATGCGTTGTCAATGCCGCCGCAGTGGATGTCCAGCTCCTCGCCCAGATGCTTCATGGAAATGCCGGAGCACTCAATGTGCCAGCCGGGATAGCCCACGCCCCAGGGGGAATCCCATTTCAGGGCCTGATCTTCAAACTTGGACTTGGTGAACCAGAGCACAAAGTCGTTCTTGTTGCGCTTGTTGCTGTCTTCCTCGACACCCTCGCGCACGCCCACGGCCAGGTCTTCCTCGTTGAAGTCGTTGAAAACATAGTACTTATCAAGCTTTGACGAGTCAAAGTACACGTTGCCGCCTGCAACATAGGCGTATTCCTTCTCAAGCAGGGTGGAAATGATGTTGATGTACTCGTCAATGCAGTTGGTGGCAGGCTCTACCACATCGGGGGTCTTGATGTTGAGCTTGGCGCAGTCGGCAAAGAAAGCGTCGGTGTAGAATTTTGCGATCTCCATGACCGACTTGTTCTCGCGCTTTGCGCCCTTGAGCATCTTGTCCTCGCCCTCGTCAGCGTCGGAGGAGAGATGGCCCACGTCGGTGATGTTCATGACGCGCTTTACGTTGTATCCGGCAAAGCGCAGGTACTTTTCAAGAATGTCCTCCATGATGTAGGAGCGCAGATTGCCTATATGAGCAAAATGGTACACGGTAGGGCCGCAGGTGTACATCTTGACCAGATTGGGGTCATTGGGTATAAATTCCTCTCTTTTGCGGCTTGCGGAATTGTATATATACATAAGTTTTCCTCCTTCACTGGGCGTTTTTGAAAACGTCCTTATTTTTCCAGAAATATTCGATGCCGGAATACACCGTGGTTATAAGAATAAGCGCGGTGGAACCGATGCGTACAAACTCATGGCGCCAGAAAAGAAGCATGGCGCAAAGGCATATCATGGTGCAGGCGGTCTTTATCTTACCGGACCAGGCCGCGGCGATGACCTTGCCCTGCTCCACGGCGATAAGGCGCATGCCGGACACGGCAAACTCCCGGAACAGCACGATAGCCACAGCCCAGCCGGGCATAAAGCCGAAGTCCACAAAGTAGCACATGGCTGCCAGCACCAGCACCTTGTCGGCCAGCGGATCCATGAACTTGCCGAAGTTTGTGGTCTGATTATAGTTTCTTGCGATGTATCCGTCAAGAAAATCAGTGAAACACGCAGTTATGTAAACCAAAAAGGCCCAGGTGTTCTGACCGGAATAGGCCAGCACCAGAAATACCGGGATGAGCAAAACTCTCAGCATGGTCAGCTTATTGGCAGTATTCATGTTCAGACCTCCTCGCCGTACAAAAGCCCGTATTCGGCTCTGGTAATAAGTACGTCCGCTATCTCGCCCTCTTTGCATACGCCGGAGAAGAGCACCTGCCCGTCAATATCGGGAGAGTCGGCATAGCTTCTGCCCACATGGTAGCCGCTTTCCACGTCATAGTACTCATAGAGCACCCGGATGGTCTGCCCCACGAAGCTCTGGCAGAAGTCCTCCATTATGGGGTCCTGAAGCTCCATTATAAGTGCAGCGCGCTTTTCGGCAACTGAGCTGTCCACATGGGCCATCTTTGCAGCCGGTGTACCCTCTTCCGGGGAGAAGGGGAACACGCCAACACGCTGGATGCGAGCTTCCTTCAAAAACTCGCACAGCTCTTCAAATTCTTTTTCGCCCTCTCCGGGGAGACCGGCGATAAGGCTGGTGCGCAGCACAAGTCCGGGGATGCGCTCTTTCAGCGTTTTGAAAAGCTCCCTTATCTCCTGACCTGTGCCCTTGCGGTTCATGGCCTTGAGAATACCGTCATTTATGTGCTGGATAGGGATATCCAGATATTTTACGATTTTATCGTTTGTGGCGATCTCGTCAATAAGCTCGTCATCAAACTGGTCGGGATAGAGGTAGTGAAGTCTTATCCACTCAATGCCCTCAATCTCCGAAAGCTCCCGGCAAAGCTCAGCCAGAGAGCGCTTGCCGTAGATATCCGTGCCGTAGCGGGTAATGTCCTGAGCAATTACGATAATTTCCTTTATGCCCCTTGCAGCCAGCTCCCTTGCTTCCTCAAGGATGTTCTCCATCTTTCTGGAGCGGTAGCGGCCGCGGATGTAGGGAATGGCGCAGAAGGCGCAGAAGTTGTTGCAACCCTCGGCAATTCTCAGATATGCCCAGCCCGGCCCGGTGGATACCACGCGGGGTATTTCGTCAATAGCGGCGCTGTTGTCGGCAAAGAGGCTGAGACTTCTGCCCTCGATAACGGTGTTTGCCGCCGCCACTATATCCGCAAAGCTGCCAACGCCCAGAACGGCGTCGATCTCCGGCAGCTCGGCGAGTATGCTGTCCTTATATCTTTCCGGGAGACAGCCGGTGACGATGATCCCCCCCAGACTGCCTTCTCTTTTAAGCTCCGCCATTTCCAGTATGGTGTCTATGGCCTCGCTCTTTGCTGCGTCTATAAAGCCGCAGGTGTTGATTATCACAAGGTCTGCCCCCTCGGCTTCCGGCACAAGGTGGAAACCGGCCTCGTCCATCAGGTAGAGCATCTGCTCACTGTTGACAAGGTTTTTGGCGCAGCCCAGCGACACCAAAGCAAAAGTGTTTTCCATTGCGTTCCTCTAATACTAATCTTCAAATTCCGCCTCGCACTCAAAGCGGCTGAGTGCGGCGCGTATTTCATCCCATGAGTGACCACGGCGGAAAAGCGCCGCGCTTACCTTGCGCACCTGTTCTCTGTCCGTGGGGTCTTTCAGTCTTGCGGCGATGAACTTATCCATCTTCCCCTCGTTCACAGGCATATTCTCAAGAGTTTCCTCCCAAAGCTGGCGGTCTATGCCCCGCTTTGAAAGCTCCGCTTTCAATCGACCCGGGCCGAAGCCCTTTGCGGCATAGTGCCTGCCCAGAGCCTGAGCATAGGACTCATCGTTGATAAGCCCATTGTCGGCAAGCCATGCGGCGCAGTACTCGGCAATGTCCTCATCCTCGCCTTTTTCAATGAGCTTCTTTTTAAGCTCATAGCGGCTCATGGAGCGGCGGGACAGTATTTCCAAAGCCCGCTCCCTTGCAAGAGAGCGGCGGGAGGAGAGAATGAATTCCTCATAGAGCTCATTTTCCATGTCCCGCCCGGAAAAAAGCCGCAGGTCGGTCACAGTGCCAAGAGTAGTCTTTACCTCGCTGCCGTCCTCAAAAGTGACAGTCAGCCTGCCGGGGGAAGTCTGACGAATGTTGGTTATAAACATAAAATATATTTCAGTCAGGGGCAAAGCCCCTGACTATTTTACTCTTCAAAATCCGCGGCGCTCACATCCACGGGCTTGGCAGCGGCCTTTGCGGCGGCCTTCTGCGCTCTGGGGCTGAGCTTGTATGCGTTGTCGCGCACTTCCTGCTCTATCTTGTCGCAGACATCGGGGTTGTTGACAAGATACTCCTTCACGGCATCCTTGCCCTGAACGCGCTGACCGTTGACGGTGAACCATGCGCCGGCCTTGTCGATTATCTCAAGCTTCACGGCAAGGTCAACTATCTCGCCCAGCTTGGAGATACCCTCTCCGTACATGATGTCAAACTCGGCCTCGCGGAAGGGGGGAGCGACCTTATTCTTTACCACCTTCGCACGGGTGCGGTTGCCTATCATCTCGCCGTTGGCCTTCAGGGTCTCAATACGGCGCACGTCAATACGGACGCTGGCGTAGTACTTGAGGGCCAGACCGCCGGGGGTGGTCTCAGGGTTGCCGTACATGACGCCTATCTTCTGTCTGAGCTGGTTAATGAAGATGACGGTGCAGTTATTCTTGGAGATAGCACCGGCCAGCCTTCTCATGGCCTGGCTCATCAGTCTTGCCAGAGCGCCCACAACGGTGTCGCCCACTTCGCCTTCAAGCTCCACTCTGGGGATAAGGGCGGCAACGGAGTCCACAACCACTATATCCACAGCGCCGGAGCGCACCAGAGACTCGGCAATGTCCAGCGCCTGCTCACCGGTGTCCGGCTGGGAGATAAGGAGGCTGTTTATATCCACGCCCAGCTGCTGGGCGTAGGCAGGCTCGAGCGCGTGCTCAACGTCGATATAGGCCGCGTCGCCGCCCGCTTTCTGGGCGGAGGCAACAGCGTGGAGAGCAAGTGTCGTCTTACCGGAAGCCTCAGGCCCGTATATCTCAATGATACGGCCCTTGGGAAGTCCGCCGATACCCAGCGCCAGATCCAGCGCCAGGGAGCCTGTGGACAGAGCCTCAACATTGACGGAGATATCGTCGCCAAGGCGCATGATGGTTCCCTTGCCGTAGTCCTTTTCTATCTTTGCAATAGCGGTTTCAAGAGCTTTTTTTCTGTCGCTTCCGGCGCTTGACACAACAGCCGGGACTTTTTTCTTCTCTGCCATCTTTTTTCCTCCTCAACTTACATTCTGCCGTAAACGGCTCTTTCCACTCCGAGAGTGTCCTTCCTTGTGCCCACATGGTCAAAGCCTGCGTAGCGCAGCATTTCCGCCACCTCCGCAGCCTGACCCTCGCCCACCTCGAAGATGAGGTGACCGCCGGGGCGCAGCAGGGATTTCCAGTATTTTATTATCGCCTTGTAAAATTTCAGCCCGTCCTCGCCGCCGTCCAGCGCCCATGTAGGCTCGTGGTCGCGCACGGAAGTGTCCAGCGTGAGGATTTCCTTGCTTGCTATGTAGGGGGGATTTGAGATTATCATGTCAAACTCCCCGATGCCCAGCGGGGGAGAGGAGAGCGCATCGGTCTGAACACATATTACCCTGCCCTCCATGCGGTTTGCAGCGATGTTCCTTTTGCACACGTCAAGGGCGTTTGCGCTGATGTCCACCGCCACAAGGCGGCTGGCTGGCAGCTCGTGCCCGATAGCGCAGGTGATGCAGCCGCTGCCGCAGCAAAGGTCCAGTATCCTTGCGTCCATCTTCACACCCACAAGCAGCTCCTTGGCAAGGTCTATGAGCACCTCCGTGTCCATCCGGGGGATGAGCACATCGGGAGTGGTTATGATGGGCAGCCCGTAAAACTCCCACACGCCGGTGATATATGCCACCGGCTCACCCTTGAGGCGGCGGGCCGTATATCCCTCCACTTTCTCCTCAATGGCCTTGCTGGTGTAGAGGTTCATGTCCCTGAGCAACTGGGACACAGTCTTGCCGGCAGCAGCTGCAACAAGCAGCTTTGCCTCAAGGTTATAGCCCTCAACGCCGCTTTGCCGAAGCAGGTTTCTGGTTGAGAGATAGATGTCGTTATATGTGTTCATTGCTTATCCTCAATTTCTCTGCGCTTTGCTTCAGTTACCCCACTCGTCGCTGCCTTCCTCTTCGGGAATGACAAGCTCCATTGCGCGTATGGCGCACTCGATCATCTTGTCGTCCGGCTCGTAAGTGGTGATGTGCTGCAGCCACTTGCCCGGTGCGGAGAGTACGGCGGAAAGAATATTGTCATGCTTGCCGCACCAGCGGTTTATCTCATAGCTGATGCCCACGACCACAGGCAGCAGCAAAAGGTGGCAGCCCATGCGTGCAAAGGTGTTGTCCACCCGGACAACGGAGTTTACAAGAATACTCACCACTACCACGACCAGCAGAAAGCTTGTGCCGCAGCGGGGGTGGAAGCGGGACTCGCCCCGCACGTTTTCAACGGTCAGCTCCTTGCCGTGCTCATAGCAGAAGATGGTCTTATGCTCTGCCCCGTGGTATGAGAACATACGCTTCACATCCGGGACCATGCAGCAAAGCTTCATGTAGATAAGCAGTATCACCACGCGCACAAGACCTTCGGACAGGTTTCGTATCACGTAGTTTTCGGTAAGCGGCTCAATAATGCCCACGATGAAGGCAGGCAGAAAAATGAAGAGGAACAGGGACAGGGCAATGCCCATCACGACCGCAACGCCGATTATGATGTCCTTGGCCTTTTCCTCGGAAAAGTGGGCCTCTATCCACTGGTCGAGCTTGTCCGGCTCACCGGCCTGCTCGATGGGGATAAGGTCGGCAGAGTACATAAGAGCTTTCATGCCGTTTATCATGGACGAAAGGAAAATGAAAAGACCGCGTATGAAGGGCCAGCCGAGGATGGGAAATCTTTCCTTGACGACCTTCAGCTCCTCCACCTTTTCCACAAGGCCCTCGGCGGTGCAGCATACTATTGCCTGCTTTTTAGGGCCGCGCATAAGAATACCTTCCATAAGGGCCTGACCGCCTATGGAAGTGCGGAAGGAACAACTGTTCTGATTTTTTGACATTAACTTCACCTTGTATATAAAAAGATTTATCTATGATACAACAATTCCCGGTCACAGAATGGAATAAATTGAAAACAATTCAGCCTGCGGTAAGGGGCAGCAGTATGGATATCTGACAGCCGCCGCCTTCGGGGGTGCGGATATCCAGCACTCCGCCGTGACGGGTGATTATCTCGTCGCACACGGAAAGACCGATGCCCGTGCCGCGGTTTTTTGAGCTGCCCTTGTAGAACTTTTCCTTTACGTGGCTCAGCTCGCCTTCGGGTATGCCGCGGCCATAGTCGCGGAATACAATGTGTACGCCGGAGGATACGGCGCTGATGGAAACATCCAGCTTTTCCCCCTCGTTGCCGTGCTTTGCGGCGTTGTCCAGAATGTTGAGGAATACCTGCTTGAGCCTTTCGGGATCGCCGGGGATAAGCGGGATCTCAGAGGGAGGCTCGGTGTAATTGATCTCCATGCCTGCCTGACGGACAAGCTCCCCATATGTGAAGAGGGCATCCTCCAGCTCTGCGGTGATGTCGATAAGCTCCACATTAAGGTTGAAGCGCCCGTCCTGAATTCTGGTAAACTCCAGCAGCTCTGCCACCATGCCGGTGAGTCTTTCCGCTTCCTTGGAGATAATATTTATGCCCCGGAGGGAATCGTTCTGCACGGCAGGGTCATAGGCGATGGTCTCCGCCCAGCCGGTGATGGCAGTCAAGGGAGTGCGCAGCTCATGTGATACCTGGGATATGAACTCAACGCGGGATTTTTCCGCCATTGCCACCTTTTCGGACATATTGTTTATCTCGGAGGTCAAAGAGCCAAGCTCGTTTACAAACTTGTCCTCCATCTGTAAACCGTAGCGGCCCTCTGCGATTTTTCTTGCAAAAACCGTAAGCTCACTGATAGGGCCGGACACGCATACGTAAAACCAGATATTCAGCAGAACAAGGTATGAGCAGCTGAGCATCATCACGATTATGCCCAGAGCACTGTAGCCTCTTGTGGTAAACACGATGCCAAGGATAAGCAGCACGACGGCAATGGCTGACGACACAAAAAGCTGACTTTTAAGTGATTTGAACATTTAAGTCTACTTCCTGAACACAGATTGTTGAATCAATAGCCCCACTTGTAGCCGTAACCCCAAACGGTTGTCAGATACTCAGGCTCGGTGGGATCGCTCTCTATCTTGATGCGGAGTCTGCGGATGTTCACGTCCACGGTTTTAAGCTCGCCGGTGAAGGTGTTGCCCCACACTGCGGCGAGAATGTCCTCTCTGGACATGGCCTTGCCGGGGTTTTCCATGAAAAGCTTCATCAGCATATACTCTATCTGCGTAAGCTTCAGCCGCTGACCGTCCTTTTCAAGGGTGCGGTTTCTGGTGTTGAGCAGGAAAGGCCCGCTGGATATCTCAGAGCTGGACTTTTCGTCGTCACCCACGCCCAGGCGGCGGATAAGTGCGTCCACACGGGCGGTAAGCTCGGCGGGGGAGAAGGGCTTGGTAACATAGTCGTCGGCGCCGGTCATAAGCCCGGTGACCTTGTCGATCTCCTGGCTCTTGGCAGTGAGCATGATAATGCCCATCTTGGAGCCTGTGGCGCGTATGCGGCGGCAGACCTCAAAACCGTCAATATCCGGCAGCATAACGTCCAGAAGCGCAAGGCAGATATCCGGGTTGACCTTCAGCTTCTCCAGCGCCATTGCGCCGTTTTCCGCCTCAATGGGCTCATAGCCGCTGCGCCGCAGGTTGATGACCACAAAACTGCGGATATTGGATTCATCCTCAAGAACCAGAATTTTCTTCATGATATATAAGTCCTCCTGTAAAGAAGATTGATTTTGTATTTTGCGCAGGGACATAATTATAGATACTAAATTATAACACACATTTTACAAAATGGGTAGTCAAAGTTTCAAGAAAATTTAAATTATTTTCATAGGGTTAACAGATTATGTTAACTCCCCAAAGAACAGGCCATTAACATGGTGGAAAATGAAACGTTTCTGTAATTATAGTGAAATGTCAAGTGCATAGGGAGATTATAACCATGTATCCGACTTAAGTGTACTTTCACATCTCGACTATTTTGTGCTATTATGATATAATACTTAGGTTAAATTTGGCCAAGAGGGGAACTTTCCGTTGGATACGAAGAAAGAGGGCGCAAAAAAGAATATCTGCGTCGGCATCCTTGCCCACGTTGACGCGGGGAAAACCACTCTCAGCGAGGCCATGCTCTACCTCTCCGGCAGGATAAAAAAGCTGGGCCGTGTAGACCATAGAGACAGCTTTCTTGACACCCATGAGCTTGAGCGTGAGCGGGGCATAACCATATTCTCCAAGCAGGCCATGCTTGAGCTGGGCGATACTGCCATAACTTTGCTTGACACCCCCGGCCACGTGGATTTTTCCGGCGAAGCTGAGCGGGCTTTGCAGGTGATGGATTACGCCGTGCTGGCTCTCAGCGGTACAGCCGGTGTGCAGGCCCATACCCGCACTCTCTGGCAGCTGCTTGAAAACTACCATATTCCCACCTTTATATTTGTAACAAAAATGGATCTGCCCGTCTGTGACCGTAAGGCTATCACAGCGGATATTCTTGCACAGCTTGGAGAAAGCTGTGTGGATTTCAGCGCGGCGGAAGAGGTCTGGATGGAGAGCGCCGCCATGTGCAGCGAAAAGGCTATGGAGCGCTATCTTGAAAACGGCAGCCTCGACGATGCCGATATAGCCCAGCTTGTGCGCGACTGCAAGCTCCACCCCTGCTTTTTCGGCTCCGGGCTTAAAACCGACGGTGTGGACGCGCTTTTGTATGCCCTTGATAAATATACCCTCCCGCAGGACTACACTGAAGAATTTGGCGCAAAGGTATTCAAAATAGCAAGGGACACCCAAAACCAGCGCATGAGCTTTGTCAAGCTCACCGGCGGGGAGCTTAAGGTCCGCTCACTTCTCAAATACAAAAACGAACAGGGCGAGGAACGGGAAGAAAAGGTAAACCAGCTTCGCCTCTACTCCGGCAATAAATTCACCGCCGTTGACAGCGTGAGCGCAGGTCAGGTCTGCGCTGTGCTGGGCCTCAGCGAGAGCTGGCCCGGTCAGGGGCTGGGTGCGGAAAAGGATGCGCCCGCACCTATTCTCGAGCCTGTGATGAGCTACAATGTGATTTTGCCCCCGAAAGTGGATCAAAGGCTTTTTTTGCCAAAGCTCATGCTTTTGCAGGAGGAAGAGCCCCTTTTCCGTATCCTCCGGGACACAAGGCGCGGCGGCATATGCGTCCACCTTATGGGCAGGGTGCAGCAGGAAATATTCAAAAGACTGGTGAAGGACCGCTTTGACGTGGAGGTCGCACTGGATGCAGGCAGAGTTCTCTATAAGGAGACCATTGAAAACCGTGTGGAGGGCATGGGTCACTTTGAGCCTTTGCGCCACTATGCGGAGGTGCACCTTATTCTGGAGCCTCTGCCCCGCGGCAGCGGCATCGTGGTGGATACCCTTTGCAGCGAGGACGAGCTGGACCGTAACTGGCAGCGGCTTATCCTCACCCACGTGCTGGAGCGCAGCCACCCCGGCGTGCTCACCGGCTCACCCATTACTGACATTAAAATAAGCCTTGGCGCAGGCCGGGCCCATATAAAGCACACCGAAGGCGGCGATTTCCGTCAGGCCACCTACAGGGCCATCCGTCAGGGACTTATGCAGGCCAAAAGCGTGCTTTTGGAGCCTTATTATGCCTTCACCATGGATGTGCCGCCCGAGCAGATAGGCCGCGCCATTTCCGATATCCGCGCCATGAACGGGCATATAGAACCCACTGAGGACGCAGGGGATATGACGAGGCTTACAGGCCACGCCCCCGTTGCTGCCATGAGCGACTATATGGAGGAGCTTGTGGCCTATACCCATGGCAGAGGCCGCCTTTCCCTCAAACCCGACGGCTACAGACCCTGCAAAAACCAGCAGGCCGTTGTGGAGAGCATCGGCTACAGCGCCGAGGCCGATGTGGACAACCCGGCAGACTCCGTATTCTGCGCCCATGGCGGCGCTGTGACCATAAAGTGGGACAAGGTGCGCGAGTATATGCACCTTGAAAGCGTGCTTGCGGAAAGACTCTCAACTGCACCCCCTGTGAGGAGGAGACCCAGTCTGGATATAGACGAGCGTGAGCTGGAGGCCATCATGGAGCGGGAGTTTGGCCCGATAAAGCGGCCTGTATACAATGCCCCTTTCAGGAATGAAGCCCCCGAAAGGCCCGTCACCATCAGCAATAAAAAAGACTATATCATTGTTGACGGCTATAACCTTATCTTTGCCTGGGATGAGCTTAAAGCCCTTGCCAAAGAGCGTCTTGACCTTGCCCGCGGCAGACTTATGGATATACTTTCAAGCTATGCCGGCTATACAAAGGCAAAGCTGGTACTGGTCTTTGACGGCTACAGAAACCCCGGCAGCCCCGGTTCAAAGCTTGAATACCACAATATCCACGTGGCCTACACCAAGGACGGGGAGACAGCGGATGTTTATATTGAGCGGCTTCTGGACGAAATAGGCAAAAACTACTCCGTCCGCGTTATTACCAGCGATAATCTTATCCGTGTCTCTGCCATGCGCTCCGGTGTGCTGCGCACATCCTCCGGTGAATTTTCCAAGGAATTGGAGTGGACCTTGGAGCAGATAGAGCAGGTTCTCAGCAAAACCAATCTCTCTGCCCACAGAACTTTGTTGAAAGATGGAAAACAGTGAACTTATAAAACGGGCGGAGGATCTCCGCGCCCGCTGTGAAAAAAGCTGCACCCTGACACATACGAATTTTCTCACCCCCGCCGAGAGCTATGAAATATCCCTCTGGGCGAAGCACAGAAGCGACTGTACCCTTGTTTTCTCCGGCGGTCAGACCGACTGCGAGCGCACCGTGGCTTTCTTTCTGCCATACTATATGGATGAGGAGAGCTTTGATGTGTCCGAATATATCTCCGCCATGAAGATAACTGCCCATTTCGGTACTCCCGGACACAGGGACTATATGGGCTCTATCCTCGGCATGGGCATAGGGCGGGAATGGCTGGGGGATATCCGCGCGGTGGACAATACGGCCTATGTGCTGTGCCTGCCGAGTGTGCTGGAGCATCTTCTGGGCATAGAAAAGGTAGGCCGCTGCGGCGTAAAATGTGAGAGACTGGAACTTTCAAGCCTGCCTGAGATAGATCGCAAGGTGAAGAAAGTGAGCTTTTCTGTCATGAGCATGCGCCTTGACGCGGTGGCAGCGGGGCTTTTCAGTCTCAGCCGTTCCGAGTGCGCCCGGCAGATAAATGAGGGCAGACTGACCCTCAATTATAAAGAGGTAACGAAAGTGGATGCGCCGGTGCGGGAGGGGGATATTCTCTCCCTTCGCGGCAGCGGCAAGGGGCAGATCACCGGAACAGGCGGCTCATCCCGGAAGGGTCGGCTTTTCGTGTACGGTGAGATATATAAATAGAAAGAGAAAGGGAGCGGAAATTATGGCTTCAAAACTTGGCGCAAAAAAATGGCTTGCCCTTGTGCTCATAGGGCTCTTCGGTCAGTTTGCGTGGACCATTGAGAATATGTACTTCAATGTGTTTTTGTATAACACCATTTCCACAGACCCCGGATATATTGCCTCAATGGTAGCCTGGTCCGCCTTTGCCGCCACTGCCACCACGCTTATCATGGGCGCGCTGTCCGACAGGGTGGGCAAACGCAAGCTCTTCATTTGCGCCGGGTACATACTTTGGGGTCTGGCGACCGCCCTTTTCGGCCTTATCACCCCGGAAAACGCCCAGCGCCTTTTCCCCGGTGCCAATGCCGCCGCTGCCGCAGCCATCATGGTCATCGTGCTCGACTGCGTCATGACCTTTTTCGGCAGCACCGCCAATGACGCGGCCTTCAACGCCTACGTGACCGACGTGACCGACAATACAAACCGCGGGCGCGTGGAGAGTGTGCTGGCCATTTTACCTCTTATCTCCATGCTGGTCATCTTCGGCCTTTTTGACGGTCTGACCCAGCAGGGCAGATGGAAGGAATTTTTTGCCATCTTCGGCATTGCCGTCACTGTGGTGGGCGTGCTGTCCATCTTCCTTGTCAAGGACGCGCCGGAGCTTCGCCCCAGAAAAGATAATTATTTCAAAAATCTCGTCTACGGTCTGCGTCCGGATGTAATAAAAAATAATCCCCAGCTCTATCTCTCCTTTGCCGCCTTCTGCCTTTTCTCCGTGGCGGTGCAGGTGTTTTTCCCCTATCTTATCATCTACATCCAAAATTACCTTGGCATCACCGATTACGCCATTATTTTGGGCGTTGTGTTGATTTTAGCGTCGATTTTTAGCGTAATTTCGGGAAAATTTATTGACAAAATCGGAAAAATGCGGTTTACTGTACCGGCGGCTGTTGTCATGCTGACAGGTCTTGTGGGCATGTATTTTGTCCGTGAGAGTGTGCCTGTAATGGTAGCCGGAACAGTTATGATGAGCGGCTACATGATGATGACGGCGGCTCTCGGTGCCAATATAAGGGATTGGACTCCCGCAGACAAGGTGGGTCATTTTCAGGGTATCCGCATGATATTTGCGGTGCTTTTGCCCATGATCATCGGCCCCGCCATCGGCGCTGCGGTCATCCGCGGCAGTGAAAGCACCTATGTGGACTTGGGTCAGGTCAAATCCGTACCCACTCCGTCCATATATCTTGCGGCGGCTGTGGTACTGCTTACTGTGGCAGTGCCGGTGCTGCTTCTTAAAAAGAGCGGGAACGCCGCAAATAAGTAAAAAATAAAAGAGAGAACAGAGGGACAGGGAATGCAGCAGGCAATATTTCATTTTCCTACCGACGGAACTCCGGTAAAATGCGAACAGATAAAGAGCGGACATATTAATCAGACCTATCTTATTACCACCGATACCGGTGCCAAGTACATACTCCAGTGGGTAAATCAGTTTGTTTTCCCCAAGGTGGATGCCATCATGAGCAATATGGCTGCCATCAGCGGCTTTCTTAAAGAGCATCAGGACGGCAAAATGGCTATGATAAGCTATATTGACACCGTTGACGGCAAGAACTATTACGATGATGAGCATGGCGGCTGCTGGCGCGCCTATCGCTTTGTGGACAACAGCATCTGCCTTCAGCAGGCTGAGAGCGCGGAGGATTTTGAAGAGAGCGCCCGTGCTTTCGGCAATTTCCAGTTTGCCCTAAACGAGTTTCCGGCCGAAACCCTGGAAGAGACTATCGTGAACTTCCACAATACAGTGGACCGTTACCGCCTTTTCAGGGAAGCCATAAAAGCCGACTGCAAGGGGCGCCTTGCCCAGGTCGAAAGTGAAGTGGCCTTTGTGCTTGACAGGGAGGAGAAGGCCTGTTTTCTCCAGCACATGAGAGAGCAGGGGGAGCTCCCCATCCGCGCCACCCATAACGACACCAAGATAAATAATGTCCTTCTTGACGCGAACACACGCAAGGCCATCTGCGTCATTGACCTTGACACCGTTATGCCGGGGCTCTCTGTCCACGACTTTGGCGATGCCATCCGCTTTGGCGCCAGCACCGCCGCCGAGGACGAGACTGACCTTTCCAGAGTAAATCTGGATTTAGGGCTTTTCCGCTCCTTTGCAAGGGGCTTTATGGAGGCCTGCCCGAGCCTTACCGAGAACGAGGTCAGAATGCTGCCCATGGGCGCATATAATATGACTATAGAGTGCGGTATGCGCTTTCTTACCGACTATCTCAACGGCGATGTGTATTTTTCCGTTGACAGGGAAAATCACAACCTCGACCGCTGCCGTACCCAGTTCAAGCTCATTTCCGATATGGAGGAGCACTGGGAGGAAATGGAGCGCATCATAGCTGAGGAACACCAGCGGCTTGAGAGCGACCTTTGCTGCCAAAATAGTTAACATAATTTAAAGCAACTATCCTTATATCAGGATAGTTGCTTTTGTTTTTATAAAATTAATATACATAAAATAACTTACATATTATTATTAACATATAATAGATAACATATTATAATTTACATATATAGACTTACATAATTCAATATACGTAATATAATTTACATAATATATAAATAGCCAATAAAAAACTCCCGTTTTCACGGGAGTTTGGAAAAATCTTATCAGCCCAGCCAGATTTTGCTGCGGTCTATATCCTTGAGGAAAGCCGCGCCGCACATGGTCATGGTGGATTTCAGCTCGCCCACTATCTTGTCCATGTATATCCTGAAGCCCTCCTCGGCTGCACCGTAAATTGCGGTCAGTACGGGACGTCCGATAAGAACGGCATCTGCACCCAGAGCCAGTGCGCGGAACACGTCCACACCGGAGCGGATGCCGCCGTCCACAAAGATGGTCAGCTTGCCCTTGACTGCGTCAACTATTGCGGGCAGTACCTCTGCGGTGGAGGGCACGCCGCCCTGAACGCGGCCGCCGTGGTTGGAAACCACTATACCGGCAGCACCGGCTTCAACAGCCTTCAATGCACCTGCCACGGTCATAATTCCCTTGATTATGAAGGGGCGACCTGCATAGTCGATTATCTCGCGCATTTCTTCAACACTCTTGCTGCCGGCATTGGGGTTGATAGCCTTCAGGAAGGGCAGTCCCGCACCGTCCACATCCATTGCGGCGGCGAAAACGTTCTTCTCTTTCAGAATATCCAGTTTTGCAAAGACGGCTTCCTTGTTCCAGGGCTTGATGGTGGGGCAGCCTATACCGCCGACCTTGAACATATCATCGGTAGCGCAGCCTATGACATTGGGGTCAGGGCCATCTCCGGTCAGGGCCATGATACCGTATTCTGCAGCGGCCTTTATGAGTATGGAGTTATAGGCGCTTTCGGTGTATTTGTCGCCATAGTGCATCAACTGTGCGCCAATGGGAGCGATAAAAATGGGAGCGGCAAATTTGTGGCCGAAAAGCTCAAAGCTTATGTCGGGATCGGCATAATTGGGGCAGAGAGTGTCCATGTTGACGCAGATCTCCTGCCATTTGTCGTAGTTGCGTGCTGCCACATTACCGGGGAACTTGCTGCCGGGGCCGGGCATGGCATTGCCGCAGGCGCGGCCGTTGCATATGGGACAGGCTTTGCAGTAAGGGCCGCTGCACTCTCTTGCGGCGGCAAGAACTTCGTTGTAATTCATGGAATACCTCCTGATAATTGATGCGCTCAAATGCGCAAATACACTAAAGACATTATCCACCAGAAAAAAACCAAAGTCAACAAATCTTTGCCTGTTTTATCCGGGTAAATTTGTCCTTTTATACTCCTGTGCCGTCAAAAGCCGGTATCTCTTCCTCTCCGGCGGCTTCAATATCCTGCCAGTAGCCGTTGACTATGCCCCGGCGCAGCATATAGGAATACAAAAGCTCGTTTTCATCCCGGCTTATCCTTCTCTCAAGCCCCGGCACGGCGCTGCTGCCGGGCATGGGCGTGTACTGGCTCATAAGGGAGAAGAGCACAGCGTCCTCTTCAAATTCCTCCGCCACAAAGTCGATAACATCCATGGAGTTTAGCTCCTGTCCGGGCAGGATAAGGTGGCGTATGAGTACGCCGGAGGTTAGCATACCATCATCGTCCAGTACATAAGGCCCCCTCTGTCTGTACATTTCCTTGATTGCGGCGGCAGCCACCTGCGGGTAGTCCTCAGCTGCGGAGCAGACTTTTGCAAGCTCTCTTTTTGCGTACTTATAGTCGGGCATATAGACCTGTACAAGCCCCTCCAGCATTTTCAGGGTCTCCACGCTTTCATAGCCGGAGGAATTCCACACCACAGGAATTCCCAGCTCAAGTCCTTCAAGTGCTTTTGCAACAGGGAGGGCGAAATGTGTGGCGGTCACAAGATTTATGTTGTGCACGCCCTCATCCCGAAGCCTCAGCATGATGTCACGCAGCTTTTCCACGCTCACAGTCTCGCCTGTCAATCCACGGCTTATCTCGTGGTTCTGGCAGAAAATGCACTTTAAATTGCAGCCGGTGAAGAATATTGCGCCTGAACCTCTCAGCCCGCTAATGCAGGGCTCTTCTCCGAAATGAGGGGCTGCCCTGGCAATACGGGGCAGGGCGGGGCTCATGCAAATGCCACTGGCTTTTTCAGCCGATCTCAGCACTTTGCACTGCCTTGGACAAACTGTACATTTATACTCCATTTTTGCTCCTTTTATATGGGCTGAAAGCCGCTTATGGCGCGGTATTGTGCACGATTTGTGCAGCATATGGGAAAGCATATGCAAAATGACAAAAAAGCGCTATCTACAGGACTGATTATAGCTCCATTTTGTCTAATATGCAAGAAAACGAAAAAATCAAAAAAAAGTACATGAAATTTGGAAAATTTGTGATAAAATGATTTGGAACGTGAAAAAGATATGATATTTTTATGACAATAGAGGCTGAACCATGCTGGACATTGTTCTGGTCGAACCGGAAATACCCCATAATACCGGCGCAATAGCCCGGACCTGTGCCGCAACTGGCGCAAGGCTGCACCTTATAAAGCCGTTGGGCTTTGATATCTCCGACAAGCAGGTAAAGCGCTGCGGTCTGGATTACTGGTATCTGGTGGATATCCGCATCTACGATAATCTCAGCGAGTTTTTTGAAAAAAACGGCGATAATAACATATATCTTGCAACTACAAAGGCGCCAAGGGCTTATCATCAGGCGGATATGAGCGGCGATGTGACGCTCATGTTCGGCAAGGAGACGGCAGGGCTTCCCGAATGGCTTCGTGAAAAATACAGGGAACGCTGCATACGCATCCCCATGATAGATGAGGCCAGAAGCCTCAATTTGTCAAACTCCGTTGCTATCCTCGCTTACGAGGCTCTTCGCCAGCAGGGCTTCCCCGGCCTTCTGGAGCATGGCTCCATGGCGGAGTAAGGTCAGTATGTTTTTCCCGGGCCGGCGGCCCGTTTTCCCCGGAATGGGGCATAAAATTTGTTTTATAAATTCATTATAGGAGGCATCCCATGAACTACAACAAGAAGACCGTTTACGATGTAGATCTTAAAGGCAAGAAGGTTCTGCTCCGCTGTGACTTCAACGTTCCCCAGGACAAGAAGACCGGTGAGATCACCAGCGACAAGCGCATCAAGGCTGCTATCCCCACCATCAAGTATCTGCTTGAGCAGGGTGCTGCTGTTATCGCCTGCTCCCATCTGGGCAAGCCCGTCGCCACTTTTGACGGCTATGTGAAAAAGCAGGTCGAGAAGGGCAAGAACGAGGCTGACATCACCCGCGAAGAGTGGGAGAAGTCCCTGAAGAAGCTGACTCTGGCTCCCGTTGCAAAGCGTCTGAGCGAGCTTCTGGGCATGGATGTTATCTTCGCCTCCGACACCATCGGTGAGGATGCCGCTGCAAAGGCCGCAGCTCTCCAGCCCGGCCAGATCCTGCTTCTTGAGAACCTCCGCTTTGCCAAGGGCGAGACCAAGAACGACCCCAGCTTTGCAAAGGCCCTTGCCGACATGGCAGAGATCTTCGTTTCCGACGCATTCGGCACTGTCCACAGAGCACATGCCTCCACCGCAGGCGTTGCTGCATACCTGCCCGCATACTCCGGCCTGCTTGTTGACAAGGAACTGAGCATCATGGGCAAGGCTCTTGATGACCCCAAGCGTCCCTTCGTTGCAGTTCTGGGCGGCGCAAAGGTCTCC
>JAFTXM010000111.1 GCA_017465025.1 Oscillospiraceae bacterium
CCCGGCTTTACCTGATAGCTGGCTTTCACCTGCCTGCCGTTGACTGCCACACGCTGCCCGTCGCAGGCCTCATTGGCCACGCTGCGCCGCTTTATAAGTCTGGAAACTTTAAGGTATTTATCAAGTCTCATACTCTGCTCCGATAACAAAAATGAAGTAAAAAAACGAAAAATAAAATAGAAAAATGAACCTGTGCTTACAGCACAGGTTCATTTTATCATGAAATGAGATTACTTTGCAACAGCGTCCTTAAGAGCCTTGCCGACCTTGAAGGATGCAACGCGGCTTGCGGGGATCTGGATCTCTTCCTTGGTCTTGGGGTTGCGGCCGACGCGGGCTGCGCGCTCCTTGACATCGAAAGTACCAAAGCCGACCAGCTGAACCTTGTCGCCTGCGACCAGAGCGCCGGTGATAGCGTCCAGAACTGCGTTGACTGCCTTCTCGCCGTCCTTCTTGGACAGGCCTGCATTTTCTGCAACAGCAGCGATAAGTTCGGTTTTATTCATCGTATTTCCTCCTAAATGATGCGGCAAAAAATGCCGCGATATGATGAGTCTGCCCCAAAAGGGCGCAGAATACTCATGCCGGGTAAGTTTGTCCGCCAAATGCGAAAACAACAAACAGAATTTACCACAAAATCTCCCCAAAATCAAGAGCAAATTGCGCACAATTGAAACAAAAATGCCGATTCCCGGGGGGATATCTCCCGTATCAGTGAATATGCAGCAGCTTTCCCAGCTTTTCGCCGCCGGGGATGAGCTTCATATCCTCTTTTGTTATGGCCCGCAGAGCGATAACAGACACAAGATACACCACAACAGCCACCATAACGGCGAGAACCATGCAAACTGCGGTTTTTGTCCAGCTTTCTGTGCCGACAAAGCGGCCGGAAAGCCCGTATATGGCCCATGCACAGGCGCCCATAAGAAGGCTGGCTGCGGCGGGGCGGGAGAAGATGCGTAAGAAGTGGGGCTTTTCCTGCAAGCCGATATACATGAACACAAAGTTCATCAGCGCCATAATAAAGTAGCTGACGAGGGTACCGATGGGAGCGCCGTAGATATTGATCTCAGGCCGTGCCACCAGAAACCAGTTTACCACTATTTTTATCACGCCGCCGCTGATAAGCGTCACCATGGTCAGCTTCTCCTTGCCGGAGGACACCAGAATGGCGTTTTCCATCAGCACTATGCATACAAAGAAGGAGGCCAGACCCATTATGCCCAGAAGACCGGGGCCTGCGGCGTGGCTGTTGGGATAGAGAACCTCCATTATGGGCTCTGCCAGCACCATGAGCCCCACGCCCATGGGCAGGCTCAGCACTGCGGAGATTCGCAGGGAGTCCTCGGTTATTCTGGTGGCTTCCTTGTGGTGGTGTATGGCCAGCGCGCCGGATATGGCGGGCACGATGGAGATGGTCAGGGGGGTGATGAAGGCGGCGGGCAGATTGAAAAGGGTCTGCGCCTTGCCGTACACGCCGTAGAGCACCTTGGCCTCTTTGTAAGTAAAGCCTGCGGCAGACTGGAGCCTGTTCATGCAGAGCTTGGAGTCCACACTGTTCAAAAGCGCCATGATGCAGGCGCCCAGTGCAATGGGGATGCCAATGGTGAGAATGTCCTTTATTATCTTGCCGGTAGAGTCTACCTTGCTGTCGTCCTGAGGGATGTCATTCTCGGCCACCTTGCCGGCGGAATAAGGGGAGGCCAGACGGGAATAGTTTTTCTTCTTGTACACAACCATGTACAAAAGGGACACCACAGAGCCGATGGACACGCCCATGATAGCGCCGGCAGAGCCCATGGGCAGCCCCATTCCGGCATCAATGATGAGCTTTGCAAGGATAAGGCCGGAGATGACCTTGAAAAGGACTTCCAGCACCTCATCCACGGTGGTGGGGATCATATTGCCGTTGCCCTGACAGTAGCCCCGGTAGGCGGACACCATGCACACCAGCAAAATGGCGGGGCTCATGGCCCGGATGCTCATTGCGGCATCGGGGTTTTCAAGATAGTTGTCAGCCAGCCACTGGGGGAAGAGGAACATGATCAGGCCGAACACCACGCCCAGCACCGTAAAGGTACCCAGAGCCACCCGGAAGGTCTTCTCCTCCTGATGGATGCGGCCGTTGGCATCGGCCTCCGCCACAAGGCGGGACAGCGCCACCGGAAGACCGGCTGTGGCCAGAGTGAAGAAGATATAGTAGACGCTGTAGGCGCTCATGAACATGGAGTAGCCTTCATCGCCCAGAATGTTGCCGAGAGGTATCTTGTAGATAAATCCCAGTATCTTCATTATTATAACACCCACGGTCAGAATGGCCGCGCCGTGCATATAGTTTTGTCCTTTTACATTAGCCATTGGCAACCTCCGTAAAGGAATATAGAGATACTATATACTCGTAAGTGCGAAAAATCAAGGGAACGGCAAGACTCACTGGAGCTTGGAGAGAATATTTCTTGCCACGTACACGCCGCTGGCGGAGGCGTGGGACAGAGAGTGGGTCACGCCGGAGCAGTCGCCTATAACGTAGAAGCCCTTGTCCTTGGTCTGAAGCTCATTGTCAAGAGCGACCTCCATGTTGTAGAACTTGACCTCAACACCGTAGAGCAGGGTGTCGTCGTTGGCGGTGCCGGGGGCGACCTTGTCAAGAGCGTAGATCATCTCGATAATACCGTCGAGAATGCGCTTGGGGATGACAAGGCTCAAATCGCCGGGAGTGGCGGCCAGGGTGGGGGTCACGAAGTTTTCTTCCACACGCTTTACGGTACTGCGGCGGCCTCTCACAAGGTCACCGAAGCGCTGCACGATAACGCCGCCGCCCAGCATATTGGAAAGGCGAGCTATGCTCTCGCCGTAGCCGTTGGAGTCCTTGAAAGGCTCGGAGAAGTGCTTGGAGACCAGAAGGGCGAAGTTGGTGTTTTCGGTGTGCTTGGATTTGTCCTCATAGCTGTGACCGTTTACGGTGACGATGCCATTGGTATTTTCGTTTACCACCACACCGTAGGGGTTCATGCAGAAGGTGCGGACAAGGTCCTCAAACTTCTCGGTGCGGTAGACTATCTTGCTTTCGTAAAGCTTATCGGTCAGGTGGGAGAATACCTCTGCGGGCAGCTCCACGCGCACGCCGATGTCCACTCTGTTGGAGCGGGTGGGGATGCCGAGGCTTTCGCACACGCCCTCCATCCACTTGCTGCCGCTGCGGCCCACGCTGACAACACAGTCACGGCAGGTATAGCTCTTGTCCCCGGCGATGACCCTGTAGCCGCCGTCTATCTTCTCAACGCCGGTGATGGCGGTGTTGAAGTGGAAGTCGACCTTGTCTGAAAGCTCATTATATATGTTCTCCAGCACCACATAGTTTATGTCGGTACCCAGATGGCGGACCTGAGCATCCAGCAGATGCAGGCCGTTTTCAAGGCAGGTGCGTTTGATGTCGGAGTTTGCGGTGGAATAGAGCTTGGTGCCCTCGCCGCCGTAGCGCATATTTATCTCGTCCACGTACTTCATCAGCTCTATGGCCTCGTTCTTGCCCACGTACTCGTAGAGCGTGCCGCCAAACTGGTTTGTAATGTTGTACTTGCCGTCGGAGAATGCGCCGGCGCCGCCAAAGCCGCTCATAATGCTGCACACAGGGCACTTGATGCAGGACTTGACCTTCTTGCCGTCGATGGGGCACTTACGCTGCTGCAGGGGTCTGCCCAGCTCAAAAACCGCGGTTTTCAGGCTCTTGCCGGAACGGCTTAGCTCATAAGCGGTGAATATGCCGCCGGGGCCTGCGCCGATAATTATTACATCATAATCCATAAGGAAGCTCCTTTCGCAAAAAAACACTCCGCGTCCCTCGGGAACACGGAGTGAAAATGTATCCTCTATTAATGTACTATATTTGCATTAATAAGTCAAGTAAATGAATTGTGAACGGGGAAAAAGTGCGCTCCGGCTCACTGCTCACCCAGCTTTATGACCAGATATTCGTCCACGACCTTTATGGAGCCGTAGTCCGGCCATGTGGGCATTGCGGCAACCTCCGGGAGCTTTGCCACGGCGGCGCTCTCTACCACATTTGCATAGGGCGCGGTATGGCCCATATAGTTATGCATCCAGAATACTCTGGAATAGGCGTTGGCAAGGCCGGCGGCGTCTGTATTGCCGCCGTAGATATGGGGCTTGCCCCACTCGCGGACATTGAAGAACTTGCTGTCCACCTGACCGAGGATGACCCACTTTTTGCCGGTGTCATAGCCTTCGGTCATGTGCACCTGGGTCAGAACGGAGTTGAAGTAATTTTCCACCTGCCGGTTGGCGTAGTAGATGGAGGAGTAGTTGACGTTTGCGTAGTATGTGTTCATGGCTACGATGAGGGATACGAAGAAAACTGCGCCGGTACCGAGAAGCTTTGTGGGTATGCCCCTGACAGCGCCGGCTTTTTCAAGGCCGCTCAGAAGCAGCAAGGGCAGGCACAGCACAAATACGAAGGGGTAGACCATGATCGTGTAGATATCGCTGTCGGGAGACATGACGGAGATAAGATTTATACCTATGGGCAAAAGCAGGGCAAAAAGGGCGAGAGACAGCGCTTTCAGCGGGGTTTTTCTGCGTTTTATAATGGAAAGTGCCAGCAAAAGTATGGAAATTGCCCCCAGCACAAGATAAGAGCCCTTGAGGATGCGTCCTGTAGCAAGGGCGCAGTAGCCGTTGACGGGCATGAGGAAGAAATTTTTCACACATTCCGCGATGAAGCGTGGGTACTGGCTCAGGGATATGGCACCCATTGTGGAAAGACCCTGATAGCTCACAAGCTCATTGCCGACAGCGGCAAGGTATGCATTGAGTATCACAAAGTAAAGCACAAGCCCGGCCACCAGCGTCGCAAGGTAGTACACACCATGTTTTACAAGCTGGGCGAAAGAACTGTCTTCATCCAAAGCCTGCTTTATGAGCAAAAGCAGATACAGTGTTACAGCCACAGGGAAGTAGGCCTGATATATGCCCAGCGACAAGGCCAGCAGCAGTACGGAGCAGGGGAAGGCGTATTTCCACTTGGCGCTAAGCCACACGGCGGCTGCGGCAAAAAGCAGGGAGAGGCCATAGTATATGGTGGTGTACTTGAAAAACATCACGGAGGTCACGGCCGGGAAGGACACCATTGCAAAGCCCACAAGCAGGGCATAAAGGCGCTTTTCTATCCCCAGCACCGATATTACCAGCACAGCGGACAGGGCAATGAAAAAGATAAATACAGCACCGTTCAGCCAGGGCAGATTGTAGTTTATGCCAAGGCTGGTGGTGAGAATATCCAGAGTCCTCAGAAACCAGCGGCCCAGTACAAGAGAACTGCCCACACCGGTGGGCTGGATTATGATATCGTCGTAATTGCTGAGCGTATTTACAAGGCCAAAGATATGTACGAATATGCCAAAAAGAAAGGTCCACAGGAAAAGTTTTAAATATTTCTCACCCTGTGTCTTCATGTTTATTGTCATTTTCATCCTCTTTTCTCAAGGTATTATTCAAGACAAGGGAATGTTAACACATTATATCCCGTGGTTCAAGGTTTTTTGCCTGTGTGAGATATGAAAACATGGTATCCGTACAATCTGCACCTTGTTTTAATGGAAAAAATAATATATAATCACAAAGATATAAAAAAGAAACAGGGGCTGGAAAAGAGCCTCTCTTTTGCATCGGAGGGCGAGATGCTGAAGAATATTTTTAAGATTTGCTTTGCGGGGGCGGTTTTGGCCTTCCTGGCGGTAAGCCTTGTAAAGGCGGTGCTGGCTCCCACAGAAATTAATTCCTATGAGATGCGCTATGCCGAGAGAATGCCGGCATTGAGCGCCGCAGAATATCTTAAGGGCGACTTTCAGACCCAAATGGACAGCGCTCTGGGAGATCAGATACTTTTTTCCAATTACTATAAGAAATTCTACAATGAGATAAGCTCGAAGGTAGACGGGATATTTACCCCGCTGAGGCATAGTATTTCGGACCGATATCTCAACTATAAAGGGGCTTATATCTACAATGGGCAGCTTATCAACCCCACGGTTCCGCTTGAGGATTACCGGCAAGGGCTCAAAGAGGCGGCGGAGTACATAAATGCGGAGCTTGCCTCTGTGCCCGGAGTGGAGTTTTATCTCTACTATGTGGAAAATGACTCTGACATATATTTTGAGACGGCCAGGAAAACGGGTACCTATGAGTATTTTGCCTCTCTTTTGGACATGCCGGAGGAAAACATTGCCAGGTTTGAAGTCAACAGCTTTGACGAATACCATGAGCTTTTCTATACCGGAGACCACCATTGGAATCATAAAGGCTCGTATAAGGCATATATTCAGCTTCTAAACCTTCTGAAGGGAGAGGGCGAGGCCCTTGTTCCGGAAGAGGAAATGGATGTGCCGGGGATATTTATTGGCTCAAAGGCTCTGCTCACAGGAAACACCCAGTATGCTGAGCGTATGAAGGCCTACCGCTATCCCTTCCCGGAGATTGAGATATACGTGAATGGCGAGCGGCTGCCCTATCACGGAGAGCTTGAAAACCTCATGAGAGATGGGGGAGATTACTGCTCCTACACCTCAATATACGGCGATGATCTGGGCTGCGCCATAATGTCCACAGGGAATGAGGCGGGAGAAAAGCTTCTGGTGCTGGGTGACTCCTATGACAACGCCGTCCTGAAACCTCTGGCCTGCCATTTTGGACAGCTGCACTCTGTGGATGCCCGCTATTACCCGGTACAGACGGGGAAACTTCTGGATATCTCAGATTATGTTACAGAAAATGATATTGATAAAGTTCTTATTTTGGGATGCAATGCGTTCTTTGATATTCGCATGGGATTGGAGTGGTAAAAGATGGTATTCAGCAGTCTGAGCTTTCTGTATTTCTTTTTTCCGCTGGTTTTTCTGGCCTACTTTGTTATAAACAACCGCACATGGCGCAACAGCGTTCTGCTGGTATCATCGCTGCTGTTCTACTCCTGGGGTGAGCCAAAGTTTGTGCTCATGATGCTTTTGAGCGCGCTGGTGGCCTATGTGGGCGGCCTTCTTATGGAGAAGTACCGGGGACAGGCTAAGGATAAGGCGGAGAAGACCGCGTACATTGCAACTGTTGTATTCTTAGTGGCGGCCCTTTTCGTCTTCAAGTACTTCAACTTTACTCTGGACAATATCTGCGCCCTTTTCGGCGTATCCAACAACTTTGCCCGGATAGTTCTGCCCATAGGCATAAGCTTCTATACCTTCCAGATACTCTCCTATGTGATAGACCTGCACCGGGGACAGATCGGCGTACAGAGGAATTTTGCAGACCTTTTGCTGTATGTGTGCTTCTTCCCCCAGCTTATTGCAGGTCCCATAGTCCGCTATCAGACCATTGAGCGGGAGATAAGAGGGCGTCAGGAGAGCCTTGACGATGTTATAGCGGGACTGAAGCGCTTTATAATCGGCCTTGCAAAGAAGGTAATAATCGCAAACAATGTTGCTCTGGCAGCAAGCACCATCTACGAAGGAAATGCCGAAGTATACGGCAGCCTTATGTACTGGGTGGCGGCGCTGGCCTATACCCTGCAGATATACTTTGACTTCTCCGGCTACAGTGATATGGCCATAGGTCTTGGACGCATATTCGGCTTCCATTTCCTTGAAAACTTTGACTACCCCTACATATCCCGCTCCATAACCGAGTTCTGGAGACGCTGGCACATCTCCCTGTCGAGCTGGTTCAGGGACTATATCTATATTCCCCTTGGCGGCAACCGGGTTTCTGTGGGCAGACACATATTCAACATACTGGTGGTCTGGACCATTACAGGCTTCTGGCACGGCGCGGAGTGGAACTTCGTGCTGTGGGGGCTTTACTATGCGGCGCTGCTGCTGATTGAGAAGTACCTTTTGAAAAATGTTCTGGAGAAAGTGCCGGGGCTGCTTCGCTGGGTGTATACCATGTTCTTTGTGATGCTGGGCTGGGTCATATTCTACTTTACGGATATACAGCAGCTGGGCGAGGCAGTGAGGATAATGTTCACCGTACCTACCGGAAGCTTTGAGGATATAGTGGCTCAGGAGGCCTTCATATTCTACCATCTTTTATATATACCCATTGGCCTTGTGTGTATGCTGCCCATCGCAAAGCGTCTGCCGAAAGCTGAGTCCATACCCATGCAGATCGTCAGCTACGGCATCCACTTTGCTCTGCTTATTCTCTCCATTACCTTTATCGTCAGCTCTTCCTATAACCCTTTTATCTATTTCAGATTTTAAAGCTTGTTTGCCGAGGATGAAAGCTGACTCCGTGAAGAGGGCGTATGAAAGTAAAATTCAGTACATTATTAAAAGTATCTTTTGTGGTTCTGCTCTCCTTGCTTTTCACTTGCGGATTTGCAAAGGCTGTGCTTTTTCCTGTTGAAATCAGCCTCTATGAGCAACGGGCATTGAATCTTATGCCTGCTTTTGACATGGAAGATTATCTCAGCGGCAGTATGCAGACAGACATGGATGCAGCGCTGGGTGATCAGATACAGTTTTCGAGCTACTATAAAAAGCTCTATAACGAGTTTATGGCTATTGTAGACCGGTTTTTTGAACAGATGCGCAGTGAAACCCGGGACAGATATATTTGCTGCCGGGGTGAGCATTTCTTCAACGGACACATGGTGGATAAATATGAGCCCTTGGCAGAAGTACGTGATGAATTGAAAGTGACGGTTGAAAAGCTGAACGAAATTCAAAGTATGCTGCCGGAGACTGAATTCTATCTCTACTATGTGAACAATGACACGGATGTTGACTTTGCAACGGGAGATAAGTCCGGAGTATATGATTATCTGGCAGAAAATCTGCGCTTTGGAGAAGAAAATTGCGGCAAATTCTCCTTTGACAGCTTTGAAGAATACGAGCAATATTTTTATTACAGCGATCATCACTGGAATCACGAGGGCTCTTACCTGGCCTATACCCAGCTTGCCCAAATGCTGGGACACGAAAAAGAAATGTTGGAGCCTGTAGAGCTGGTGGCGGTTCCCGGCATCTTTCACGGCTCCCGGACCCTGAGGGTAGGCGCACAGGACAGCTTTGATATAATGCAGGCGTATATATTCGAGTATCCACCGATGGAGGTAAGAGTCCCGGACGGCAGCCTTACCAGATACGGAGACCTTGATGTGCTTTTGGAAAGAAATCCGTCAGAGGTGTCGTATGTTGGCGTTTACGGCGATAATATGGGCTATATGCAGCTTTCGACCGGAAATGCTGAAAAAGATAATATACTTGTAATAGGAGATTCTTACGATAATGCCTTGCTCAAGCTTCTTGCAAGCCACTATAACACAACCCATTCCATCGATCTGAGATATTATTCCTATTTTATGACCGAGCCATTTGTCTTTACAGAGTATGTGAAAGAAAATAATATCTCATCAGTTCTTTTGGTGGGGTCGAGGATAAACTTCCTGGAGCTGGCAAAACTGGAGCAGTGGTAGAGCGGGAATGACAATAATTGAGGCGGAGACAAATCAAAAGCTATAGATAATTGCTTTTTGGCAACTATCTATAGCTTTTTTGATGGATATTTTGCGGATGCTATATTTTTTTCTCTGTTCGCTCTTTTTTACGTCCGGCAGATGAGCTGTCCGGCGGCTGCGTCTATCACAAGGCGGTCTCCTGCGCTCACATCTCCGGAGAGAATGGTGCGGGCGATGAGAGTTTCCACGCTGCTCTGGAGATAGCGGCGCAGGGGTCTTGCGCCGTAGAGAGGGTCAAAGCCCTTTTCAATGACCAGAGCCTTTGCGCTGTCAGTCAGCTCAAGGGAGAGGGATTTGTCCTCAAGTCTCGTTCTGAGAGATGCCACCATAAGCTCGATAATGCGGCCAAGGTCGGACTTGGTCAGGGGCTTGAACATGATTATCTCGTCGAGCCTGTTTAAAAACTCCGGGCGGAAGGACATTTTAAGCTCCCGCATGACTGCATCGGCGGCGTTTTCGCTGATGCTGCCGTCCTCGGATATGCCCTCCAGCAGATACTGGCTGCCTAAGTTTGAGGTGAGAATGATGATGGTATTTTTAAAATCCACGGTGCGGCCCTGAGAGTCGGTGACCCGGCCATCGTCCAGAATCTGCAAAAGCACATTGAAAACATCGCCGTGGGCCTTCTCTATCTCGTCAAAGAGCACCACGCTGTAGGGCTTGCGGCGCACAGCCTCGGTCAGCTGCCCGCCCTCGTCATAGCCCACGTAGCCCGGAGGCGCGCCGATAAGCCGGGAGACGGAGAATTTCTCCATATACTCGCTCATATCGATGCGCACAATGTTGTGCTCATCGTCAAAAAGCTGCTCCGCCAGAGCCTTTGCAAGCTCCGTTTTGCCTACGCCGGTGGGGCCAAGGAAAAGGAAGGAACCAACGGGACGCTTGGGGTCGGAGATACCCGCTCTGGAGCGGAGTATGGCCTCCGTCACCTTCTGCACCGCCTCGTCCTGACCTACAAGCCGCTGATGGAGCTGCTCATCCAGATGCAGTATTTTCTGCCGCTCGCTCTCCATCAGCTTTGCCACGGGAATCCCCGTCCACTTGGCAACGATACCGGAGATCTCCTCCTCGGTGACCGTGTCGTGGACAAGAGTGGCGGCCTTTCGCTGCTCAGAGCGGCTCTCCGCCTCGGAGAGCTTCCGCTCAAGCTCGGGCAGGGCGGAGTATTTGAGGCGGGCTGCCGTCTCGTACTCATAGCGGAGCTGAGCATTTTCAATGTCGGCATGGGTCTTTTCTATCTCTGCCTTGAGCTTTTTGACCTCGTCCACGCTGTCTTTTTCGCTCTCCCAGCGGACTTTCAGCTCTTTGAAATTCTCCTTGAGCTCGGCAAGCTCGGCTCGCAGCTTTTCAAGCCGCTCCTGACTGAGCCTGTCGTCCTCCTTCTTCAGCGCCATCTCCTCGATCTCAAGCTGCATTATCTTCCGGCGGATATCGTCCAGCTCTGCGGGCATGGAGTCTATCTCCGTGCGGATAAGGGCGCAGGCCTCGTCCACAAGGTCTATGGCCTTGTAGGGAAGAAAGCGATCGGAAATATAGCGGTTGGAGAGGGTGGCGGCGGCAACGAGAGCGTTGTCGTGGATGCGCACGCCGTGGTATACCTCGTAGCGCTCCTTAAGGCCGCGGAGGATGGATATGGTGTCCTCCACCGTGGGCTCGTCCACCTGCACCGGCTGAAAGCGCCGCTCCAATGCCGCGTCCTTTTCAATGTACTTGCGGTACTCATCCAGAGTAGTGGCACCGATGCAGTGGAGCTCGCCCCTTGCCAGCATGGGTTTCAAAAGATTGCCCGCGTCCATGCTGCCCTCGGTTTTGCCGGCACCCACGATGGTGTGAAGCTCATCTATAAAGAGGATGATGCCGCCTTCGCTGCGGCGTATCTCCTCCAAAACGGCCTTGAGCCGCTCCTCAAACTCGCCCCTGTACTTGGCCCCGGCAATGAGCGCGCCCATGTCAAGGGAGAAAATGGTCTTGTCTTTCAGCCCCTCAGGCACATCGCCCCGGACTATGCGCTGGGCAAGACCCTCGGCAATGGCGGTCTTGCCCACACCCGGCTCGCCGATGAGCACGGGATTGTTCTTGGTTTTGCGGGAGAGGATGCGGATCACATTTCGTATCTCTCCATCCCGGCCTATGACCGGGTCAAGCTTATTTTCCCGGGCTCTCTGGACAAGGTCGCTGCCGTATTTTGCCAGCGCGTCATAGCTGCCCTCCGGGTTATCTCCGGTGACGGGCATGGTTTTCACCTTGGCAAGCTGGGCGGTGAATGCGGCCTTTGTAATGCCGTGGTCGGAGAAGATGCGCTTTATGGCGGGGGTGGCGGCGGCAAAAATGCCCTCCATCAGATGCTCCACGGAGATATACTCGTCCCCGGCCTTCTTTGCTGCCTTTTCGGCGGCGGTGAACACCCGGTTCGCCTCAGCCGACAGGTAGACCTGAGACACGTCCCCCACCTTCGGCAGTGCGGCAATGGCGGTGTCCAGCTCGGAAAGGAGCGCATTGCTGTCCACGCCCATTTTTTCAAAAAGAGAGGGGATAAGTCCGCCGTCCTGATCCACAAGGGCGTAGAAAAGATGCTCGGGGTTTATATAGCTGTTGCGGTTTTCCTGCGCCATGGACTGGGCAGTCTGTACCGCTTCAAGGCTTTTCTGGGTAAAGTTCTGTGCGTTCATTTGTTCTCCTTTCTCCGGCTATACGTGGATTTCGCTGCTTCTCATCTGGGAGAAGTAGGCCGCCTCCACATCGTGGGCGTCCAGTCTGCCGCCCAGCCAGCCCTTCATCAAAGTATCAAAAAGGCTTATATAATCGCTTATGGCCCGGGCAAGCTCTGCCGCTGTGCAGTCCTTCTCCGGAGCGGCGAGGGAACGGACGAACTTGCCGTCATAAAGGGCATAGTCCCGCTTTGCGCCGGTGATGGGGTAAAGGTGGGTATCCTCTATCCGCTTCCACAGGCGGAAAAACTCCGTCATACCGGATATGAGGGGCTGGGACTGGGTGCGGAAGAGCACCGACAGGGCGCCTATATCTTCCCCTGCGCCCTTGTATAGCTCCACCTCGTACTTGACCGTGGGGCGATACTTGAACTCCAGCGAGCTTTTCAGACTCATGGAGTAGCTGTTGGGGGCGAAAAAGGGCACCAGCTCCCGGGAGGGCTGCATAAGCTCCTGTATAGCGGAGAGCACATCGTTTATCCTGCGCTCCGGCGTGGTGTAATTTACGTATTCTGCCAGAATCTGATTTATAAGGGCGGAGCGGTTTGTGCCCATCCTGTGTGCCAGCGCGTCCACATGGCGCACAACCTCCTCGCTGAGCATGAGACTGTATAGTGTTTTTTTCATCTTATCCTACCAGACCTTTCAGTTTTCTTTGCTTATATCATAGTACCCTCTCTAAACTTTGTCAATAGTTTTATATAAATTATTACTCGGAAAATATATAATATTCAAAGTTTGTTCTGCGCCGTAAGCGCGCCTTCCCCTTGATTTTTCCCGCTTTATCCTTTATAATTACTGAAGTTTAAAATACATGGAGATGTATCGAAGTGGTCGTAACGAGGCTGACTCGAAATCAGTTGGAGGGTAACACCTCCCGGGGGTTCGAATCCCTCCATCTCCGCCACGTCGCTGCGGACGGCATATCGTTCGCAGCGACTTTTTCAAATAAGGGAGCATTTCAATGGAAAATATAGAACGCATCGAATATATGGAGAAAATACTCAAGGAGGGGCAGGCTGCGGTCTCTGCCCTCAGCGATGCCCTTGCTGCCTATGTCTCCCTTGTGCCAAGGCTCAATGAGCTTTTCGACTACTATGGCAGCCCCCTCTGGTTTTCAGACCTTGCCGATGACGAGGCGGGAAACTTGCCAGAGGATCTTGCCCGTGGCGTACTCAGTGAAGACGCGGTATATAATCTCATAGACGAAAACCGCCAGCTTCTTGAGGAATTGGAGGGCTTTTCCCAGACTTTATAAAGAAAAAAGCTCCACCTGTGGGTGGAGCTTAAATTATATCCGGTTCTCAGTCTTCCAGAATTTTCCCGTCGGGGCTGATGATGTGCACAAGGCAGGGTATGTCCTTGCCGCTTTTCTCTATGGCCTTTTTCACCGCCATTGTCAGGCCGCCGCAGCAGGGCACCTGCATGCGGGCAACAGTGACGCTTTTTATGTCGTTATTTTTCAGTATCTCTGCCAGCTTTTCAGAGTAATCCACCATGTCCAGCTTGGGACAGCCGATGACGGTGGCGTGACCCCGGATGAAGCGGCGGTGGAAGTCCCCATATGCAAAGGCGCAGCAGTCAGCCGCCACAAGGAGGTTGACACCGTTGAAGGCGGCAGATTTTATGGGCAAAAGCTTTATCTGCACAGGGAAGTTTGAAAGCTCGGATGCGGCGGCCGTGGGAGCGACCGGGTGCTCTATGCCCCGTTCCTTCATGCTGGCGAATACCGCGGCTTCGTCATAGGCCTCGGCCTCTCTGAGCTCAAAAGAGATAGCGCCCATGGGGCACTCGCCAAGACAGTCGCCCAAGCCGTCACAATAGTCATCACGTAAAAGCTTTGCCTTGCCGTCTACGATGCCGATGGCGCCCTCGTGGCAGGCACTGGCGCAAAGGCCGCAGCCGTTGCACTTATCTTCGTCTATCTTTATTATCTTTCTGAGCATACTGTCCCCTCCTGTTTTGGTTGATTTAATTATATATGAAGATATGGCATTCAAACTGTTGTATGTACAACAGTTCCACTACAACATGAAAAAAACTCCCGTGTCCAAGACACGGGAGTTTTGGATTTATATCAGCGTTCTTCCCTGAAATAGGCCAGACCCAGGGAGGCGGGGGGCTGCTTGTCCCGCTGGTTGCGCATGCTGGAGATGATAAGCACGATGATGGTGACCACGTAGGGCAACATCTTGTAAAGCTCCTTGACGGCAAGGTTCATGCCGGAGGGGATATACATATGCAGGATGTACAGACCGCCGAAAAGGAAGGAGGCCAGCACGCCCACGTTGGGACGCCAGATGGTGAAGATGACCAGAGCGATGGCAAGCCAGCCGCGGTCACCGAAGGCGTTGTTGGCCCAGATGCCGCTGGCATAGTCCATAACGTAGTAGAGGCCGCCAAGACCCGCTATCATACAGCCGATGCAGGTGGCCATGTACTTATAGCGGTTTACGTTGATACCGGCAGCGTCGGCGGTGTCGGGGTTTTCACCCACGGCGAGAAGATTCAGACCGGTGCGGGTGCGGTTTATGATATAGGAGTCCACAAGGGCAATGGCTATGGACAGATACACAAGAAAGCTGTAGGAAAGGAACATTTCACCAAACCAGCC
>JAFTXM010000112.1 GCA_017465025.1 Oscillospiraceae bacterium
ACGCCAAGTATTCCCTGCGGCCAATGCCTCGTCTGGCCGAAAATCCGCACCGGAAAAACTGCTTTGCACATTTCGGCGTGAATTGTTCGGATGATTTTGGATGCAGAGGACGCAGGCTTACTGACGTAAGTCAAGGACGATTAGTCCAAAAGCGCCGGACAAGGCCGCCGAAATGCGGTGCGGGTTCGACTCCCGTTGGACTACGCTCCGCAGGCCGGGGATGACCCCGACCCATTTATTCAGACTGCCCGCCCATTCGGGTAAGCTGTCTGTACAATAGATAATATACCGGGTCTCCGGTTCGGGCAAAGGCCCGCCAAAGAGCCTCGTATTCCATCCAAACCACCTCGTGCTTTTATTATCTGCACGGTCGGGGCGGCTTATCGATGGAATATATTAGTCATTATTGAAGCCGAAGTTTTTGAGAAGGAAGCTGGAGTCACGCCAGTTCTCCTTGACCTTTATCCAGGTCTGCAAAAAGACCTTGGTGCCGAGAAAGGCTTCAATATCGGTTCTTGCAAGCTCGCCGATGCGTTTGAGCATAGCGCCCTTCTTGCCGATGATGATGCCCTTGTGGCTGCTCTTTTCGCAGTAAATGGTAACTTCTATATCAACTATGCCGTTGCTGCGTTCCTTGAAGCTTGTGACCTCAACGGCAGTACCGTGGGGTATCTCCTTTTCAAGGCAGTTGAGAAGCTTTTCGCGCACAAGCTCGGCGCAGATCTGGCGCTCGGGCTGGTCGGTTATCATATCATCGGGGAAAAAGTGGGGGCTTTCAACAGCAAACTTGTCCATTTCCTCCAGAAGCTGGGCAACACCGTCGCCGGTTTTGGCGGAGATGGGTATGATGCTTTCAAAGTCATAGGCAGCGGAATAAAGGGCAATGACTTCAAGAAGCCTTGTTTTATCCACGGTGTCAATCTTGTTTATGACAAGAATGGCGGGGGCTGCATTTTCCCTGAGACGCTCAATAAGCGCCTGCTCCTGCGCGCCGATAAGGGCAACCGGCTCCACCACCAGAAGCACCAGATCCACATCGGCAACGCTCTCCTTGACCACATTCACCATGTAGTCTCCAAGGCGGGTACGTGGCTTGTGGAAGCCGGGAGTGTCCATCAGCACAAACTGGGCGTTGCCGTGCTGGACGATGCCGGTTATGCGGTTTCTCGTGGTCTGGGGCTTGTCGGAGACGATGGCGATCTTCTCCCCTACCAGTGCGTTGGTAAGGGTGGATTTGCCCACATTGGGTCTGCCGCAGACGGTTATCATTGCGCTTCTTGTTTCAGTCATTTCATTTATCTCCCATTATCGCTTTTTCTCTTTTTCGCATTTCGGCTTTCATTTCGGCCTCGTCCACATGGTCATAGCCTAAAAGATGCAGCACCGAATGGACAGTGAGATACATAAGCTCCCTTTTGTAACCGTGGCCGAACTCCTCCCCCTGTGCCTCGCAGCGGGGTATGGATATCATCATGTCCCCAAGGAGCACAGCGCCCGTGTCCATGTCCCGCTCGCAAATCTCTGCATCAAATTCGCCGGGGACAAGCTCGTTCATGGGGAAGCTGAGCACGTCCGTAGGACGGTCCACAGAGCGGAATTCACGGTTTACATAATGTATGCCCTCGTCATATGTGAGCATGACGCTGATAATACAGGGTACATCCACGCCCTCCGCGTCCAGCGCCATGTTCACGGCCTTTTTGATATATGCGGCAGACTCGTTGTGGCCAAGGCAGCTTTTCTCGCGGCTTATATATATCTCGTGTTCCATACTCATTTCCTCTTGAACTGTTTTTTCACAGGGGGCTTTGAAGGCTCAAGCGGGTTTTTCTTATCGTACACCTCGTAGGCCTCGATTATCTTCTGCACAAGACGGTGGCGCACCACGTCCGCACCGGAGAGCTTGCAGATGGCAATATCCTCTATGCCGTCAAGCACCTTCATGGCGACCTTCAGGCCGCTGACCTTATCCTCGGGCAGGTCTATCTGGGTAATGTCGCCTGTGATGACCACCTTGGAGCCAAAGCCGATACGGGTGAGGAACATCTTCATCTGCTCTCTGGAAGTATTCTGAGCCTCGTCAAGGATGATGAAGCTGTCATCAAGGGTACGGCCGCGCATATAGGCAAGGGGCGCAACCTCTATATTGCCCTTCTCAAGGAACTTCTGATAGGTGTCAGGCCCCAGCATATCAAAGAGAGCATCGTACAAAGGGCGCAGGTAGGGGTCAACCTTGCTTTGAAGGTCACCGGGGAGAAAGCCCAGACGCTCTCCCGCTTCAACGGCGGGGCGGGTCAGGATGATGCGGTTTATTTCCTCGGCGCGGAATGCGGCAACGGCGGCAGCTACGGCAAGGTAGGTTTTGCCTGTACCGGCAGGGCCTATGCCGAGAGTAATGGTATTTTTCGCAATGGCATCACAGTATTCCTTCTGGCCAAGGGTCTTGGGCTTTATGGGCTTTCCCTTGGCGGTGATGCAGATAACATCCCCGGCAAGCTCCCCTATCTGGGTCTCTCTGCCCTCTTTCACCAGCTTTATGATATAGCGCACATTCTGGGAGTCAATATTCTCCCCCTTGGCGGCAAGAGTCAGCAGCCCGTTTATGGCCTTTTCCGCCAGCATAACGTCCTCGGCCTCACCGCAGATGTGTATCATGTCATCCCTGTCCAGCACCTTGACGCCCAGCTCCGTCTCGATTATGCGAAGGTTTCTGTCAAAGGAGCCGAAAACGCTGATAATATGCTCCATACGGTCAACTTTTATGGTCTGTTCTATCATTTGAATGTCCTTTCAAGGCGTTTTATATTCGCAAAGCTCGGCAATGTTCTCAAGGCAGGAAGCTCTCAGGCTTACAATTTCAAGCCCCTCCCGGCTGCCGCTGACAGCGCTGTGGGAAAGCACTTCCCCGTCCACGCTTTTTTCAAGGCTTTCGTACAGCCGCTGTGACATAGCCCCGGTGTCGGGTTTCACGCTGCCCTCCGTCCGGTAGGGGATTATTTTCTCCACCACAAGTGTTACCGGAAGGGCAAAAACTCCCTCCACCCCAATTATATAATTATCTATAATTTTATCGCATCCGTCAACTGTTTTTCTCCCTCCAAGGTAAAAATTCAGGCGTTTATCCCCAAATTTCAAAGCCACACGCCTGCGGCTGCCGGAAGCAGGCTTTTTGGCAGCAAGCTCCCCCGGGGATACGCTGTGCAGCTCGTACCAGGTTTCAGCCATCACCTGGCCCTGCGCCCGCACCAGACGGGGTTGGGCTGTAATGCTGTCCATCAGGCCGGAGATGAGCACTTCTCCCTCCGTCACGGAATTTCCCTCTGTTACGAGCACCTTACCGTTTAAGGCGGATATACTTTTTATTATGCCCGTTTTTTTGGCAACAAGGTCTGCGCTTTCACTCTCCACATATATCTCCGGCTTCTCAATGCGTTCGCTGACCACTACGCTTGCTCTGGATGAATTTACGTTCACGGTCATCCACGCAAGCTCCGGCAGCTTCAGCAAAACCTCGCTTCTCAAAAGCTCCTTGTCCACACCCGGCCAAAAGCTGCCGCAGTCAACGCCGCACTCCGAGAGCACACGGAGTATTTCCCCGTCTGTGAGCTTTTCATTGCCGTAGACCTCCATATCCCATATAAAAAAGCCTGATAAAACCAAAAGCAGCAGCACGATGGCAAGGCCTATGAAAAGCACCATATGCCTTTTTACAAAGCCTTTCAGTCTGCTGCCGCCGCTGACGGCCTGCACAGTAATATCGCACATGGATTTTTCCGCAAGCTTTTTCAGAGTCTCCACATCATTTTCGTATACCAAAAAGCTGAGCCTGTATCTGTCAACACAGCGCATATCCCATATTTCAAGGCCGTTCAGAGCGCAGGCGTTGAGAAGATTTTCAGGATATGCCCCATTCAGCTCCACTCTGCATTTTCCCTTGACAGCGAATGCTTCTTTTTTCATCATTCCCACTCCACCACCTGAATTTTACCGCATATAACCAGCCACTCCGCACTCATGGCGGCAAGATACAGCCCGTCTCCCCTGAAAATAAGTCTGCCACGCTTTGCCGCCACGGACACACAGGAGCTTTCAAAGGACAGCACCCCCCTGTGATTTTCCACGAGAGCACGTCCTTGTCCGACCATACTAAGCTTCAGCTCTCCCAGCGCCGCCTCTGCAGGCAGTTCCATGCTGTCAGCTATGGCCTCAACTCTCTCAATAAGCTTCTTCACTTTCTCACCTCCGCTTTTGTATAAATCTATGCCGCAGGGCATAGTTTGATACGGGCAGTACAAGGGAGTTTGACACGAGGGGAGGAATGTAAATGAGAGGCAGGCTGGCGGTGGCGGTGTCCATATGCGCGATGGCGGCGCTTATATTCGCCTCCCAAGAGGTTCTGCTCTCCTGCCGCAGCGCGCTTACGCTCTGCTGCGAGCTTATTATTCCGTCTCTTTTTCCCTTTTTCCTTCTGTCCATCTTCATGAACAGGCTGAAAGTTCCTCTCCGGCTGGGAAAGCTGCTTGCGCCATTCTCAAAGCTTGTGTTCGGCGTATCCGGCAGCGGCGCAACGGCCCTGGTGATGGGGCTTTGCGGCGGCTATCCGCTGGGCGCGGCATACATAGCGGATATGCGAAAAAATGGTCTCATAGAGCATGACGAGGCTGAGCGCTTGCTGGCCTTCTGCAATAATTCCGGCCCGGCCTTCATAATCGGAGCAATTGGTACGGGTATTTTCCGCTCGTCGGCAGTGGGGCTTTACCTCTATGGCGTGCATATTGCCTCTGCCATGATTACCGGGCTTTTTTTCAGGCGCGGCGGTGTTGAGAGCGACAATGGCGCTACACCGCCACCCGCCCTCCCTTTCGCGCAGGCATTTACAGAGGCTGTAAAGGACGCAGTGATATCGGTTTTGAATGTCTGCGGCTATGTGGTGTGCTTTACGGTGATGGTGGGGCTTCTTGACGCAGACGGCTTTTTCTCGCTTATAGTGGGGCATCTTTCTCAGCTGAGCGGCGGGGAGCTGCACTGGGTGCGGGCCTTTCTCACGGGCATACTGGAGCTGGGCAGCGGCACAGGGCAGATGCAGGGCTTGAAGCTTCTGCCCATCAATCTGGCACTGGCAGCCTTCCTTGTGGGCTGGGGCGGGGTCAGTGTGCATTTTCAGACCATGGCGCAGATAGCGGACACGGACATAAAGGGCAGCTATCACTTTGCGGGGCGGCTTATCTGCGCCAGTATTGCCGCGCTGCTGGCCTACTTTTGCGCGGGGATAATAATATAAGGGAGCTGGTTTTTTTACAGCTCCCTTAAAGTTATTCAAGATTAAGTTTGTTTTTCAAAAAATATGTGCTTATCAGGTAGAATATCAAATTCAGAACAAAAGTAAAAAGCAGCAGCCCTGCCATGACGACATGGATCGTTACCGGGACACTGAGGGTGTCCAGATAATTTGTGACTGAAAAGGAAAGTCCGCTTTTATCCACTATTATGCCAAAAACTCCGCCCAGTATCTGCATAATAAAATTGATGCCGAAATACACCAGTACACTCATGAGTATCTTTCTGTTGGCAAAGCTCTGCCCGATGGACATAGCCGCGTAAAACTCAAGGCAGTTGGCTGCAATGGCAAGGATAATAAAAACAAAAAACTCGAGCGAGGCAATAATAGCATGAATATGGTTCCCGTCTGGGAAAAGCTCTTTTAAGTATTGCAAGAGGCCTTTAAATGCTCCTGTAAATTCCTTTGCAAACTCTATGTCAAACATAAGGATGAAAAAGGCCAGTGCCACAACGAAAAAGCTTGCCGCATACCATAAAAGCGACACAAGAAGCTTTGACCACACATGCTTATGCACTGATACCGGCAGCGTCATCATAACATAGCCCTCGTCCTGCAAAAGATTTCTGTAAAAACGCTGTATCATCAGTGCAAAGGCCATGATGCAGGCCGCAGCTATGGCTATGATAAAGGCCGTGAGCAATATTATGCCCATGAGATTCATCAGCTTGTTGTCCGCTTCCAGAAGCGTTCTGGTGGCAAGGTTTGCACCCGCCGCCGTAATCAAGACCAGCATGAACAGCGGCAGCATCACCCGGCCTGTGGCACGAAGCTCGTGCTTCATAAGTTTTCTCAGCATCTGAACACCTCCCTGAACAGTGCATCCACGCTCATGCCCCGCTCCTCACGTATGGCGTCAACCGTGGACTGCAAGACTATCCTGCCCTTGTCAATGAAAACGACCTCGTCCAATATCTTTTCCACATCTGAAATAAGATGGGTGGAAATGAGAACCGTGGCTTCCGGCTCGTAGTTTCCGATGATGGTGGAGAGGATATAGTCTCTTGTTGCGGGGTCAACGCCGCCTATGGGTTCATCCAGAAGGTAGAGTCTGGCCTTGCGGCTCATGACCATGATCAGCTGCACCTTTTCTCTTGTGCCTTTGCTCATTTGCTTTATGCGCTGCTTGAGGGATATGCCCAGATGCTCAAGCATCCTCTCCGCCGCCTCACGGTGGAAGTCCTCAAAAAAATCCTCGTAAAAGTCCATAAGCTGCTGCGCCGTCATCCAAAGGGGTATGGATGTGCGCTCCGGCAGATAGCTTACAAGCTTATGGGAGTTTACATCCGGCGCTTCGCCGCATATGCATATGCTGCCGCTATTGGGCGTGAGAAGGCCGTTGGCAAGCTTTATAAGCGTTGTTTTTCCGCTGCCGTTGGGTCCCAGAAGACCCACTATTTTTCCTCCGGCAAGGCTCAGATCAACGCCGTCAAGGGCTGTGCACTTGCCAAAGTTTTTTGACAGTTTATTGCAGGTCAGTATTTCCATTTTTTTCCGCTCCTTTCCCTGCTGTCATTATCAGCTTGATTATTTCATCCTGTCCAAGCCCCAGCTCACCCATTGCATTCATGAAGCTTTCGAGGTGCTTTGCCGCCAGAGAAAGCTTGGCATCCTTTATAAGCTCAGGGTTTTCCGTGACCTGCCTGCCGCTGGTGCGCTGGGAAAAAACCAGCCCTTCCCGCTCAAGCTCCGCCATTGCCCTTTGCATTGTATTGGGATTTACACCGGCCTCAGTTGCCATGTCGCGTACAGAGGGAAGCCTTTCCCCGCTGCCGTACTCACCACGCACGATTGCCACCTTTATCTGCTCCACTATCTGAGTGTAGATGGGCATATCATTTCTGAACTGCCACTTCATGTGCCGCCTCCTTCCGTGTTATTGTATTAAGTGATTAATACAATAACACATATTTTGATTTTGTCAAGAGGAAATTGGAATTTGATTTACAGAAAAAAATGGACCGGTATGATACCGATCCATTTTATGGTTTATCATTTCTTTTTTTCAGCATGGCAGCAGCCACGAAGGAGAAGAGGATGATTGCGATTTGTACCGCGGTGGAAAATATGAACTGGGGCGAGCCAGGTTCGGACACGCTGGTGCCCATAAAGGAAAACATTACCGCCGAGGGCATAACACCCAGAACACTGCCTAAAAGATAGCTGCCGAATTTAAAGCCGTTGGCACCTAAAAAGGCGCTGACGATATCACTGGGCAGAAAGTGGATAAGGCGCAGTATGGTAGTGAACAAAAGCTCATTATCGTGTCCGCTGCGATCCAGATTGCGGAATTTGGGATATTTATTCTTTATGGCATCCACCGCCCGCTTTCCAAGCCGTCTGCCCAGGAAAAATGGAGCTGTGGACATGATGGCAATTCCCACCGCATCCATTATCACCGCCACGGGCATGGGGAAAATAATGCCGTTGACAGTGAAAAGTATGCCGCTGTAGATAAATATGCTAAGGCTCTTCAAAAGGAACAGAGCGCACATTATCAGTGCCGCGTACAGTAAGTTTTGCGGCGTGAAGCTCAAAACCTGCTCAACGGAGAAATCCCGGAGGTTTAGGGCGCAGACAATGATTATCGCCGCCCATACCGCCGCCAGCAGAATATTTATTTTGTTCAGTTTCCTGGTCATTTTCTTTTTTTGGCAGGAAGCACTTCATATGACCATGCCAGGAAGATCCCGCAGATAAAGAAGAACAGGATGCTCGTCACTAAGGCATATCTGAAAATATGCGCTTCCATCATATTGTCCACAAAGAGGAATGCAAGCGGCAGCGTAAGAAGCTTCAGCTGCATGGGCACACTACCGTCTGTGGAGAAAAACACTTTTACCATACGGATGACTACAAAAATGGTGAAAAGCAGCAAGATCAATGCCCCAGGTATACCGGTGAGAAGCAGCGAATCCAGCAGGAAATTATGCATCTGGCTGTTTACATCCGGAACTTTTCTGTTGGCAAGCTCTGTGCAAATCTCTACTACCCTCTCCATATATTCGCCAAGCATTCCACCTTTTACAAGGCGCTCAGGCTCTTCCTTGAGAGTTAATATGCCCGCTTTCCAAAGATATGTGCGTCCGCCCAGGGCCATGACATTTTCCTCACCCCTTGATTCGGTGAAGATAGGCGTAGTCTCGTCTGCTTCTTCCTCTGCGGCGACTACCGCGATGTCCTCGTTCTCCTCTGCTTCAAAAGCCGTTTCCGCTTCATCGTTTTCTTCGATAACGAACGAGGTTTCATCGCTTGCATCTTCCTCCGCAGACTCTGCTGTTGCTTCATCGACTGTATCTGCGCCCAGGATGCGTATTTCCGCAGTTCCATCGGTCAAGCGGGAAGATATGACGCTGCATATTCCGGTTACGGCACCATATCCGGCGTAGGAAAGGGGCAGACACACAGCAATGATGCATGCTGCAAGCGCAGCTTTGACTTTTACGCTTTTCTTCGATACGCGCGCGAACACCATAAGCAACACAAGCATGGTGATTGCAACGCAAAGGCCCACCTGTGCCGCCCTGCAAAAGCTCATTGCGGTGGCAAAATAAAATACAACTGCGGCAATGGCCGTTAAAGCCTTCCACACCGCTTTTTTGCAGGAAATAAATTGATAGAGCATCAATATTACAGCCAAGGCAAACCATGTTCCGGTAACGTTGCGGTGTATGTTGTCCAGAGTAAGCTGGTAATTTCCGCCCCAAAGTGCACAGCCTATAGTGGTATCGCTGGGAGGGAGAGTAATGCGTACAAAGCTAAGTGTGGCATAAAGCCCGATAACTGCAAGAACAAACCAGTATCCGCACACAATGGCACACACCAGATTGAAAAAGCTTTTCCTGTCCTGAGCATCCAGGACAAAGCCAATGCAAAGAAAGCAGCCGGTAAACAAAACCGTCCTCACAAGGAAATAAAATTCAATATCAAGAAATCTATCCCCATTCAGCACTCTGGTAATGAGTACCCACACAGCATAAAAAACCACGCACTTTTCTTCTTTGCTGCTGTTAAAAAAGCGCAGGAAAAAGCTGATCGCGATAAAGGATACTATGAGAAAAAGGCCATAGTTTGCGGCTACCCTGTACCACAGCTGGAACACCAATTCGGTCACAAGATAAAAGCATATCAAAAGCAGAGAAATAAACGCATAAAGCCGGGAATATCTTTTATCGCGGTTCACAATAACTGTTTTTTCCATTTTATCGACACTCCCTCAGTTGATCAGCCAATTTCAATTTTGTCCGGGGTTTTATGCCAGAATTCCCTGAAAAGCTCCCTTGTCTCCGTTGCAAGGATGATAAGAAACAGCACTGCAATATATTTCTGCTCGATGATGACGATCTCTGTAAAATAGAAGAGATACCCTATGACAGAGGAAAGGATAAGCGTCACAGGGATATACCACTTGCGCCTGTCATACATGAAATAGACGAGGGCAAGGATATCCGCCATGTAGAAATATCTCTCGTGCATTCTGGGGAGAAGATAGGGAATGAGCATGGCGGAGAGGAAAAATATCTTTATGAGATGTCTGTCCTCAAGCTTTTTGAGGAATGTCAGGCAGAAATACATAAAGAGGATAACCGCCGCGCCCGCGCAGAAAACGGAAACAACGCTGAAGCTTTCAAAATCCGCGCCCTCAAAGAAGCGCCAGATGGTGGGTGCATTGTGGAAAAGGAAACCGTAGTTCTGGGTCTGGTCGGCATAGATGCCAAGGCAGCTTGATACGCTGCGTCCGGCAATTACAGCAGGCAGCATAGAGCCGAAGAAAATCACCGGGATCCACACAAGATTGCGCCATTTCACCTTGCCCTTGAAAAGGCAGATGCCAAGAGCGGGCAGGATGAAGATGGCCTGAAGCTTGAAGCAGAAGGCCACGGTCCACGCAATGGCGCAGAGTCTGCCCCGGCTGTTGAGAGCCGCCAGAATGGAGATAAGGCAGAAAGACACGTAAATAGCATCACACTGGGACCACTGAGCAGAATTGATCATGACAGTGGGGGCTGCCAGAGTGAGGATGAAGGAAGCTATCTGAAGCCTCCTGTCCTCAACGCCATACATGACAAGCTTCATCACATAATAGGCCAGCACCACATCAAAAAGGCAGGAGAGAGCCTTGATGGATATGAGCGGGTCTACATTTATACGGGAAAAGACCAGCAGGATATATATGTAGGGCAGATTATAGTCCCCTATGGGAGTCCTCAAAGCCTCTGCCACGGAAAGCTCGCTGAGATCCTTCACCCAGTTGACAAGAAAAGCCTTGTAGTCATTGGACTGGAAGTAAAGGAGGCTGACCCTTGCAAACATCACGCAGGCAAGGCAGGCTGAGGCCATAAGAAGAGAGAGCGCATCAAACCTGTCCTGTGAAATGAGCATGGACTGCGCCAGAAAGTAAAAGCCGCCAAAGAGCACAGCCGTCAGCACAGGATAATCCACGTTGACCTTCTCTGCCGTGAGAATCACAAAAATGCCAAATCCCACGGACAAAAGCGCCGCGCACAGATATAAAAGAGGCTTGTTCCCCTCAAATTTATTTACGATTCTTTCTGTTTTTGTCAAAAAATCACCTTCAATTAGCTTATCCATAAAAGCATACTATAAAATGCTCAATCAGTCAAATTCTTTCAGCTTTATTTTTCAAGCTTATAGCTCACAGCACTTTCTTCAAGGCTGTAGCCATGTTCAGCCGCGCCTTTCAGAATATCATCATGCTGCAAAAAGAGCGGGCCGAATGCGTTGGACTTTACTATGTAAATATACCGGGGGATTTTTTCCGGGTTTACGCCGTAATACAGTTCAAGACGCTCCACGGTGGAGCTGTCAAGGCCGGAGAGCCACGCAGAGAACGTGCCGTAGGGGTAATCGTCGGCTATGAGGTAGCACCAGGGTATCTGGCTCATAACCAGCAGCTGTCCCCGCTCTTTGTCGCGATAATACTGCATATCCTCATAGATGAGGCTGTAGCTCTCTTCAAGGCCGGCGGAAGTTTTTATCCCCTTTGCCGGGCCGGCGGGAATACGGCTGTCCATCTCCGCGGGAGATACGTCCCAGAAGCAGTGCTCCGCCTTGCTTACAACTGTCATGGTAAGGAGCAAAAGCACCGTCCACCCTACGCATAGCCAGCGGTTTTTATATCTTGGGTGTGCGCTGTGCTCCGCCATTAAAAGCCCCACAAAGATAAGACTTGCCACGTTTATCACGGAAAAGGCCATGGAAATAACATCAAAGCCCATGTTGGATGTGGAGGAGACACAGGCAGAGTACACAATTCCCAGCAAGAACACCCACACGAAGAGCTTTACCGGCTTTTTGGAGAGCAGGATATAGGAAGAAAAGCCCACGAAGACCAGCGGAAAAGCGGTGGCATTATAATATTCCTCCGTGATATTTGGAATGAACAATATCATGCACAAAACTGTGCAGCTAAGGGCGAAGATAAGGTGAAATCCTGTATGTTCCCGGCGCTTCCTGTCAAGGAGCATCAAAGCAAAATGTACAGCGTAAAGCCCCAGCACCAAAAGCATCAGCTTGTGGCTTGTGACAATGCAGTAGACATAGTGCTTTGCCATAAACCAGAGCGAATATGAGGGGTGCTCCGGGTCTGACATCAGTCCGGGGAGATTTGCAAGGAGCAATGAAAGCTCCGTATTTTTAAGAAAGAACACAAGAAAAAGCGCAAAAGGAATTAAGATGCCGCCGGTGAAAAGGAGAAAGCTTCTCTTGGTGAATATATCGAAGCCCTGAGTTTTTCTCAAAGCAGGCAGGGCAAATACCGGAACTGCCAGAGCATACATAAGATAGGCCGCCGCAAGATAGGGGCAGCACACCACGGCGCAGGCAAAGCTTACGCCGCCCAATATCCACGGCGCTCTTGTGCCGCTCTCTGCCGGGGCTATGATTACACCGGTCAGCATGAGCATATCCAGAGCAATGGTATTGTAGCTGAGGGTCATCATATCAAAGGGCGTGTACAGAAGATAGATGACAGAGGCCGCAGCCGCCATTACGCCGTACTTTTTCAGCCTCACATACACCAGCGCAGACACAATAGCGTGCATTGCAAGGTAGGCATAGCGGGAGGCCAGCATTATACCCTCGTTGGAGCCGTTTACAGCCCTGAAAAGCTTCACGAAGGGCAAAAGGAAAAAGCTTGTGAGCTGGGAAAGATGCCACTCATCCACAAAAAGCCGCTCTCCGAGACTGAGCCTGTGGGCAACAGTCAGGTAAAAGCCCTCGTCACTGCCGCCGAAACCATAGGGGCATTTCCAAGCCGCAAAAACCAGAGCCGCAGAAAACAGCGCGAACCAGATGAGGCTTTGAACACTGATATTGAATTTTCCAGGCTTCAGGCTTTTCAATGCTCAAGCCCCCTTCCTTTTCAGGCTTTTTTCCTGATATGCTTTGCAAAAAGCTCCTCTCCCGCCTCCGAGACCACGACCGCCACGAAGATGAGAACAAAGCCGATAAACACCTTCGCTGTCAGCACTTCCCCGAAGAACAGCACCGATATGAGCGCGCCGAAAACCGCTTCCAGAGTCAGAAGCATGGCCGCCGTGGCGCTGGGGGTATAGCGCATACCCCATGCCTGCAGAAAAAAGCAGGCGGCGGTACACATTACGCTGAGATAGAGAATATTCATCCACGCGGACACTGGCACATTTGTGGGAGCCGCCTCAAAAAACAGCGCGCCCAGCCAGCAGACCACCGCCGCCGCAGAAAACTGCACGCCGCTGATGGTGACAGGTTCAGCCCCGCTGATGTACTGCTCCATCATAATAATCTGTAAAGAATAGAAAATGCCGCACATCAAAGTGAGAATATCGCCGATATTTATTTCATCAAAGCCGCTGTTGAGCGCCACAAGACCGATGCCCGTGACGCAGAGCACAGCAGCAGTGATATTGAACCCCGTGGGCTTTCTTTTATATATCGCCCATGCCATAAAGGGTACAAGCACACAATAGGTGGAGGTAAGAAAGGCATTTTTACCGGGGCTTGTGAAAACAAGGCCGAAGGTCTGAAGGATATAAGCCGCTGCAAGGCAAACGCCCATGAGCACCGCCCCCTTCAGACTGCGCTTGTCCATATTTTTAAGCTTTCTGCCTGCGGGAATGAGCATAATCGCTGCCGCAAGGCTGAACCTTATTGCAAGAGTCCACATAGTGCCCACATTACCCAGCGCGGATTTGAGCACCACAAAAGACGTACCCCAAATGAGAGCTGCCGTAAATAAGGCAAGTCTCCCCCAGAGTCCTCTGTTTTTCAGCATATGAAATGATCAGACCTTTTCCATGTGTGCAGCGGCGGCACGGAGCATAAGCTTTTTTGTGCCCTGCTGCTCAAAATTAACTTCTATAAGATAGTCCCCGCCCATGGGAGTCATCTTGGTGATGACACCCTCGCCGAAAGCCTTGTGGCGCACGCTGTCGCCCAAGGCAAAGGCTGTGGATGCAGCAGGCGCGGGAGCCTTCACCGCAGAGGGCGCAGCCACACTGTGGCGGCTTTGCGCGGTGGATTTATAGGCAAAGCCCAGATCCCTCGGCTTCTCGCTGAAGCCATAGCCGCGGGGTATGTTCTTTTTCACGTGCTCTGCGGGTATCTCGTCCACAAAGCGGGAGACACGGTTTGCAGTAGTAGAGCCGAAGAGCATACGCTGCCTTGCGCAGACAAGCTCCAGATGTTTCTCCGCTCTTGTGAGAGCCACATAGCAGAGCCTGCGTTCCTCTTCCATTTCCTCGTGCTCGCCTATGCAGCGGGTGCCGGGGAAGATGCCCTCTTCCATGCCCACAATATAGACCCACGGGAATTCAAGACCCTTGGCAGAGTGCATGGTCATCATGACCACCGCGTCCGCCTCCCGGTCGTAATTATCAAGGTCGGAGTAGAGTGCGATATTGGCAAGATAGCCTTCAAGAGTGTCGTCACCGGTCTCCTGAACATAGTTTACGATACTGGATTTAAGTTCGCGGACGTTTTCGGCCCGGTCGCGGTTTTCCTCGTTGTCCTTTTCCTCAAGGGCACGGAGATAGCCGCTCTTGTCCAGTATCTCATCCAGTAAGGCTTCAAGGCTGTTCTTTTTGGCAAAGTCCCGAAGCTCCTCTATCATGGAGGCAAAGAGCCTGAGCTTGATGGAGGCGGTACGAAGCTCCGCATAGCTGTCCGCATCTGCGGCAATACCGAACATACTGGTATTATTTTCAAGAGCCAGAGTGCGCAGAGTTTCGATGCTCTTTGCGCCTATGCCACGGGGTGGATTATTTATTATCCTTGTAAGACGCAGGTCGTCCTCAGGCGTTGCCACAACGCACATATAGCTTAGAACGTCCTTGATCTCAGCCCTGTCGAAAAAGCGGGTGCCGCCCACTATACGATAGGGTATGCCGTTTCGCTTGAAAGCATTCTCCAAGGGTCGGGACTGGGCGTTCATGCGGTATAAAATGGCATGGTCACGCCAGTTTGCGCCCTGACCGTAGTTTGCCATGATGGATGAGGCCACATACTGAGCCTCGTCATTCTCATTATCCGCAACCTGCACGGAGACGAGGTCGCCGCTACCCTTATTCGTCCAAAGCTCCTTGCCCTTGCGGCCTATATTGTTGCGGATGACCGCATTGGCAGCGTCAAGGATATGGGAGGTGCTGCGGTAGTTCTGCTCAAGCCTTATGGTGCGGCAGCCTTTGAACTCATTTTCAAAGGAGAGGATATTTTCGATAGTCGCGCCACGGAATTTATAGATGCTCTGGTCATCATCACCCACAACGCAGATATTGCCCCAGCCGCCGGAGAGCAGAGAGGCCAGAAGGTATTGCAGGTGGTTTGTGTCCTGATACTCGTCTATAAGCACATATCTGAACCTGCGCTGCCAGTAGGCGCAGACCTCGTCATTCTCCTCAAGGAGCTTGACGGTGAAGAAAATAAGATCGTCAAAGTCCATGGCGTTGGCGGCAAAGAGGCGGCGCATATACTCAACATATATCTCCCCTATCTTCACCCTTCTGAAATCTGAAGAGGCTCTGGCCTGGGAAAGATACTCCTGTGCACCGATGCGGCTGTCCTTGGCGCGGCTTATCTCCGCCAGCACGGAGCGGGGCGGCATCATCTTCTCGTCCAGCTCCATATCCTTGAGGATGCGCTTTACAAGGCTCTGGGTGTCGGAAGTATCATATATGGTGAAGCTTGTGGAAAAGCCCAGCTTTTCCGCATCACGGCGGAGAATACGCACACAGGCGGAGTGAAAGGTGCAGGCCCAGATGTCATTGGCCCGCTCACCCAGCATACGCTCAAGACGCTCCTTAAGCTCCCCAGCCGCTTTATTGGTAAAGGTTATGGCGAGGATACGCCATGGCTCCACCGGGTCAAGGGCGGCATAGAAGTCCGCGTTCTCATCACCCTTTTCAAGGCTTTCGAGGGCGGCGGCATCAGCATATTCATTAAGTTCTTCACTGTCCCCACCCTTGCCGTATCTGAGCAGGTTTGCAATGCGGTTTATTAATACGGTGGTCTTGCCGCTTCCGGCACCGGCCAGTATCAGCAATGGCCCCTCTGTGGCCAGTACCGCCTGCTGCTGCATTTCGTTCAGGTGGGTAAACTGGGCGCGGATATATTCCTTACGCGCCTTTACAAAACGTTTTTCAAAATCATTAACCATAAAGTTTATGATAACATATCACACTTGGTTTCTCAAGCTGAAAATATTGTGCTGTCCCCCCCATTATTGACAAAATAAGCGGCTTTACTGTATTCTATGACAGTATTTTATTTTGTCGTGCGGGAGCATATCATGAAAGGTGAAAAAAAGGGCGCGGCTGTGAAGCCCGACCGGGAGAAAATTGAAAAGCTTCTTATGATATTGCTTCCCTGTGCGGCGATTCTGATATCATATTATATCCTCGCGCCTCAGATCAAGCTGCTGTATGCCCATGTGCAGCAGGAGAAATACGCCGCTTCCGCGCCTGCGGTGGCTGCCGATGCGGTCGCAGCGGAGGAAAGCCCTGAGGCCGCAGCTGAGTTTGTGCCCATTGAGGATGTGTCCCGGCTTCTGGACATATTGGATGTGAGGGAAATGGACGCAGGCGAGATAAAGGACAACACGCCCCATGCCCCCCAGCCGACAGTACCGGAGATAATATATACTCAGGAGCTTCAAAGCCCCAATCCCTTGCAGATTTTCGACTCCATGGGCAGACCCCTGTATACATATTCCTTCAAAACAGGCTCTACCGGCTGTCTTCTTTATCGCGGCAGCGGAGAGGAGAGCGATGTTATCCCCGTGGACGAAAACGGCGACGGCGTGCTGGACTACGGACTGCGCTATATTTCCGAGGGCTATTTCGAGTCCGTGACATTGTTCAACGGGGACAACAGCCCTGTGGATGAATACGACATAAGCGCAATTCCACTGACACGGCCTGAGGGCAGTAATGTGGGCTGGAAAACCGAAAACGGCAAAACCTATTACTACGGGCAGAACGGTCTGCCTGTGACCGGGCTAAAAAACATAGACGGCAAGCTCTACTACTTCAACCAGTGGGGCGAAAAGGCAAGCCGGATCGGTGTGGATGTATCCTGCTTCAACGGCATGGTCAACTATGCCGCTGTCAAGGCGCAGGGCGTTGACTTTGTGCTGGTGCGCATAGGCGGGCGAGGCTGGGAAAGCGGACTTGTGTATGTGGACAGCATGGCAATGGATCATCTGAGGTCTGCCAAGGCCGCAGGCTTGAAGGTGGGCGCCTACTTCTATTCCACCGCTGTGAACGTTGCCGAGGCAGTACAGGAGGCCAGCCTGATTATAGAGCAGCTTGACGGTATGGAGCTTGAGATGCCCGTATTTATCGACATGGAATACTCCGGCAGTTTCCCCAGAGGCCGCGCCGATGCTCTGAACGCGGCGCAGAGAGTAGAGATAATAAGCGCATTTTGCAAAACCATGGAAAACTGCGGCTATGAGGCCGGAATATACTCCGGTGAAAGCCTTCTGAGCAGCTCTGTAGACCACAGCTCCATAGAGCAATACTGCATCTGGCTTGCAAACTATACTGAGAATAACGCCCTGCCCACATATCCCCACAGGTACGATATCTGGCAGTTTACCGACAGGGGCGTGGTTGAAGGCATGGGCGGAAACGTGGATATAAACGTTATTTTCTGATTGGAATATGATAATATGAGTAATTTTATACTACGCACTGTGCAGCTTTCCGATGCTGCTGCCCTGTCCGGTATCTACCGCTGGTATGTGGAGAACACAGCCGTCAGCTATGAGTACATCGCCCCCGATGAGCGGGAGTTTCAGCGGCGGATCTCCGCCACGCTGGAGCGCTACCCCTACATAGTTGCCGAGGATGAAAGCGGCATACTGGGCTACGCCTATGCGGGAGCTTTCAACACCCGCATGGCGGCAAGCTGGTGCGCCGAGGTGTCCATTTATGTGGAGCGCTCCCAACGGGGTCGGGGCATTGGCAAGGCTCTGTACGAAAGGCTTGAGGCAATACTTAAAGGGCTGAACTTCCAGACCTTGGTGGCGAAGGTGGCCTGCTGTGAGCGGGAAAATGACGAATACCTCACCGATGACAGCATAAAATTCCATAAAGCCTGCGGATATGAGGACGCGGGAACGGTGAAAAACTGCGGATATAAATTCGGACACTGGTACGGGCTTAAGATGATGGAAAAGTACATCGGAAATCATCCAAGCCCAGTGGATGAAACAGTACCGTTTTCAAAATCAGACATATAAAAAATCCACCCTGGGGGGTGGATTTTTTATATGTCACAGGAGAGTATATCTTCCAGAGTTTCCCGGCGGACGGCGATATGCTCGCCCGTCTCTGTGAGCATGAGCACGGCAGGTCTGCCCACACGGTTATAGTTTGAGGACATGGAATAGTTATAAGCGCCGGTGGTGCAGACAGCCACCGTATCTCCCCTTTTGGGGGCGGTCAGGCTAACATCCGGCTGGATAACATCATCGCTTTCACAGCAGCGGCCCACAAGGTCACAGCGGAGCTTATCCTCGTCCTCGACCCGGCTTGCATTGAACACGGTATACTTTGAGCCGTAGAGAGCGTAACGGGGGTTATCAGTCATGCCGCCGTCAATGGACACATAGTTTTTGTAGCCGGGTATCTTTTTTATGGTGCCGACTGTATAGAGGGTCATACCCGCGTCAGCGACAATGCTCCTGCCCGGTTCCATGAGGATGCTGGGCATGGGCATGGAGAGCTTTTCGCAATACTCCTTTATAAAGTCACCGAGAGTTTTTATATTCTGGGGAATGTCAATAGCCGGGTCTGAGTTTACATAACGCACACCGTAGCCGCCGCCGATGTTGAGCACATCAAGGGCAAGGCCGTACTTATCGTTCATCGCCTTCATGAAGGAGAGCATAATTTCAGCCGTATCGTGGTATACGCTGTGATCCTCGTCAAAGACCTGAGAGCCCACATGGCAGTGCCAGCCCTGCAAGGATATATGTGAAAGACCTGTGGCAGCTTTGCAAAATTCCTCCGCCTGCCCCGTCTCGATGGCAACGCCGAATTTGGAGTCCACCTTGCCGGTATTGACGGCCTCATAGGTATGAGGGTCAATGCCGGGGGTAACGCGCAGCAAGACCTTCTGCACCACGCCTTTTTCTTTTGCGATGGCATCAAGGGCGTAAAGCTCGTCAAAGCCGTCCACCACAAAGTGGCCCACGCCGCAGTCAATGGCATAGGCGATATCCGCATCTGTCTTGTTGTTGCCGTGGAAGAAGGCCCGCTCCATGGGGAAGCCCGCTTTCAGGGCCGTATATATCTCGCCGGAGGACACGAGGTCAACGCACATTTCCTCCTGACCCATTATCTCATACATATGCTTGAAGCAAGCGGCCTTACCGGCATAGACGGGTCTGCTGTCCCTGCCCATGTACTCGGCCATGGCCTTTTTGTACATACGGCATTTCTGGCGGATAAGCTGCTCATCATAGAGATAGAGGGGCGTGGAATACTTCTTTGCAAGCTCGGTAGTGTCACGACCGGCAAAGCAAAGGTGATTATTCTCATTTACTGTGATATTGGGGCAAATCATTTCTGTGCGCCTTTCGATTTACTGTAGTTTAATTATAATGCGGTTTTCCTCCGGACGCATCATTATCGAGCCGGGATCGGGATAGGAAGGCATTTCATCATACCAGTCGGCATAGATGGTATCCTCCCTGTAGCTGTAGAGGTCAATGCCCATGTAGTATTTCATGAAGTCCACGCGGGTGTAGATATTCACAAGGTCGTCATTGGGGCCGGTGAGCTTTTCGGTGTCTATCTCCTCAAACTTCTTTACGCCCCATGCGTCACTGCCCACAAAGTCAATGACCGTTTCGGAGTTGAAGCCGGGAGTATCCATTATCTGGGCCATGAGAGTATTGTAAAAGGCAAAGGCGTTTTCATACTGAAGTGCCATTTTAAGATAGACCTTGTTGCAGTAAAAAACATTGCCCGCAACAATAAGCGCCAGAGCCACGGAAGCCACATCCCGCAGGATAAGCGCCCTGCCCTGCGCCCTGTCAAGGACAATGGCGGCGAGCACGTACACGCTTATGAAGCTGAAAAGCACCAGCGTATGTATTATGTCAACCGATGCGATGAGGTACATACAGTTCATGCTCAGAGGGAAGATGGCGATGAGGACGAGCATGAGGGCGGTATTCTGCCAGTTTTGCCTTTTTATCATTGTGCAGGCGATGAAGCCAAGGCTCAAGAGCATGATGGCAAGGTGAGCCACGACGGAAAGGGGCGAATTTACAAAGCCGAAGTAGCCGTCGGTAAAGCTGCGGATGAAGGATGTATAGGCCCTCAGGAGACTTGCCAGCACTCCCCCGCTGGACATGAATTCATACTCCTGATAGCCCTGACCGCCTACAAGGTCAACTATGAGAGTGACCGCATAATAAAGCCCCAGCGCTGCCACAAGGAGCAGAAAATAAACTATGCCCTTTTTCAGGACGGTTTTTGCGTCCTCCCCGTCCAGAAGCTGCCGGATAAGAAGGAGCACGAGAAAGCTTGCGGCAAGGCTGATATAAGCCTGATATATGCCAAGTGACAAGGCCAGAAGCAAAACGCCTGTACCGCGCTTTATTTTCCCGCCGCTGACAAACAGGTATACCGCCGCCACAGCCATGAAAATGGCAAGGGCGTAGGCTGCGCTTGTGAACATGAAGCAGAAATTGCCCATTACTGCGGGAAAGCAGATTATGGCGGCGCTGACAAGCACCTTCAGAACAGGGCTTTTTATTTTGAAGATATTTACCGTGATGCAGATGGCGACAGCCAAAAGCAGAACGCTGATAAGCCCGTATATCCACGGCATGGACAAATCCGGGAAAATATAGCTTGTAAGCCCCAGCCCCCAGCGGCCCGACTGGACAGTTGCCCCCTTGGAAAAGAGGGCGCTTATCTCATCGGCGTTGAGAAGCTTATTGGTGAAGGCGTACATATGGGCAAGAAAGCCAAAGACCAAGGCCGACACAAAAGGCAGCTTATTGGCCTTGAGGGCATCAGCCGCCCATGCAGCCGCCCTTTCAAAATAAGATGCGTTTTTCATACACTAACCCAGTTTGACAACAATATAGCTGTCTATCTTCTTTACAGAACCGTAATAGGGGTACTCGCTCATTTGCTCAAATTCGGGGGTGCTGCGTATCCTGTCAAATTCCTCTCTGTCTGCAAGCTCGATGGTGGAGCCGAGATAGTGACGGAGGAAGTTTTCCCGGGAATAGATATTAACAAGGTCGTGGCTCGGCCCGCTCTGCCAGCCCAGGTCTATCTGGGGGAAGCGGGTGAGCTTATTGTCCTGATCGCCGATGATGGCCAGGGTGCAGTCCTCGTCAAAGCCTTCGGTATTCTGCACTCTGGTGAGGAGAATGGAACAGAAGGAATAAGCGTTTTCATACTGGAGATAGAGCTTGAGGTAGGTTTTGTTGGCAAGGTAGACATTGCTGACAAGCGCCACAGTGAGCGCAAGATACACCATATCCCGGCCAAGGCAGTTTATTTTCCTGCCGCCTTTAAGCTCAGTTTCGCACAGCACTGCCGCCAGAACGTAAAAGGCGATAAAGCTGTGAAACACCAGCGTATGTATAGAGCCCTTATCCATGACGAGGAAAATGCAATAGACCGCCAGCGGCAAAAGCGCGCAGCAAAAGAGCATAAGGCCTGCGGACATGAGCTTTCTCTCTTTGAGCATGGAAAAGGCCTTGGCAAGAAGAGCCAGCACACAGATGCCCATGCAGATAAGATGGAGATACAGGGAGAACTTACCCGTCACAAGGCCAAACTCCATATAGGAGAGGGTATAATAGAGAAAGTCATAGGCCATGCGGATGCGGGCGAGGATGCCGGCCTCATTCACATTGTCCGTAACATAGCTGTTGAACTCCGTTGCATTGAGGCTGAGGGCAAGCCGGCTTATGCCGTAGTAGGCAGCCAGCGCCAGAAGCATCATGCCAAGGGCGCGAAGGGCGAAAAGAAGGAGCTTGCCAAAGCTTTTCTCCCCTTCCATGCAGCCGAGAACTACCATGAGCACAAAAAGGGAGGCCGTGACCGCCACGTAGGCCTGATATATGCCCAGAGACAGCAGAAGACAGAGCGTTGCCGCCGCCCGTGCAACAAAGCCGCCCCGGACAAAAAGCCACGCGCACAGCACCGACAGCAAAAAGGCCAGAGCATAGGCCGAGCTTGTGAACATGAAGCAGAAAACGCCGGTCTGCGATGGAAAGGCCGTGAGCATACCCGCAAGGAGCAGCTGCATAAGCCTGTTTTCGATTTTGAAAAGCCGGATGATCAGGCAGGCGGAAACAGCCAGCAATATAAGGCTGACAATGCCGTAGAGCCAGGGCATGGATGCGTCCGGGAAGATGAACTTCACAAGCTCAAGCCCCCAGCGGCCGGATGTGACCGTTGCGCCCTTGCCGAAAAGAGACTCAATTTCGTCAGCGTTCATGAGCTTATTGGAAAAGGCGAACATATGCGCCGCCAGTCCAAAGCCCAGCGCCGACAGAAACGGTATGATATTTTCCCTTGCTGCGGCAGCGAGCCTTTCAAAGCCGCGCTGCACATAGCTCACGTTGTTTTCCTGCATAAAGAATCCTCTTGTCGGTTCTTACCGGGGCTTATTGTCTCTCAGATACTCAAACCATCGTGCAAAGCCGAAGGCCGCCACCGGGATCATCATTATAAAATAACCCTGAGAGTGCTGGGATTTGGCTTCAAAAAGAAGGTGATAGAGCATGGCGCCCAAAATTATCAGGGGCAGCAGCGACGCGGACATATCCCGCCGCCGGAAAATGCGGACAAGACCCAGAGCAAAGCCGAAGAATATAAGCTGCTGATATATGTTCATAAAGGCCTTCACCGGCCTCTCCCAGTCATGGCACAAAAGCTGATAGACAAAACCGGGCTGGGAATAATGGTCACGAAGCTGATTGTTCCAGAGGCCCTGATATGTAGGCTCGTTCCACTGGGAGAGGAACTTTCTGCCGAAAAAGCGGTAGCACTCGATGGGATACTGCCTGAAAGCATCCAGTCTCTCCTGGATGGCCTTCTCAGAGATAAAGGCCGTGGCATCGGGGTCATACTCAGTGAGTCTGTAGGCCGTGGTGGTATAGGTGGGGCTGTACCAGCCGGAGCAGCTTGAGCCTTCATGCAGTCCCATTGCAAGCCAGCTGACCTGAGGAATTCCATCCCCCAGCTTTTCGCCCATGCGCGCTTCATAGAGCTTCTGGGGCAAAGGCATGACAAGCAACAGCACAAGGGCAAATACTGCGGCGAAAAGCGCCAGCGCCCAGCGGGGCTTCTTCACGAAGCTAACAAACACCGCAATAAACACCGCCAGCACAACGATAAGGCTGTTGAGCTTCAGGATTACGGCCGCAGTCAGTGCCAATGCCGCCCCAAGGCCATTGTACCAGCGCCCCTTCTCAAGAAAGGCCGCATACAGCCACAGGCCTGCGCAGATAAAAGCCAGAGCGGGTACGTTGCCGTACATGAAGGTGGCAAAAAACAGCGGGGGCATACAGAAAAACATCAGCAATGCCGAGAGCTTCTGCACCGTCTCGCTTTTGAAGACATAGCCGGAAAACTTCACCAGAGCACAGTAGGCAAAGGCAGTATAGATAACATTCAGACCCTGAAGGGCAAGGCTGCCAAAGCCCTCAGGCACACCGGGCAGCACAAGGTTGAAAAGCCGGAAAAATGCCTCTGCGTAGAGCACATAGCCCAACTGGAAGGGGTAGAATTTAAAATATTCGTGGTAATAGGAAAAGTCTCCCCTTGCCGCCTGTCGGGCAAAGAAGTTGACAATATAGGAGTCCTCCGAGGGCTGGAGCTTGGTATTGAGCACAAAGACGAGGCCAAAGGCCAGCACCCATACGCAAAGCACCGAAAGCAGCCTGTTGAGGCTTATGCTTTCAAAATGCCGCCAGAGAAGATATATAAGGCAGACACTTATAAAAAGCAGGATGAGGTTTAAAAAGAAATTGTCGTAGTTGAAGCTTATGACCTCTCCCTTGCCTGTACCGGTGCTCATGCCGGTAGTTCTGAAAAAGGACATAGGCAGAAGATAGCACATGAAAAGCAGCATGAGGGCCGCTATGGTTCTGGAGCAAAAGCCGTAAAACGCCGCCTGTATGCGCCCTGTCCTTTTCTGCACTTATATCCCTCTCTTTCTTATCCCAGCTTGACTATCATATAGTCCCCGGTTTTCTGTATCGACCCTTCGTAGGGGTACTGGGGCATTTTCTCAATAAGCTCATTGCCGCCGGCCTCCGCCCAGTTATCCCAGTTAACGGGCGGCGGGGTAAAGCCGATATAATAGGTAATGAAATCGGCGCGGCTATAGACATTTATAAGCCCCTCCATTATGCCCACAAGGTCGGAGGTGTCGATCTCGTCCGTGTGATGGACATAGTCCGTCTCATCGCCAGTGATCACAACCATGGTCTCGCTGTCAAAGCCCTCCGCCGTCTTGATGGCGGAGACAAGCCCCTGATAAAAGCCGTAGGCGCTTTCATACTCAAGCTTCATTTTAAGATAGAGCTTATTGGCGTACACAAGATTGCAGCACACTATAAGCGCCATTGAAACGCTAAGAATATCCTTCATTATGAGCCTTTTACCGCCCATAAGCTTCTCCGCGCAGACCGCCGAGAGCACATACACAGCTGTGAAGCTGTAGAGCATGAGGGTATGGCGCAGGGATGAGGCCACATAGAGGCAGTTTACCGCCAGCGGCAAAAGCACAAGGCACAATAAAAGCAGGGCAGCCTTGCCCTTTGAGCTTTTAAAAATAAATATAACAAGCTCTATGTCCACAATAATGGCGCAGACAATATGCAAAATCTGCGAAAA
>JAFTXM010000016.1 GCA_017465025.1 Oscillospiraceae bacterium
AAGCTCATGCCGCCATTGTGCACATTGGGGCAGCTTATATTCACTTCCAGCAGCCCAACCTGCTCTTCCTTATCCAGAAGCTCACAGGCCTTCACATACTCATCCACGGAAAAGCCGCTCACATTGGCGATAAGCTTTTTGGAAAAGTATTTTTTCATTTCGGGCAGCTCGTGGGCAATGACGTGCTCCACACCGGGGTTCTGAAGCCCCACAGCGTTGAGCATCCCGGCGGGGCACTCGGCAATGCGGGGCGTGGGGTTGCCGAAACGCTCATTCAAAGTCGTGCCCTTGAAGGAAAAAGTGCCAAGGCAGTTTATGTCGTAAAACTGGGCAAACTCTTTGCCGTAGCCGAAAGTGCCGCTGGCGGGGATGATGGGGTTATCCAGCTCCCAGCCGGAGAGGGAGACCTTCATGTTCACCATATTATCTCGCTCCTTTCCAGCACCGGGCCGTCCTTGCAGATGCGCTTATTGCCCTTGTGGGTCTTGCAGGTGCAGCCCATGCAGGCGCCGAAGCCGCAGCCCATTCTGGCCTCAAAGCTGAACTGCCCCTCGGTTTTGGCAATGCGGTCAATAGCCTTGAACATCCCCTCAGGGCCGCAGCTGTAAAAATAGCTGTAGTCAAGCCCTGCCATCACATCGGTCACAAAGCCCTGATGTCCTGCGCTGCCGTCATCGGTACAGAGGATCACATCAGCGTCCAGCGCCCTGAACTCATCGGCAAGGAAAATATCCTTATCCGAGGCAAAGCCCAGAATCACAGTGGGCTTTTTGCCCTCTGCAATGAGCTTTCTGCAAAGGCAGTAAAGAGGCGTTGCGCCCATGCCCCCGCCTATGAGCAGGGGAGTGCCGCCGGAAAGCTCGCTGTCATAGCCGTTGCCAAGCCCCGTCAGCGCCGAAAGCTCAGTACCGGCGGGGAGATCAGCAAGCTTCTCCGTTCCCTCGCCCACGGCCTTGTAGTAAATGTCAAGGCCGCTTTCGTCCCAGCTGCATATGGAGAAGGGGCGGCGCAGGAAAAGCCCGTCTATCTTTATGCTGGCAAACTGACCGGGGCAATTGATCTGAGAAACATCACCCTCAAGCCGGAGATGGTACACATCCCTTGCGACCGGGCAGTTTTCCTTTATTCTGAATATCTTGTCTTCCATTTTATGCCTTTCAGGAGTCAATGGTGGAAATCTCCATGGTTATCTCTTCCAGCACGTCCAGCAGCACACGCACAGTATCGAGAGCGGTGAAGATGGTCACGCCGTTTTCAACGGCGCACTGGCGGATAACGGAGCCGTCCTGGTAATTACCGGAGCTGTAGTCCTTGGTGTTTATAACATAGGTCACGTGACCCTGACGGATGGACTCCAGCAGCTCCTCGCTGCCCTCGCTCAGCTTCTTCTTTACACGGGTGCGTATGCCGTGCTCTTTGAGGAATACGGCGGTGCCGTGGGTGGCCTCGATGTTGAAACCAAGGTTATAAAAGCGGCGGATAAGGGGCAGGGCCTCTTCCTTGTCCTTGTCGGCAATGGTGACGAGCACAGTGCCGTAGTTCATAACCTGCATGCCGGAGGCCTGCAAAGCCTTGTACAGCGCACGGTTGAGCTTCTTGTCATAGCCGATAGCCTCGCCGGTGGACTTCATCTCAGGGGAGAGGTAGGCATCCATGCCGTGGAGCTTGGAGAAGGAGAAGGCGGGAACTTTAACGTACCACTTTTTCTTGTCAGTGGGGTAGAGGTCGAATATGCCCTGTTCCTTAAGGCTCAGACCCAGCATACAGAGGGTGCCGATGTCTGCAAGGCAGTAGCCGGTGGACTTGGAGAGGAAGGGAACAGTGCGGGAGGAGCGGGGGTTGACCTCGATAATATATACATTGTCGTTTTTATCCACGATGAACTGGATGTTGTAAAGGCCCACAATGCCGATGCCCAGACCCAGCTTCTTGGTATAGGTGAGGATAGTACCCTTTACCTTGTTGGAAATGGAGAATGTGGGGTAAACGGAGATAGAGTCGCCGGAGTGTACGCCGGTGCGTTCAACAAGCTCCATAATACCGGGAACGAACACGTCGCGCCCGTCGCATACGGCATCAACCTCCACCTCGCGGCCCTGGATGTACTTGTCCACCAGAACGGGGCGATCCTCGTCAATCTCCACGGCGGTCTTGAGGTAGGCGCGAAGCTGCTCTTCGTTAGCGACTATCTGCATGGCTCTGCCGCCCAGAACAAAGCTGGGGCGCACAAGCACCGGATAGCCTATTTTCGCGGCGGCCTCAACACCGGCCTCCACGTTGGTGACGGCTCTGCCCATGGGCTGGGGGATGTTCAGCTCCTCAAGGAGCTTTTCAAAGCTGTCGCGGTTCTCGGCCCTGTCAATGGCAGCGCAGTCAGTGCCGATAAGCTTCACGCCCCGCTTCATCAGAGGCTCTGCCAGATTGATGGCGGTCTGCCCGCCGAGAGTTGCAATAACGCCCATGGGCTTTTCAAGCTCAATGATGTTTGCCACATCCTCCGTGGTCAGAGGCTCGAAATAGAGCTTGTCGGAGCAGGTGTAGTCGGTGGAGACGGTCTCAGGGTTATTGTTTATGATAATGGCCTCGTAGCCACTTTCCTTGATGGTCATGACCGCGTGTACGCTGGAGTAGTCAAACTCCACGCCCTGACCGATGCGGATAGGCCCTGCGCCAAGGACGATTATCTTCTCCTTGTCGCTGACCACAGAGCGGTTTTCCTCAGAGTAGGAGGAATAGAAGTAGGGGATGTAGGCCCCGGTATGGAAGGTGTCCGCCATGCGGTAGACAGGCATAAGCCCCTTGGCCTTGCGGTAGTTGAAAACCTCCACCTCGTCCAGCCGCCACAGCTTTGCTACATACTTATCGCTGAAGCCCATCTTCTTGGCACGGGTGAGGACCTCAAGGCTGTTTATATTTTCCTTCAGCTCCTGCTCCATCTTGACTATCCGCTCGATGGCCTCAAGGAAGTAGGCGGTTATCTGGGTAATGCCGTGGATGCGCTCAACAGACACGCCAAGGCGCAGAAGCTGGGCAATGGCGAAAATGTTGTCATCCCGGAAGGCGGCAATATAGTCCTCAAGCTCAGCCACGCTCATGCCGTCAAACTTGGGCAGGTGGAAGTGGCAGGCGCCGATCTCCAGAGAGCGCACGGACTTGAGCAGGCACTCTTCCAGATTGCTGCCTATGCCCATGACCTCACCGGTGGCCTTCATTTGGGTGCCCAGCTTGTTGGAGGCGGAGGCGAACTTATCAAAGGGGAAGCGGGGCAGCTTTGCAACCACATAGTCAAGAACCGGTGCTTTTGCTGCGGTGGTGTTGGCAAGGGGTATCTCGTCAAGGCTCATGCCCACGGCGATTTTTGCCGTCACCTTTGCAATGGGGTAGCCGCTGGCCTTGGAGGCCAGGGCGGAGGAGCGGGACACACGGGGGTTGACCTCAATGAGATAATACTGGCTGCTGTTGGGGTCAAGGGCGAACTGCACGTTGCAGCCGCCTTCTATTTTGAGCGCCTTGATAAGCTTTACGGCGCTGTCGTTTAGCATTTTAAGGTCGTGGTCGTTGAGAGTGAGTATGGTGGCCACCACAATGGAGTCACCGGTGTGTACGCCCACGGGGTCTACGTTTTCCATGCCGCAGATAGTGATGACCTTGTCCTCACCGTCGCGCATCATCTCAAACTCTATCTCCTTGTAGCCCTTCACGCTCTTTTCAATGAGCACCTGATGGACGGGGGAGAGCTTGAAGGCGTTCATGCCCACCTCAATAAGCTCCTCCTCGTTGTAGGCAAAGCCGCCGCCTGTACCGCCGAGGGTGAAAGCGGGGCGCAGCACAACGGGATAGCCTATCTCGGCGGCTGCCGCCTTGGCCTCTTCCACGCTGTAGGTTATCTTTGAGGGGATGACAGGCTCGCCTATCTGCTGGCAAAGCTCCTTGAACATTTCGCGATCCTCGGCCCGCTCTATGCTCTCGCCGGAGGTGCCCAGCAGCTCCACCTGACACTCGCGGAGTATCCCCTTCTTTTCAAGCTGCATGGCAAGGTTAAGGCCGGTCTGCCCGCCTATGCCGGGGATTATGGCATCGGGTCGCTCGTAGCGGAGTATCTTTGCAATGTACTCAAGGGTCAGCGGCTCCATATAAACCTTGTCGGCAATGGTGGTGTCGGTCATGATGGTGGCGGGGTTTGAGTTGCAAAGCACGACCTCATAGCCCTCTTCCTTCAAAGCAAGGCAGGCCTGAGTGCCTGCGTAGTCAAACTCTGCGGCCTGGCCTATAACAATGGGGCCGGAGCCGATTATCATAATCTTTTTAAGGTCTGTTCTCTTAGCCATTTTATATCCTCCATTATGCCTTATATACTGTCCTGCCGTCCATGACCGTCAGCACGCAGCGGCCATATACTTTCTCGCCTGCAAAGGGCGTAGCCCGCCCCATGGAGAAGAAATTATCCGGCTCAATGCTGTATTCCCCGCTCAGCTCAAATATGCACATATCCTTGCCCTTTGGCAGCCGGAAACGCTCAAGGGGTTTTTTGTGCATAAGCTCAGAGAGCTTTTCAAGGCTCAGTATGCCTTTTTTCACAAAGTGGGTGTAGAGAATGGGGAAGGCTGTCTCAAGGCCCACTATGCCCATGGCACTCTTTTCAAGACCCCGGCCTTTTTCCTCGGCGGAGTGGGGGGCGTGGTCGGTGGCTATCATGTCTATAGTGCCGTCCAGTATGCCCTCTATGAGCGCGGCCCTGTCCTCTCCTGACCTTAAAGGCGGGTTCATCTTGAAGCGCCCGTCCTCCTGCAGGTCCTCGTCACAGAGCACCAGATAGTGGGGGCCTGTCTCGCAGCTTATGTCCAGTCCTTCCGCCTTGGCTTTGCGTATAAGCTCCACGCTCTCCTTTGTGGAGATGTGGCACACATGATAGGCGCATTTCGTCTCACGCACAAGCTCAATGTCCCTTGCGATCTGCTCATATTCGCTCTCGGAGCAGATACCCCGGTGCCCATGCTCTCTGGCGTAGACCCCGTCATGGATATAGCCGCCCTTCAAAAGCTCATTTACTTCGCAGTGTGCGGCGATGGGCTTTCCAAGGGCCTTTGCCTTCAGCATGGCATTGCGCATCATCTCATCATCCTGCACGCCCCTGCCGTCATCGGAAAAACCGCAGACCAGATATGCCATTTCATCCATATCGGCAAGCTCCTTGCCAAGCTCGCCACGGCTGATTGCGCCATAGGGGATAACACGGATAAGTGCGTCCTTTTCGATTTTCTCAAGCTGTAAAGCCAGCGTTTCCATGGAGTCCGGCACAGGGGAGAGATTGGGCATGGTGCATACGCAGGTGTAGCCCGCTGCCGCTGCGGCCTTTGAGCCGGTGGCAATAGTCTCCTTGTATGAAAAACCCGGCTCTCTGAAATGTACATGCACATCACAAAAGCCGGGAAAAACCACGTATTCTTTTTTGGGGTCAAAAATATCGAGACCCTCGTTTGCCAGAAATGCAAATACTGAGGCCTCGTCAATACCAATGCAGCGGATATTTACTTTCTCGTTGAATACTGCCATAGCCTGCCTCCGTCAATCCCGCAGCAAGGCGCGCAAAGCAAGGGCATACACTGCCCCCCAAGCTTCCAGACCTTGCCAATATCCCGTATCGGCTTAAAAATCTTTCGGGAGATTATAGCACAAAAGCTTGCAATAAGTCAACTGCCGACAGCCTGTAATTTTGCAATGAAAACCCACATTTATTTACTTACATTTTGAATAATATGCTATAATGGAAAAACAAAAAACAAAGAAGGTAGGTACAATGCGCGATTTTCTCACCGGCACCGGCGCGAAAACCATGTCCGATAGAGTGAAAAAAGCGGGCCGATCTATGTAAAATAGTCTGTACTTATCAGACAAATTCCGGCATGATATAGTCAAAGTCAGCCGAAAATATTTTTCACTTTCCATGCCTTTTTGTACAGGTGCTTTATATTGACAAAAAATACTAAGGGGAATATACTTTGAAAAGTTGAAATATGTCATGGAACGGAGTTGATTTTTCGTGCACGCATCAAGTTGGGATTTTACTTTGGCAAACTATGGCCCGGTATGGAGCTTCCTTGTGCAGATGGGGCTTTTGCTTATCTTTTTGGTCTTGGGCAATACTCTCCGCCGCACGATTCCTCTTTTCAGAAAGTGCCTTATTCCCTCGGCTCTTCTGGGCGGGGCTATTTTGCTGGCTTTGAATATAATTACCAAGCAGTTCAACTTTGTTATGGTGGATAACCGGCTCATGCAGGTTATAACCTATCACTGCCTTGCCATCGGCTTTGCGGCCATGACCCTGAAAACCGAAAAGAGCACCCACAGGACGAACCGCACTCAGGTGTTCGAGTTTGGCGCTTTGCAGGGCGGCACATATATGCTTCAGGCCTTTGTAGGGCTTTCCATCACGCTTATCCTGTTCCTGCTGACACGCCACAGTGAAAAGATAGTGTCCTATGTCTGCGGCCTTATCCTCCCTCTGGCCTACGGTCAGGGACCCGGAAACGCCCTCAGCTGGGATATTAACTTTACAAATACTCCCGCAGCCCAGTTTGCCGGCAACGGCAGCTTTGGCCTTTCACTCGCTTCCATCGGCTTTGTGGTTGCTTCCGTGTTCGGCGTGCTGTATATCAATATCTTCAAAAAAAGCGGAAAGCTTGTTGTCCGCAGCGGCAGAGCAAACACTGAGTTTGTGGACCAGACAAACCCCAGCGGCGATGAGATCCCCGATAATGAATCAGTGGACAAGTTCACCATGCAGATGGGTTTTGTGGCTCTGGCCTACGCACTGTCCTTCGGCTTTATGTGCCTTTTGGGCGTGATTTCCGATTTTACCAACAGCATTGCCTGGGGCTTCAACTTCCTTTGGGCGTCCCTTGCGGCCATGCTTATCAAGGCCATAGTCAAAAAGCTTCGCAAGAGCCACGTGATGACCCGTGAGTACATAAACAACTACCAGATGGACCGCATCTCCGGCTTCTTTTTTGACCTGATGATCGTTGCGGGCGTGGCGGCAATTGAAATCAACGATATCAAAAACTATATTCTGCCCATCGTCGTTCTCAGCGTCATCGGCGCGCTTATTACATATGTTTACATCCGTCTTGTAGCTAAGGAGTGTTTCAAGGGCTTTGAGAATGAGTTTTTCCTTATGAGCTTCGGCACTCTCACCGGCACTGCCTCCAACGGCATGATACTCACCAAGGAAATTGACCCGGGCCTTCGCACTCCCACCTCAAGCCTCTATATTCTCTCCAACTTCCCGGCCATGGTGATGATTGCTCCGCTTCTGTTCCTGCTGAGCTTTGCGGGCAAGTCTATGACAAACGCCATTATTGCCTGCGGAATATTCTTTGCCCTGTGGCTTGCATACACCGTTTTCCTCTTCCGCAGAAGGATATTCAAAAAACGCTATGCGGATAAGCCCGTAGAAGTTTGGACGGAAGAAAACTGAAACTTAAAGAAAGCACAAAGGGCGTGTTGATTAAGCTCAACACGCCCTTGAATTATTGAAATCCACATTCTGCTCACATACTCACCTACGGCTCTCGTCCGACTCTCATAACATAAAACAGCAGCCATATACCAATTCAAAACCCAGCGAAGCGGTTTTGAATTGGAAAGGAGGAGCGAAGGAGCTCAGACGAAAAAACAGCCGCTTCCAAAGAAACGGCTGTTTTAGAGCAGAGCGTATTCAACTCCGACGTGGTGGAGAGTGGCGGACTCGAACCGTCGACCTTCCGCGTGTGAGGCGGACGCTCTAACCAGCTGAGCTAACCCTCCGTGACCCGTTTAATATAGCACACTCGCACAGCGATTTCAAGTGCCAGTTTTCTGATTTTAAAAAAATTTTATTTTCTTCAAAAAATACAGTTGACAAAATGCGTCAAGTCTGGTAGTATTCATATGCTGTTCGAGAGAACATACATGGCGGCATAGCTCAGTTGGCTAGAGCACTCGGTTCATACCCGTGGTGTCCCCGGTTCAAATCCAGGTGCCGCTACCATGAGAAGGCGCAGCGCAAAAAACTGCGCCTTTTATTTGGCCCGTTGGTCAAGAGGTTAAGACACCGCCCTTTCACGGCGGTAACATGGGTTCGAGTCCCGTACGGGTCACCAAAAAGAAACCAGTCCACGAAGGTGGGCTGGTTTTCTTTTTTACAAAACTCCCGCAGCATAAACTATGCGCTGAAAAAATTTTATGCTATAATCATCGCAGCAGTTTTTTGAGGTGATAAATATGCCCATGTGGAATCCCTGGCGGGGCTGCAAAAAATGCAGTGACGGCTGCTTACATTGTTATATTCACAAAGGCGATGCCAAGCGCGGTGTAAATACCGAAGAAATTGTGAAAACCAAGGACTTTTCCAAGCCGGTGGAAAAGCTGAAAAACGGCAGCTACAAAATGAAAAGCGGCCTTGTGTATCTTGGCTTCTCTACAGACTTTCTCATTGAAGAGGCCGATGAGTGGCGTGGGGAATGCTGGGCTATGATAAAAGAGCGGCAGGATTGTAGCTTCCTTTTCCTGACAAAGCGCATAGAGCGTTTTATGCACTGTATCCCCGATGACTGGGGCGAGGGCTATGAAAATGTGGTGGTCTGCTGCACGGTGGAAAACCAGAGAAATGTGGATAAAAAGCTCTCCGTTTTTCAAAAGCTTCCCATAAAGCATAAATGTATCACAGCCCAGCCGCTGATAGAGCCAATTGACATGGAGCAGTATCTTGACGGCATTGAGCTTGTGGTGGTGGGTGGAGAGTCCGACCCTCAGGCCAGACCTCTTGATTACGGTTGGGTGCTGGATATCCGCCAGCAGTGCATGAGAAAAAGTGTCAGCTTTGAATTCAGACAGTGTGGAACGTACTTTATAAAAGACGGAAAGCAGTACCGCCTTCAGACCAAAGACCTGTGCAGACAGGCCCGGCTCGCAAATATTGACTACAAAACCTGAAAATGCAGTACCCGAAAAATGGGTACTGCATTTTAAATTATATGTTTATTTTCCGCTCAGAAGGGAAACTGCGGTGCGGGCAGCCTGTGCGGCATCGTGAGTGTAGGCGTCAGCGCCTATCTCGTTGCAGTATTCCTGAGTAATGGGAGCGCCGCCCACAAGGATCTTCACCTTGTCGCGGATGCCTTCGGCCTCAGCCACGGTGACGATGCGGCGCATCTCGTTCATGGCGGTGGTCAGAAGAGTGGAACAGGCGATGAGGTTGCAGCCTTCATTCTTTGCGGTTCTGACAAACTGCTCGGCGGAAACGTCCACGCCCAGGTCGATAACCTCAAGGCCGCTGCCTTCCATCATTATCTTGACCAGATTTTTGCCGATATCGTGCAGGTCACCCTTGACAGTGCCAAGGCAGACCTTGCCCACGGCCTTCTGCGTGCCGCTGACAAGCATGGGCTTCAAAAGCTCGGTGGCGGCGTTCATGCAGCGGGCGGCCATCAGAAGCTCCGGCACAAATACCTTGCCGTTGGTAAAATCGTCACCCAGCCGGGTCATGCCGGGGACAAGGGCCTCGGCCAGAATGGCCTGTGCGGAAACGCCGGAGTCCAGCGCTTCCTGACAGAGAGTGACCAGCTTTTTCTTCTGACCCTTGCAGAGAGCCTCAAGCAGCTTGTCCATGCCCTGTGGGGCGGAAGCTTCCGCGGGGGCGGCAGCCTTTTCGGCCCTTGCGCCGCTGCGGCGGCGGACGGGAGCGGCAGGCTTTGCACCGCCCATGCGGAGGGTATTGTTGTATTTTTCTATCTCGCTGTCGATGATGGGGTCAACGTGCTTGAATATGGTGCCGCTCATGCCGTAGGTAATGCTGGGGATGAAGTGCCCGCCGGGGCAATAGCTCTCCAGAGCCTTGCTGACATAGTCGCGTATCTCTTCCTCGGTGGCGTCAGCTCTGTCAATGGCGGCGCCGATACCTCCCATGAGCACCATGCGCCCGTCCAGCTTCTGTTGAAGGGCGGGAATGTCGTTTTCGGGCAGGACCCCCTGCCACACCTGAATACCTATCTCTGCCATGTCCTCAACAATGGGAACAAGGTAGGAGTCGGCATGGTGCAGGGCGATGCAGCCGCGCTCGCGGATATATCCGTAGAACTTGCGGTAAGGCTCCTTGAAAAACTCTCTCCACATCTCAGGGCTCATGAAAAGAGCGTTCTTGGTGCCCCAGTCATCGTGGGAGAAAATCATATCGGGCTTGAAATTATCTATAAGCAGCTTTGCATACTTGAGGCGGTACTCAAGGATATAGTCAATAAGCTCGTGCATCTCCTGGGGGTGCTCATAGAGATTGGTGAGGGTGTCCTCAAAGCCCATAAGGAAGTGGCACTGCTCAAAAAGGCCACAGGGCATGAAGGCGGCGAGAAGCTTGTCGTTGCCTGCCTGCTGCTTTGCCAGACCGCTGAATATCTCCCAGCCGTGGGTGCAGTTGGCCTCAATGTCAGGGGCGTGGACATACTCTCTCCAGCGGGTAATATCGGGGCAGACCTTGTTTTCATCGTTGATGATGGGGGTGGCACCCGGGTCACCGGCAGGCCATGCGATAAGAGTACCCCACTTGTCCGGATGGGTTGCTCCGGGGACGCAGCCATCGCGCACATAGAGCATTACGGGGTCGGGCAGTATCATGTGGATAGCTTCATACTGCACCAGCTGTCGTTCGGGCTTGCCGTCTTTTTTCAGGGTTTCGAGGAATATTTCTTTAGCGCTTGCCATGGTATCATACTCCTTTTATGTTTATGTTCATAAGAACACATGATGAATAAGTTATGGTTTTTGGGCCGTAGTAGTATTCAAGGCCGCTTTGCTTGCACACATCGCTGACAAGAAGCCCGTAGGCTTCCATGGATGAAAACATCTTCGTTGGAAAGCGGCAGGGGCGCTGGGGATAGGTACACTTGCGGCATATGGTACAGCAGCCGGCAGTGAGAGGCAGACAGGCTTTGTCCAGCGTCCGTATCTGGCGGACAAAGGTCTCAAACTGTTTTTTGTGCAGCAGCTGAGTGCGGCCTATGGCCTCCACGTCAAAATCATCCTCCAGGCTGCCTGTGGTCTGCAAAAGGATGCCGTTGGGATAGGCGCTCATTCGTTCCCGGCAATGCTCCACCGAGCCGCAGGCAGGCGGACAGCTCCAGGTATGTCCGTAGGCGTGACAGCGGTCAGCCCAGCACATATCCCTGACCTCTTCCATGGCACGGAGTGCACTCATATTCAGCTCTGCCACATGGGAAAAGCCCGCATCTAAAGCGAGGGCGATGATGTCCGGCATATAAACTCCTTGACAAAGGCCGATGAAGGTGTAAAATTTACTCAAACTGAAATACAATTATAGAAAATGGTGTTGAAAGTGTCAAGTGTAAAGCTTATTCAGGGGAATACTTTTTCGGAAATATCTGCCCGTAATGGGGAAAACCTGATGGAGCTGCTGCGTGAAAATGGCTTTGCGCTGACAGCGCCCTGCGGCGGCAAGGGTCTTTGCGGCAAATGCCGTGTGACGCTTGTAAACGGCAGTGTAACAAAAGAGCTTCTCGCCTGCCGCAGCAAAGTGGAAGGGGACTGCACGGTCATATTGCCCGGAGCCTTTCAGGGCGGGGAAATACTATCAGACACTGTAAGGGGCGACTTCCGGCTCACACCCCGCTCCGGCTTCGGCGCGGCGGTGGACATAGGAACGACCACTGTGGCAGTAAAGCTTTTTGACCTTTCCAACGGCAGAGAGCTTGCAGGGGATACCGCATGGAACGCTCAGGGCTCCTACGGCGCGGATGTGCTGAGCCGCAGTCAGTATACCACGGAAAACGCCGGAGGGCTTGAGCTGCTCTCAAGCCTTATCCGCAGGCAGATATTTGGAATGCTGAAGAAGCTCTGCGCTGAGTGCGCCGTGGACTATGAGGCCGTGACAGAGATTTTCGTTGCCGGCAACACCATCATGCAGCATATTTTTGCCGCCCTCTCACCGGCGACCATAGCAGTTGCCCCCTTTGTGCCCCTCAGCCTTTTTGATGAGGGCAAAGCCATTGAAGCAGAAGGTAAAACTGTGTATCTTGCCCCCTGTGTGGCGGGCTATGTGGGCGGGGATATCACTGCCGGGCTTCTGGCAGCGGAGCTTGCCGAAAGGCACGAAAAGGCTCTGTTTCTCGATGTGGGCACCAACGGCGAGATGGCTCTCGGCGGGCGAGGCGGCTTTGTAAGCTGCGCTGTGGCCTGCGGCCCCGCCTTTGAGGGCGCGGGCATCAGCTGCGGCATGGCCAGCACTCCCGGCGCAATAAGCCACGTGGATTTTGAAGATGGGGAATTTAAATTTCAGGTCATCGGCGGGGGCGTGGCTAAGGGTATCTGCGGCTCCGGGCTTATTGACCTGATGGCGGTATTGCTGCGCCTTGGCCTTGTGGACGAAAGCGGCTTGCTCCTGCCGCCGGATGAAGCGCCCGAGGGCTTTGAACGCTGGCTCGACGAGGATGAAAACGGCAACGGCCTGCTTTTCCTGACGGACGATGACAGCGTATATTTTACCGCCGCCGATGTCAGGCAGCTGCAGCTTGCCAAGGCTGCCGTAGCGGCGGGCATAAGCGTGCTCATGAAGGCCACAGGGACAGACTTTGATGAAATAGAGGCGCTGTATCTGGCCGGTGGCTTCGGCACCCATATGAGAGCGGACAGCGCAGTTGAAATGGGAATGCTGCCGGGAGCGCTGCTTGAAAGAATAGTCAGCGTGGGCAACAGCTCACTTGCCGGGGCGCAGCAGGCTCTTCTGAGCCTTGACAGGCGTGAGAAGCTTGAGCAGATACAAAAAATGTGCGCTTATCTTGAGCTTTCCGGAAACGCCCTTTTCAACGAATATTATCCTGCACACATGAGCTTTGACGAGGAGGAGACAGAATGGAACTGAGATTTCCCGTGATACTGGACGGCGCAACCGGTACCCAGCTTCAGAAGCGGGGCTTTGACGGCAGCTGCTGTGCGGAAAAGTGGACCCTTGAGCACCCGGAGGCCATATTGGAGATACAGCGCAGCTATGTTGAAGCGGGCAGCCGTATATTGTACACCCCCACCTTTGGCGCAAACCGGGTGAAGCTTGAAAGCCGCGGCCTTTTCAACAAAGTGGAGGAATATAATCTGAAGCTTGCCGCCCTCTCCAAAGAAGCGGCGGACGGCAAAGCATGGGTGGCGGGGGATATAGCCCCCACCGGGCTTTTCGTCTACCCCCTGGGTGACACCCGCTTTGAAGAGCTGGTGGAGATATACACCGAGCAGGCTGCCGCCCTTGAAAAGGCGGGCGTTGACCTTTTCGTGATAGAGACCATGATGACCATGGCCGAGGCCAGAGCGGCGGTGCTGGCGGTGAAGAGCGCCAGCAAAAAGCCCGTGTTCGTCAGCTTCACCTGTGATGAAAACGGGCGTACTCTGGGCGGCACGGACGTGTGCGCGGCGCTTGTGGTCATGGAGGGCATGGGTGTGGATGCCTTTGGCCTGAACTGCTCTCAGGGGCCGAAGGAAATGCTTGAGCATATAAAGCGGCTTGAGAAAATAAGCTCCGTTCCACTTATTGCCAAGGCAAATGCGGGCATACCTCAGCTTGTTGAGGGTAACACTGTGTATAACTGCCCGCCGGAGGAGTTTGCCTCATACATCCCCGCTCTTGCCGAGGCGGGCGTGAAGCTTTTCGGCGGCTGCTGCGGTACGGAGAGTGGGCATATCTCCGCCATTTGTGATGCGGTGAAAAATCTGCCCATGACTGATATTTCCCCGGAAAATCAGGATATGCTGCCCTGCGCCACGGAGAAACAGGCCTTTTTCCTTGATCCGGGCGTGGAGCTTGGCGAGGCGGTGTTGTGCAATGACGAGCTTGAGGACAATCTGGCAGATGCTCTTGAAGAGGATGACGAGCTCATTTCCATCGCCATTGAGGATATACGGGAGCTTGATAACTTCGCCGACTGCCAGTATATGATATCAAAGCCCCTCTGCCTTGTGTGTGACGATGCGGAAATTCTTGAACAGGCTTTGAGACTCTATCAGGGCAGGGCGCTCTATGAGGGCAGCCTCTCCGATGAGGAGCTTTTGCCTCTCGTTGAAAAATACGGCCTTATAATATAAATATGTAAATTCAAGAGCGGCTGCATTTTCCAGCCGCTCTGAAATTATATTGCATCAAATATCTTTTCCATAAGCTCAGGGGTGTAATCCACAAACCGCCCGTCGAATAGCATTTGGAACACTTCCTCGCGGCCTGCCCATTTAAGCTCAGACACCTCTTCCACCTGAAAGCTGAGGCTTTCCGCACTCGCGTCGGAAAAGGCCAGATAAAAGTCATCCAGCACGTAGGAAAAAGGCTCGCACAGGAGAAAGCGAAAATCCGCATCCTCAAGCTCTAACCCAAGCTCTTCCCTTGCCTCTCTCAGCACAGCATCGCGGGAGTCCTCCCCACTGGACACAAAGCCCCCGGCGGACACATCCCAGCAGCCCGGGTAACGGTCCTTATTATCGCTGCGCCTTTGTATGAGCATTTCGCCCCGGCTGTTGAAAACACATACGTGCACCAGCAAAAGCCGCTCGCCCTCAAGCACCTTTCCGGCTCTTTCAATAATGCGCCCCGTTTTCTCGTGGGCGGCATTGTATATATCCAAAAGCTCCATATCCGCGCGCTCCTTGTTTTTTCTCAGCATAGCCCCGAAAGGGGATTTCTGTCAAGTACGCTGTGTGATATAATAGCGGCGAAAGGAGGGGTAAAGAGATGCACTATATTGAGGCCAAGTCCATACTCTCATCCTCAAACGGCATGAATCTTTACAGGGGCTGTCAGCACGGCTGTATCTACTGCGACTCCCGAAGCCGCTGCTACGGCATGGAGCACGACTTTGAGGATATCGCCGTAAAGAAGAACGCCCTCAGCCTCCTTGAAGATACGCTGCGCCGTAAGAGAAAGCCCTGCATGATAGGCACAGGCTCCATGAGCGACCCCTATATGCCCTTGGAGCGGACTCTGCGCTATACAAGGGGCGCCCTTGAGCTTATCCATAAATACGGCTTTGGAGCCACTCTCATCACCAAGTCCGACGCTGTGCTTGATGACCTTGAGCTTTTAAGGCGGATAAATGAGGACACAAAGTGCGTGGTGCAGATGACTCTCACCACGGCAGATGACCAGCTCTGCCGCATTATCGAGCCTGCCGTCTGTCCCACAAGCGCCCGCTTTGAAGCACTTTTGAAGCTCAAAGAGGCGGGCATACCCACTGTAGTATGGCTTTGCCCCATCCTGCCCTTTATAAACGATACAGTGGAGAATATAGAAACTATTCTGGAAATGTGCAGCAAAGCCCATGCCTATGGCATAATAAACTTCGGCATGGGTCTGACTCTCAGAGACGGCAACCGGGAATATTTTTACTCAAAACTGGATAGGCATTTCCCCGGCCTGAAATCGCGCTATATCAGCACCTACGGCCTTGCCTACGAGCTGCCAAGCCCCAATGAGAAAGCGCTGTCCGCGTATTTCCACCGCCGCTGCGATGAGCTCGGCATAGTCCATGACAATGAGAGAATATTTGCGTATCTCAATGAATTTGAACGCAAAAGCAATACTCAGATAAGTATGTTTGAATAATCCCGGAGGCCGAGAACCTCCGGGATTTTGTTACCAGGGCAGATTATATTCCTCCTTGCCCTGCTCGAGCCACAGGCACACCTCGCCCTCCGCGGTTTTCGTGTAGGCGATATTGTGGGCGTGACCGCCGCGCCAGCTGTCTTCGGATGTTCTGATAAACTCCGCATAGCCGTAGCTTTCAAGCTCTGCGGCGTTCAGACCCACTAAAATCAGATAGGTACAGCCCTCATCGTCCTCATAGGTATAGGAGTAGGTTTCACCCTTTGTGACGATGTCCGTAATATCCTCTTCCTCGCCGTTGGCGATAAAGTACATCCGCCCGTCCTCAATGCGCACAGGCTCACTTATGCCGTAATGTATGCTTTCTATTGTTTCTCCGATTTCGTTTTCATACTCGTGTACCTCTATATGCCCGTCCCAGCCCAGTAAGCGCTTGAGAGTATCGCCGCCCACGGCAAAGGCGCTGACTGTCAGCGCAAGAATCAGCGCAGCGCATACGCAAAGCGTGGCAAGTCTCTTTTTATAATTTGGTCTATGCTTCATTTCAGCCTCCAGATCAATTTTCACGGAGGCATGGAGCACGGAAAATGCCCTTTTGTAGCGTTCATGTTCATTCATTTTCTGCCCTGTCCTCCTCCAAAATTTCTTTCAGCATGGCTCGTCCACGGCTTAAGCGCACTTTTACATTGCTCTCGCTGATTGAAAGGAGCTTCGCAATCTCCTTCACCGGATAGTCCTCAAAATAGTATAGATGCAGCGCTATTCTGTATTTCTCCGGCAAGCCCATCACCGTTTCAAAAAGCTCTCTGTCCGCGCTGCACTCAAACTCAAGGCTGTCGGCGTAATCCTCCAATGGCACAGTTGCCCTGCGCCAGAGGGCGCGGCAGGCGTTTTTCGCCCTGTTGATGGTAACTCTCAAAAGCCATGCCTTTATGTGCTCCTCGCTTTCAAATTCCTTTTTGCTGCTGTGATAGGCTATGAAGCTCTCCTGCACCACATCCTCCGCGTCCGGTGGGTTTTTGCATACGCTGAAGGCTGCGGCGAAGAGCCTGTCCTGATATTTTTCAACCAACGCCGCGCTGTCCATTCTCATGAGCCATACCTCTTTATCCTGTCTGAAAGGCCTTTCACTTAATATACACCTGACAAAACAAGAAGGTTACAAAAACAGCGGCGGAATTTTCCGCCGCTGATTGTTTAGCCAAATTGTTCCAGAAGCTCCATGGTTTGGAGCAAATTCTCCATGAGTTCATCGCTGATCACAAAATCCCCCTCACCTGCTTCCCTGTTCGGGTCGGCTGTAGTGTCGATGCCCATATGGGGAGGATATGCGGTTTTTACATCGTCATAGCCCTGCGCTGTAAGCCACTCCTCAAAGCGGCCAAGCTCTCTCATAGCGCTGCTGTCGAAAGAAGCTTCTGAAAAGCTGATTCCTGATGCTGTCTGACTGTATTTCTCCAAATGCTCTTGAAGGCTCTTTTCTTCCTTAAGAGTGCCGGCAAGGCCATCAACATAGCGTATGGAGACCTGCTCCGGGTCAACACCCAAAAGGGGAAGAACCAAGATCGCTATACCGGCAAGGGCGGTGGGAAAAGTATTAAACAGCATATCTACCTGTGTCAGCTGGCCGGTAGTGGTAATAAGGAAGGAACTGAAGTCCTCGGCTACCTCAACCCTGACAGGCGCTTCCCCCAATTGAAGGTCTACCATATGCTCTATCCAGAGTCTGCCCGTCTCCTGCCATGCCTCGTGAGTTGCCTTGTCCAGCTTGTAAGTTACAGAGCCGTCCTCATTTTCAGTACAGAGGGATGATATCCACTCCCCGAAAGCTGCTGCGTCAACCTCATTTTCCATGTCATATTCTGCGGGGACGGGAACAGTGATGGCGTGGGTGCCGTTATACCATTGGGGAAAAACGTGCTCATAAAGCTCCTCAGTCTCTGCGGCAAGGCAGCAGGGGGCAAGGGAGATAAGCATAGCAAGTGCGATTATAAGGGCGGATAATCTCTTTTTCATGATGACCTCCGATACTGTTTTATGTGATTATATAACATATATGGACGAAAAATCAACACACTGTGCTCATTACGTGTCCAGCTTCCAGCCATGATCCCCGTGGTATATCATAAGTCTTGTCATGCCGCCGTCCACGCAGATATTCTCGCCTGTGATAAAGCCCGCCCTGTCAGATGCCAGAAACAGTGCGAGAGCCGCTATATCATCGGGATTGCCCACCCTGCCGACCGGCTGCTGCACAGCGTCCGGCCCTTCGTAGAGGGTGTAGGCCGTGTCTATCCAGCCGGGGGAGATGGAGTTTACCCGCACCTTTCCCGCAAGGCTCACAGCCAGCGCGTGGGTCAGGGCTGATATGCCGCCCTTTGCGGCGGTGTAGCTTTCGGTCTGGGGCTGGCTCATCCTGTCCCGGGAGGAGGATATATTGATGATGGACGCGCCCTCTGCAAAATAGTCCTTAAAAAGCTTTGCAAGATAGAAGGGCGCGGTCACGCCCACACTCAGCGCGTACTGAAACTCCTCAAAGCTGCAAGTGTCAATGCCCCGCATGATGGGAAGGGCGTTGTTTACAAGCACATCCACCCTGCCGTATTTTTCGATGACCTTTGCGGCGAAGGCTTCAAGATTGGCCTTATCTGCAATGTCACCCACAAAAAAGCCGTTTTCCAGAATGTCTATCACGCAGACCTTTGCGCCTTCTTTTTCAAAATGCTCGCATATGGCCTTGCCTATGCCCCTTGCGCCGCCTGTGACCACGACCACTTTATTTTCAAATTCCATGCTGCTTCTCCTTGATGTTTTTTTCTTATTCTATAACAGCAAACTCCATATAACAAGAAAAAAAGCAGCGTTTAACCGCTGCTTTTTGAATTTTACTCTGTCCGTTCCTTGCCCCAGAAGAAGAGGGCCACAGTGCCCGGGCCGGTGTGAGCGCCGATGGTGGTGCCCACGGAATTGATCTCCACCTTGCCGTTGAGCTTGGGGAAGCGAGCCTCTATCATATCCGCAACCTGTCTTGCGTCCTCATAGCAGGCGGACTGGGAGATATAGCACTTGCCGGAATAGTCAAGGCCGCCGTCGGCAAACTGCTCCATACGTGCGACTATCTCATTGATAACCTTTTTCTTTGTGCGGACCTTTGCCCTGGGGATGAGCCTGCCCTGATTGTCCATGTTCAGCAGGGGGCAAATCTCCAGAAGCCCGCCGAACACGGCTGCGGTCTTGGATATTCTGCCGCCGCGCACATAGGCGGAAAGGTCAGTGGAGAAAAACCAGTGGTGGTCACGCAGTCTGTTTTCCTCGGCCCAGTTCACAAGCTCCTCAGCGCTCATGCCCTCATCCCGCCGGTCAGCCAGAGCGTCCATCAGAAGGCCGAAGCCGGAGGATGCACCAAGGGAATCAACTATGTATATATTGCAGTCGGGATAGCGCTCTTTGATAATGAGGGCGGCGTTTCTTGCGGAGTTTATAGTGCCGGAGATACCTGAGCTGAGACAAACGTGCACGATGTCCTTGCCCTCTTCGGCAAAGCTGGAAAAATAATCCACGTACTCGGAAATGTTCACCTGAGAGGTACGGGTATCTGCGCCCTCGCTCATTCTGGCATAGAATTCATCAAAGGGGATGGTCTCGCCCAGATCATCCGGGTATTCCACGCCGTCAAGGGCATAGTGGAAGCAGATGTAGTTTATACTGCGGGCGAGAAAATGCTCTTTTGTAAGGTCTGCGGTAGAGCAGCAGCTGAGAATATAATCTTTCATGATTTCGGCTCCTTTTCTTTATGCCCCAATTTTATCATCTGCGGTTTTGAAGCACAATGAATTTGCTCTTTTTTGCTCTCTACGATTTGGAGAAAAGAGATAGAGTGGGCTGTAAACCCACTCTACTAATCGTAGAATATGCCTTTGAAGTTATGAGTTTATCGTATTTCAGCCATTTTCCCGAAGATGAAAGGAGAGAAAGACGATAAGCTCTGCCGGTATGGTCAGAATGAGCAGCTGCCACCATCTCATATCCGGAATAACTGCAAATATAAGGAGCAAAATGGAAAAAACCAGCGCAGAAATACACCAGCTCAGGTATCGCCTGCGTCTGAATACCGACAGCAGCACAGTCAGCACCACTATGGAGGCGGGCAGAGCCACAAGGAAAATCTCCCACCAGATTATACCGAATATCCACAAAGCCACAAAGGCGGTGAGAAAGCCTGTCCATACGGAGATTACGGCCAGCAGGATTATCTTCCACTCGCTGTAGCGGGGCTTTTTCATCTGCTCATCTTCTTCAATGGGCGCTTCCCATTTATCGTGAGAGGAGAGCAGATAATCCACACTTACATCGAAAAGGGCTGCAATCTGCGTGAGCACATAGGCGTCGGGTATAGCCTCTCCCCGCTCCCATTTGGAAATGGTCTTGTCGGAGTAGTTGAGCTTTGCGCCCAGTTCCGCCTGAGTCAGGTGGGCTTCAGTGCGAAGTCTTATTATATTGCTGGCTGAGACCAGTTTAAGTTCGGATAGTTCCAATTTCTGCTCCTTGCACTGCGCATGATAAAGAGTGCCAGTTTCGTTTTTATGAAAGATATTTTAAAATTTTTAAGCTATCAAGTCAAGAACAAGAGTGTAAAGAAAAGTCCGCCGTGTGAAAACGGCGGACTTGAACATCACATTTTCTCCGGTGAGGAAACGCCGATAACGGCCAGAGACAGGGCGATGACACGGCGCACGCAGTCAGCCAGCAGCAGCCTTGCCTCCAGAAGCTCCTTTTCCGCGCCTCTGATGTGGCAGACGGTGTAGAACTTGTGGAAACGGGCGGCAAGCTCGGTGACATACTTGTTGATGCGGCTGGGATCGTAATCCCTTGCGGCGAGGGTGATCTCCTCCGGCAGGGCGGCCAGCTGCTTTATAAGCTCCCGCTCAGCCTCGGTGGAGAGCAGGGCGGCGTTGGCGCTTTCGGGTACGCTGTGACCCTCGGCGGCGAGAGCCGACAGCATGGTGCAGATGCGGGCGTGGGCGTACTGGACATAGTACACGGGGTTTTCGCTGTCCTGACGCTTGGCAAGCTCCAGATCAAACACCACAGGGGATTCGGGGCGGGAGTTGAAGAAGTAGCGGGCAGCGTCCACGCTTATCTCGTCCAGAAGGTCGGTAAGGGAGATGGCCTTGCCGGTACGCTTGGACATACGCACCTCTTCGCCGTTGCTCATGAGCTTTACAAGCTGCATCAGAACGATGTCCAGCCTGTTCTCGCCGTCCAGACCCAGTGCATCCATAGCGCCCTTCAGACGGGCCACATGGCCGTGGTGGTCAGCGCCCCATACGTTTATCACCTTGTCAAAGCCGCGGTCGGCAAACTTGTTGCGGTGGTAGGCGATGTCGGCGGCAAAGTAGGTGTAAAAACCGTTGGCGCGGCGCAAAACATCGTCCTTAAGCTCAAGCTTGTCTATATCCTCCTGACTTTTACCGGCGGCAAGGAGCTTCTCGGCGAGAATCTGGGAGGTCTTGAGCCAGAGCGCACCGTCCTTTTCGTAGATGTAGCCGCGCTTATCAAGCTCCGCCACGGAGTCGGCCACAGAGCCGCTGTCGTGGAGGGTGGACTCGAAAAACCAGGTGTCGTACTCTATGCCGTAGCGGCGCAGGTCCGACTGCATCTTGGGGATGTTGTTCTCAAGACCAAAGCGGGCCATGACGGCGTGACGCTCGGCGATATCGGTGTTGAGGTAAGCTTCGCCGTGCTTGTCATAAAACTTCTTTGCCAGAGCCTTTATGTCGTCGCCGTGGTAGCCGTCCTCAGGGAACTCCACCTTGTCCTCGCCCAGAATGAGCTGCTGGTAGCGGCTGTCGATGGACTGGGCAAACTTTTCTATCTGGTTGCCTGCGTCATTTACGTAAAACTCACGGGACACTTCGTAGCCGGCCCTGTCCAGTACGCTGGCGAGGGCATCGCCCAGCACGCCGCCTCTGGCATTGCCCATATGCATGGGGCCTGTGGGGTTGGCGGAAACAAACTCCACCATGACCTTTTTGCCCTGACCCACGCTTACTCTGCCGTAATCTGCGCCTTCATCGCATACATTGTCCAGCACGTCACCGTACCAGCCGGAGCCTAAGCGGAAGTTAATAAAGCCGGGGCCGGCGCACTCCACAGAGTCAAACCAGCTGCCCTCAAGCTCCATATTGGCAACGAGGGTCTCTGCGATCTTTCTGGGGGCCATGCGCAGCGCTCTTGCGCCGGTCATGGCGTGGTTTGCGGCATAGTCGCCGTTGGCTGTGTCCTTGGGTATCTCCACAAGACCGGAGAGCACAGCACCCTCGGGCAGCTGTCCTGCGGCAGCAGCCTTGGCGTATGCGGCGTTTATAATATCATTTATGCTGTCTTTCGCTTTCTGAATGAGATTAGCCATTTGCAAAGATACCTTCCTGTTCTTTTATCTTCAGATATATTCTGTTTCTGGATACCATTTCGTGTTCCATGTCCATCACATAGTCCACTTCCATACTTCCGCCGCTTTCGTTGAAATCGTGGCGGATCTTCCTTGTGCTGATGCCGAGGGTAGCTGTACCGTAAGGGGTGGAGTAGAGAAAGGAATTTTTCTCGCCCTCCCTGAATATCATGCGGCTGCTGATAAGCCCGTCACGGTCAATGATTATCTCATCGGGGCGCACTATAACGCTGGTGCGTGTGCCCTCCATGCCGGTCACCTCAGTCTCCATATAGCTGAAGCAGGACATATCCCCGTCCTTGTAAAAGTAGCCGTCAGTGCAGAAATCTATAGTGTCGGCCCCGTCGGTGTCGTAGCCGTGGACACTGTGCATGGAAATTACAACGTCTTTCATCATAAGTTATCCACCTCCATTGGTGAAACGCAGGAGACAAGCGCGGAAATGTTCCTGCCCATGAGGTCGGATGCGCGTCTGGCAAATTCATCGCCGCTGCCGCTGGTCAGGTAGCTGACCCGACCCGAACCGCCGGTCATGGCGCGGGCCTTGAGATAGCTGCTCATGCTCCTTGCCGCGCAGTGAGAGGCGCTCACAAGCTTTACACCGTCTCCCAGATAAGCCTTTATGGCCTCGTCCAGATATCCAAAATGTGTGCAGCCCAGCAAAAGTGCGCTTATGCCGCGATCCTTCAAAGGCTCAAGACTCTCTGCCACGCATTTTTGAACCAGCGGGTCACGGGCCTCACTGTGCCCGCTTTCGATAAGCTCAACAAAGCTCTGGCAGGGCAGGGCGATTACCTTCTTTTCCGGCGCGAGCTGGGTTATGCGCCGCTTGAATACGCCGCTTTCAATGCTGGCGCGGGTGGCGATAACAGCCAGAGGCCCGCTGCCCTCAATCTCTGCCATAGCTCTTACGCTGGCATCCACCACATTGAAAACAGGCAGACGAAAAGCCGAGAGCACATCGGCGGCGGTGCTGGACACCGTGCCGCAGGCGGCGATAATTGCTTTAACGCCCCTGTCCGCCAGAAGCTCCATATCCTGCAAGGCCATCTGCCGCAGGGCTTTAACGCTTTTCGTGCCGTAGGGCATACGCGCGGTGTCACCAAAGTATATAATATTTTCATCGGGCAAAAGCTCACGCAGAGCCTGCACAGCGGTCAGCCCGCCAAGGCCGGAGTCAAAAACTCCGATGGGTCTGTTGTCCATGAAAAATCCTCAAAATATGACTGTTAATGATAAGCCGATATATTATAATGCATTTTGGCAACCAATACAAGAAAAATTTGTTCATTCTCAATAGTAGAATTATATGCGGCAAAATGCTATAATAAGTATATACGGTTCAACCATGTCCGGATCAAGTCCGGCGCAAGTCGAACCAAGCCCAAGGAGGCGAGAGCATGAATATAGAGCTTTCTGAAAAAGAATTCAGGCGTTTGCTTGATATGGCATATATAGGCAACTGGATACTCAATTCCACCAGAGGCGACGACCGCTTTGAGGACTATGACCTTTTGCAGGAAAAGCTTTTTTCCCTTTGTCCGGCAAACGGTATGCGCTCACTGGTGCAGACCTGGCACGGGCATATTTTCCCCTCCAAGGCCTATGAGGACGGGGGCATCCATGAGGCCATTGCCGACTATGAGGACGCGGTTTTCTACAATATTCTGGCAGAGGAGCTGGCAAGGCGGGATCTGGGGCTTGAAAATGAGGACCCGGAGGATTTCGGCGAGCTTGCCATGAGGATGGAAGACTATCTGGACGAATTTGAGAAAAACGGTCTGGACACTATCAATATCGACATCTGAGAAGGAACGACCATGCACGACGAGCTGACCAAAAAGGATATTGCCAAAATGCAGGAGGAGCTTGACTACCGCAGGCTTGAGCTTATGCCCCAGCTTATTGAGGAGGTCAAGCGCTGCCGCGCCTTCGGCGACCTGAGCGAGAATTTTGAGTACAAGGCGGCAAAGCAGGCCCAGAACAAAAACCGCAGCCGCATCCGCTACCTTGAGGGCATGATAAAGACCGCCCGTATAATAGATGACCGCTCCGCCGCCGATCAGGTGGGCCTTTTCGACAGGGTGGAAATTTATATCCCCGAGGATGACGAGGTGCAGACCATTCAGGTGGTCACCACTGTAAGATGCGACCCCAGACAGGGGCTTATCAGCAAGGAATCTCCCTTCGGTCAGCAGGTGCTGGGCAAAAGGGTAGGGGACAGCTTTACCGTTCCCGTCAGCGATACATACAGCTACGAGGCGGTGGTCCGCGCCATAGAAAAGGCCGAGGACGACGGTTCAGCCCCCCTGATGCAATTCTGAAAATCAGCGCAAGAAGCTCCCGGATACCTCTCCGGGAGCTTCTTTATTACCCTATGGGGCCGGATCGTGTGCTTTTTCTGCCTTGCAGGCGCAGCTCCCTGGCTTCGGTGGCCTCCTCAAGGAGCACATAGGCCGTGGATGCCACAGGGACGCCCAGCAGCATACCCAGTGGCCCGGCAAGGCCGCCGCCCACAGTGACAGCAGCCAGTATCCAGAGACTGGGCAGATTTACCCGGCTGCTCATGACCTTGGGGTAGATGACATTACCCTCTATCTGCTGCAAAATTACGAGGAAAACAATGAATATCAGGGCTTTCAGCGGCTCTACAGTCAGTATCATGAAAGCGCCCACGGCAGCGCCTATGAATGCGCCCACTACGGGGATAAGAGCGGTTATGCCCACCAGTGCGCTGACCATAGGCGCGTAGGGCATATCAAAAATGAGCATACCCAAAAGACACAGCAGACCCAGTATCACAGCCTCCAGAGACTGCCCGGACACAAAGTTTCTGAAGTTTAGGCTGGCAACGGATGAGGCGTGGATAAGCCACTCGCCTGCATTGCGGGGCAGCCAAGCCCGGATGAGACGGCAAAACTGAGCTTTCAGTCTGTCCTTGCTGAAGATAATGTATATTGAGAAAATGAAGGCGATGACGAAGTCAAAAATACCGCCCACGATGGAGCTTATGCTGCCAAAAGCAGTGTTGACGATGTTTCCGCCCTCGTTTTTAAGCCACTCCTGCAAGGAGTTCCATACGCCGTTCCAGTCCACACCAAGCAGCAGCTTACCGAAGGGCAGCTGTTCAAACTGCTCGGTGCTCATGCCGCTTAGCATATCCACAAAGCCCACGATGCCGTCAACGATTATCCCGAAGGCATTTACAAGCTCCGGAATGACCAGCCAGACCACGCCTGCAAATATGCCGAAGATAACCAGCACGGATATAACGAAGGCTATGGGGCGGCAGAGCTTTGAATGGGCAGGCTTTTTAACGGCGCGGCGGAATTTGTCCTCAAAAAAGCGCATGGGCACATTGAGGATGAGGGCGAAGACAAAGCCGCATATCAGCGGCGAGATAAGCCCCAAAAACCATTTTGCCGCACCGGCTACCGCATTGATATTCTGCACTGCGAGAAATATAAGAACGCAGACAGTGACAGTGCCTATTATCCACAGGCTGAGCTCTCTGAGCTTTTTTGAGCTGAAATCCATTTATCATTTCTCCTTTGCTGAAACAGTGTACAGTGTAGCATTTTACCGGGAGAAATAATTAGCATTGTGTGAACTTTCTGCCTTGAAAATATAAACTTTACTTGAAAAATCCGGAGTCTCTCTGCTGAGACTCCGGATAAACATTTTGCTGTGCTGTTTTCTTATGCTGCGGGAGCTTCGATGACGATGCGGCCGGTGCCGTTCACGGTGCTGTAGTCAACAGCAAAGCCTGCGTACTTGGCAGCGAGGGGAGAATTGTCGGCTGCAACAACGCCGCCTTCAAAGGCCTGCACGTAGTTTGCCAGAACCATGTAGTCCTCCATCACGTAGTCAAGAACGTTGACAGCGCCGGAGAACATATTGAAGCCGTCACCCAGATCACGCAGGGTGTAGTTGTAGCCTGCCAGATTGTAGGAAGCCTCAAGGTCGAGGGCATCCCATGCGCCGGTCTCCTTGTTGTAGACGGTCACATCGTAAACCTTGTAGCCGCCGGTGGGAGCGCCGACCCAGACACCCTTGTCATCCATCTGCACGGAAGTGGGCCATTCGGGATCAACCTTGTAGTTCACGCCGGAAACGTGCAGGAAGCCGCCTATCTCTTCGCCGGTGCCAACGCCTCTTGCACCCCATTCAAGAGCGTCCAGAAGCTGCTGGCCGGTGATGGTCTGCAGGCACGCCACGTTGCCGAAGGTGTGGATATCCTTGCAGGTCTTGAAGCTTATGTCGCCGGTGATGGCCTTGTTGCGCACGCCGCCGCCGTTCATGATAGCCACGTCAACGTCAAGACCCATGTTGTCAAAGAGGAAGTACAGTGCGTCGGCTGCAAAGTCGCCGGTGTTGGTCTCCTGAGAGCGGACAAGGCGCTTGCCCTCTGCGTCGTAGTTGTCGAAAGTCAGCTCGGTGGAGCCGATGACCTGGCCCAGAGCCTCGTCGATCTCGCCGATCCATGCGTTCTTGATCTCTGCCACTGCATCAACGCTGACCCACTCAGCGCCGGTGTAAAGCTCGGAGACCAGCTTGTAGCCCACGACCTCGGTGACTTCTTCTCCGTCCTCGTCCAGAACGACCTTGCCGTCCTCGCCGATAACGGTCTCAAGGATCTCTTCGCTCTCAATAAAGTCGGTGCTGACAGCGCCGGTCTCAGCATCAATGACCATCATGCCGATGCGGCCAAAGTACTCGCCGGTCTGGGTCAGGACAACAGCATTGCCGTCCTTGTCAGCAACTTCTTCGTACTCCACGGTGGAGTGGGAGTGGCCGTCGATGAAAGCATCGAGGCCGGAGACATTTGCGATAGTCTCTTCGCTGGTCCAGGGCTGGGAAGCGGGATCGTCACCCAGATGGCCCAGAGCGATAACTACCTCAGCACCGTCGGAGACAGCTGCGTCAACAGCGTCCTGAACGTCTGCGTAGAGGGCAGCACCGTCTTCGCCGCCGGAGATGCCGTAGATGTAGTTGCCGTTTTCATCCTGGAAGTATGCGGGGGTGGACTTGGTGAAGGATTCGGGAGTGGTGATGCCAAGGATGGCCACGGTCACATCGGCGCACTCGAAAAGTGCGTATGCATCCAGAACGTTCTCACCGCGTACGCCGTCCTCTTCATGGTAGAAGTTGGCGGAAACGTAGGGGTACTCGGCCCAGTCGATAACATCCATTGCGCCCACCATGCCGTAGTCAAACTCATGGTTGCCCAGAGTTGCAAGGTCGTAGCCGGCGGCGTTCATCAGCTTGATGATGGTCTCGCCCTTGTCCATGGAGCCGTAGGCAGTACCCTGAACATGGTCGCCTGCGTCAACAAGCAGCACGTTCTCATACTCCTTCAGAAGCTCTGCCTTCACACCGGCGATCACATCATAGCTGATGGGGTTGTCGATGTAGGTATGTACGTCATTGGTGTAGAGAATAACTATGTCTTCGCTAAGTGCATCGTCTGCTGCTGCAAATACGCCGCAGGAGAGAAGCATTGCCAGAGTCAGTGCGATAGCAAGTAGTTTCTTCATGTAGGTTAAACTCCTCCTTCTTGATAATGAGACAATTAAAGTATACATGAAATTGCCCATAAAATAAAGACCGATATCAACAAAATTTTTCTTTTTGTCATGGCCAAAAAGTAGATTGTGCTTGTAATTGGACTCCGTTTCGGATATGCTTTGAGTAAGAGAAAAAACGGAAAAAATACGGGAGGAAGCACCATGAAATACGGCTACTTTGACGATACAAGGCGAGAGTATGTTATCACCACTCCGGCCACCCCGCTGCCATGGATAAACTATCTGGGCAGTGAGGACTTTCTCGGCATGATCTCCAACACCGGCGGCGGCTACTGCTTTTACAGGGACGCAAAGCTCCAGCGTGTCCTGCGCTACCGCTATAATGCTGTCCCCGGCGACAACGGCGGGCGTTTCTATTATATAAAGGAGCGGGGAAAGAGCGCGTGGAATCCGGGCTTTCTTCCCGCGAAAACAGAGCTTGACAGCTACAAATGCCGTCACGGCATGGGCTACACCGTGTTTGAAAGCGAAAAGGACGCTCTTGCCTGCACTCTTAAATTTTTCATCCCTCTGGGTGAAAACTGCGAAATACACGATCTGGTACTTAAAAACCTCAGTGACAGCCCCAAAAGTGTGCAGGTCTGGGGCGTGATGGAGTGGTGTCTCTGGAACGCGGTGGACGACAGCCAGAACTACCAGAGAAATCTCAACATCGCCGAAAGCGAAGTGGAAAAGGGCATCATCTACCACAAGACCGAGTACCGTGAGCGCCGTGACCATTATGCCTACTACGCGGTCAACAAGCCCGCCGCCGGCTGGGACACTGACCGCAATACCTTCCTCGGCCACATGGGCGACTGGAGCGATCCCCAGCTTGTCCGTGAGGAGCGCAGCGCATCATCCCTGCGTGTGGGCTGGTATCCCATCGGCTGCCACAGGCTTGATATAGAGCTTGCCCCCGGCGAAGAATACAGAGCAAGCTTCATCCTCGGCTACGGTCAGAACCCCAGAGACAAAAAATTCATAGCCCCCGGTGTCATCCGCAAGGATACGGCTCTGCGCGTGGCTGAAAAATTCTCCACCCCCGCAGCCGTGGACGCGGCCTTTGAAAAGCTTTGCGCCCGCTGGGATGAGCTGCTCTCCTCCTACCGTCTCTCCTCCGGCAATGAAAAGCTTGACCGTATGGTCAATATCTGGCATCAGTATCAGTGCATGGTCACATTCCTCATGAGCCGCTCCGCCTCCTATTATGAGACCGGCACAGGCCGGGGCATGGGTTTCCGCGACTCCTGCCAGGACCTCTACGGCTTCATGCACATTATCCCCGACCGCGCCCGTGAGCGCATTATCGACATTGCCTCCATCCAGTTTGCCGACGGCTCCACCTACCACCAGTATCAGCCCCTTACAAAACGGGGCAACAACGATATCGGCGGCGGCTTCAACGATGACCCGCTGTGGCTTGTGGGCGCAGTCTGCACTTACATAAAGGAGACTGGTGACTTCAGCATACTTGAGCACCCCACGCCCTTTGACAATGTACCCGGCAGCGAAGTGCCCCTCATGGAGCATATACGCCGCAGTGTGAACTTTACCCTCAATAATCTTGGCCCCCACAAGCTGCCCCTTATAGGCCGCGCCGATTGGAACGACTGCCTCAATCTCAACTGCTTCTCCGCAGAACCCGGCGAGAGCTTCCAGACCTTCGGCCCTTCCGAAGGCCCTGTGGCAGAGTCCGTGTTCATCGGCGGTATGTTCGTAAAGTACGGCGGGGACTATGCCGCGCTTTGCCGCAGGCTTGGCCTTGAGGAAGAAGCCAGAACAATGGAAAAGGCCGTCTGCGATATGGAAAAGGCCATACTTGAGCACGGCTGGGATGGCGAGTGGTTTTTGCGCGCCTACGATGCATACGGCAACAAGGTGGGCAGCCGCGACTGCGAGGAAGGGCAGATATTCATCGAGCCTCAGGGCTTCTGCACCCTTGCGGGCGTTGGCCTTGAAAGCGGTCACGGCCTGAAGGCCATGGAGTCCGTGAGAAAGCATCTTTTAGGCGAATACGGCGTTGAGCTGCTCGCCCCCTGCTACACCACGTATCATCTTGAACTGGGCGAGATATCCTCCTATCCCCCCGGATTCAAGGAAAACGGCTCGGTGTTCTGCCACAATAACCCATGGATAGTCTGCGCCGAGGCCGCCCTGGGCCGCGGCAACGAGGCCTTTGACATATACCGGCGCATCTGCCCCGCCTACCTTGAGGATAAAAGCGAGATACACGAGACAGAGCCCTATGTCTATTCCCAGATGGTCACGGGCCGCGCCTCCGGCGCCCCCGGTCACGCCAAGAACAGCTGGCTCACCGGTACTGCCTCATGGACCTTCCTCTCCATAAGCCAGTCGATCTTAGGCGTATACCCGGAGTATGAGGGGCTGCGTATCGCCCCCTGCTTCCCGGAGGACTGGAAGGAATACACCGTCACCCGCCGCTTCAGAGGCAGCGAGTACATTATCCACGTACAGCGTAGCGGCGAAAAGAGCATGACTGTTGACGGAAAGCGCGTTGACGGCGATATTGTTCCTGTCAGCGGTGCGGAAAAAGTATATGTGGAGGTCACGGTATGATAAAATTCCCCGAAAATTTCATCTGGGGCGCGGCATCCAGCGCCTATCAGATAGAGGGCCACAGCACTGCCGACGGCGGCGGGCTTTCCATATGGGATACTTTCAGCCACACTCCCGGCAATATAGACTACGGCGACACCGGCGACATTGCCTGTGATGCCTATCACCGCTACGCCGAGGACATTGCCCTTCTCAAAGCCACCGGCGCATCCGCCTACCGTTTTTCCACCAGTTGGGCAAGGGTAGACCCCAAGGCTGACGGTACATGGAACGAGGCGGGCCTCGCCTACTATGACGCGGTGGTGGACTGCTGTATTGAAAACGGCCTCACCCCCTACATGACCCTCTACCACTGGGAGCTGCCCCAGAGCGCACAGGATAAGGGCGGCTGGCTCAACAGCGAGACCCCTCAGGCCTTTGCCCGCTATGCGGGGATGATGGCGGCGCATTTCAAGGGCCGGGTGAAAAATTACTTTACCCTCAATGAGCCTCAGTGCACCGTATCAATGGGGCATAAGGATGCGCTCCACGCCCCCGGCCTTAAGCTTGGCACGGCTGAGCTTTTCACCTGCTGGAAGCACCAGCTTCTGGCCCACGGCTATGCTCAGAAAGCTATAAAGGCAGCCGACAGCGAGGCCACCGTTGGCCTTGCCTCCACGGGCCAGCTCTGCTATCCGGAAAATGAGACGGAGGCTGATATAGCCGCTGCCAGAAAAGCCAGCTTTGAAACCAATCCCGGCTGGCTTTTCTCCCACCACTGGCTCTTGGACCCCGTCTGCCTCGGCAGCTTTCCCGACTGTGACGATAGTGAGCTTTCCGCTCTTGCAAAAAGTGTGACGGCTGAGGAAATGGAGATAATCCATACTGTTCCTGACATTTTGGGCTATAATATATACAACGGTCACGAGGTTAGAGCCACAGCAGACGGCTTTGAGCAGGTACCCCGTTACCCCGGCTTCCCCCGCACGGGCATAAAATGGCCTGTCAGCGAAAAGGTGCTGGACTGGGGCGTGCGCTTTTTGTCCGAACGCTACGGGATACCGGCCTTTATCTCGGAAAACGGCTTAAGCTGCAACGACAAGATATATCTGGACGGCAAGGTCCACGATGCCGACCGCATAGATTTTCTCACCCGCTACCTTGGCTGTCTCAGCCGCGCCATTGAGAACGGCGCCAAAATGATAGGCTACTTCCACTGGTCACTTACGGACAATTTCGAGTGGCACAACGGCTACGGTGAGCGCTTCGGCCTTATCTACATCGACTATCCCAGTCAGAAGCGCATCCCCAAGGACTCCTATTACTGGTACTCCAAGCTCATAAAGGGACAAATCTGAACAAAAAATTTGCACCCTTGCCGAATTATCTTGCCATAGCCATACACCATGGGGTATAATGTCAAAAATGGAATTTCCAGGAGGATATCATGTCTTTTGCCATAATTACCGACACTTCCGCCAATGTTCCCCTTGAGCTTGTCAGGGCCGAGAATATTCAGGTGCTCGCTATCGAGTGCGACATGAGCGGCGTTGAAAAAAAGCAGAGCTATCTGGACGATGCGGAGTTTGACTCCAAGGCTTTTTACGATGCCATGCGCGCCGGTGCAAGGGTGCGCACCTCCCAGATAAATCCCCAGACCTATGTGGACTGCATGGAAAAGCTGCTCGATGACGGGCAGGACGTGCTTTTCGTGGGTATGTCCTCCGGTATCAGCGGCTCCTACGCCTCTGCCGAGATGGCAGCGGCCCAGCTCCGTGACGATTATCCCCAGCGCACGATCCGCCTTGTGGACAGCCTTGGTGCATCCTTGGGCGAGGGGCTTTTGGTGGTCAAGGCCATTGAGCTTCGCCGTGAGGGCAAGAATATTGACGAGGTGTATGAGCATCTTTCAAAGCTCCTTGTGCGTATGTATCAGGTCTTCACCGTGGACGATCTCAACTACCTGCGCCGCGGCGGCCGCCTTTCCAATGCCGCAGCCATTGCCGGTATCGTGCTGAACATTAAGCCCATCCTCAAGGGCAACGAAAACGGCAAGATAGTCTCCTTTGAGAAGATAAGAGGCCGCAAGCGCACCATTGAGAGACTGGCGGAGAAGTACGACGAACTGGTGGTGGAGCCTGAAAATCAGATCGTCGGTATCTCCCACGCTGACTGCCCTGAGGATGCACAGAAGCTTATCGAGCTTATCAGCCGCAACAAGCCTCCCAAGGAGATAATGCTGGTGGACCATGAGCCTGCTACCGGCTCCTACCTTGGCCCCGGCGCTCTGGCTTTGTACTTTGCCGGCGACGAGGAGTGCAGATACAAGTAAATATTAATCGTATAAAATTAAAAGGGTTTGCTGCATGATTTTGCAGCAAACCCTTTTGCTATGCATAAAGCTGCGTCCTGTGACCGTTGGAAACGGTTCGCCTGTCCCGCCATTTGCACGGCGCTTCGTTATCCGCTGCAGGGGCGCTTGTCAGATACCGGTCGATCCGTCTCCGCGAAACCCGGTATTATAGCTGAAAACAATAAATAATTTTTGTGGTATATGACAAAATTGCTGGTCAAATCTTGATTTTAGCAAATTATATGTATATATAATTGAGTGTAAGCCCGGTATTTTCTTTTCAAGCGATAAAGGAGACAGCACCATGCCCAGACATGACTTTGACCTGAAAACAATTTTGGACATTCCTGAGTGGGAGCGGGTACAGGACCAGCTGGCAAAGCTCACGGGAACTGCCATTATCACCGTTGACCTTAAAGGCATACCCGTCACAAAGCACAGCTGCCGCACGGATTTTTGCAGCGTCATCCGCGAAAATCCTATTTCCAGAAAGCGCTGCTATCGCTGCGATGCTCTTGCGGGTCTGGAAGCGGTGCGCGTGGGCAGACCCTATATATATCTTTGTCATTGCGGCATTGTGGATGTGGCTGTGCCTGTGATGGTGGGTGACAGATATCTGGGCGCTGTGATGTTCGGACAGGTACGCATACCCAATAACGATACCGAGGCCAAGGTGGAGCGGCTTGTCAATGAGATAAGCTCTTTTCAGGCCCAGGAGGAGTCCTCCCGGAATGATCTGCTGGAAATGTACGAGCGAATTCCGGAAATGGAGTATGAGCGCATTGTCGAGATTGCAAACCTTATCAATGTGATGGTGGAGTATATTGTGGACAGGGCAGTGAAAAGCCGCAGCGATATGCAGACTTATGAGTGGCTTTTGAGCATGGACGCGGACAGCGGCTCCCGCCGCTACATTCAGGAGCTTTATGACCCCAGCACCGCAGAGCTGCCCAGTATGGAGAAAAAGTCCCTCGATGTGAAAAAGGACAGCGCTCTCTATCCCGCAATTTCATACATGGACTCACATCCCACGGAGATGATAACCATGAAGTCCATGGCGGAGCTGTGCCACCTGAGTGAAAGCTATTTCTCCCGCCTTTTCAGCAAGGAGCTGGGCGAAAATTTCAGCACCTACGTCAACCGCAAAAAGATAGAGCGTTCAAAAAAGCTGCTGCGTGATTCCCAGATGAGTGTCAGCCAGATCGCCAAAGAGGTGGGATATCAGGACGCAGGGCATTATATCCGCCTTTTCAAGCGCTTCGAGGGTGTCACGCCTACTATCTACAGGCAGTATAACTATAAATAGCAAAGGCGCTCTACCGACCCCGGACAGAGCGTCCGCAAAGCAATACGGAATCTGACCGGACGGGAGATATGTCCAGCAATGCGCCCTTTGTTTTATGATTTTTTTCTAAGAACAATAATTTGACATCATGCTGTAAAAATGCTATTATCTGCCTGTAATCAGCGCCGCATCCCATCAAAATTCAGGGAGCGACAGCAGGAGGTAAATTGAATATGAAAAACGCAGCATCCCATGGCAGTATCCGCCGCATGACAGGGATATCCATCCTTCTGGCAGTGGTGGTCGTACTCACTCTTCTCGGCAATTTTGTGCGCTTCGGGCCCTTCCCCATCACGCTGGCTCTTGCGCCCATCATCATCGGCGCCGCCGTTTACGGTGCGTCTGCCGGGGCAATTCTCGGCTTTGCTTTCAGCCTTGTGGTGTTCATCACCGGCGTAATGGGCTGGGACGGGGGCACAGTAATGCTCCTTATGAGCGTATCCCCTGTGGCCTGTGTGCTTGTCTGCCTTGCGAAAGGCACTGTGGCGGGCTGGCTTGCCGGGCTTCTTTATGAGCTTATTTCAAAGAAGAATGTACATCTTGGCGTGATTGCTGCGGGCATAATCTGTCCGGTGACCAACACCGGCATTTTTGTTGCCGGTATGCTCCTTTTCTTCAACGAGACTCTTAGCTCCTGGGCAGGCGGACAGCCGGTGCTCAGCTATATCATTTTCGGCCTCACAGGGGTCAACTTCCTTGTGGAACTGGCGGTAAACCTTGTGCTGGCATCGGGCATCACCAGCATAATAAAGCACGTTGGAGGTAAAAAGGCATGATCCTTGCCATTGACGTAGGCAATACCAATATTGTCCTCGGCTGCATAGACGAGGGTAAAATTCTCAACATAGTCCGCATCCAGACCAATGACAAGTGCTCCGCTGTGGAGTACGCCATCAAGCTCAAGGACATTCTTGACCTTTACGGTATCGACCACGGCGGCTTTGAGGGTGCGATAATCTCCTCCGTTGTGCCGCCGCTGACCCATGCCCTGCAGGAGGCCGTCAGGCTTCTTATCGGGGTGGACGCGGTCATTGTCGGCCCCGGCATGAAAACCGGCATGAATGTCCGCATTGATGACCCCGGCACTCTGGCGGGGGATCTTGTGGTGGGCAGTGTTGCCGCCATTAACTGCTACGGTACGCCCTGCATCGTGCTGGATATGGGTACCGCCACCACCATGGTGGTCATAGACGATAAGGGCTGCTACTTAGGCGGCGCTATCCTTGCGGGTGTAAAGCTGTCTCTCTCCGCTCTGGCAGAGGGGACAAGCCTGCTTCCGGATATCTCCATTTCCGCCCCCAAAAAGTGCATTGCCACAAATACCGTGGACTCCATGCGCTCCGGCGCGGTCTACGGTACCGCCGCCATGATAGACGGCATGGTGGAGCGCATGGAAGCGGAGCTTGGCATGGAGTGCAAAATAATTGCCACCGGCGGCCTCGCCCCTTTCATCACGCCCCTTTGCAAGCGTGAAGTGATCTGCGACAATGATTTGCTTTTGAAGGGTCTTTGGATACTCTATCAGAAGAACAAAAAGTGATTGCAATTTTTCCGCCGCAAGCAGTTGCGGCGGAACTTTTTTATATATGCCCCGTCGTAAAGATATAAAACAGGACAATGTAAAACTTATGTAAACATATGTAAAAATTTAATCCACATTTTGACATTTTTACTTGAAAAACTTGCCCTCATAATATATACTTTACGGTGAATATAGTCACACAACAAAGCAAATCCAAAGGAGGCTTTAATATATGACGACAAAGAAGATTTTAAGCGTACTTATCTGCCTTGTCATGGTGCTGTCCCTCATGCCCATGGCAGCTTTTGCAACGGAGGGCGGCGGAGGCACCGAAGAGAAGCTGTCAGTAAAATTGCTGAAGGACAGACCTACTTATAGCGGCACCTCCCAGGAGCCGCAAATCTCAGTTAGCTACGGGGAAAATGCTCTCCAGTCCACTGATTACACTGTTTCTTATACTCGCAATGGTGCAGCCACGACAGATTTTACAAGTAGAGGCGTCATCACTGTAACTGTGACATATAACGGTTCTACAGCCAGCGTAGATTATACCATCGTTGGAAAAGATATGACAATTGCGGTTGATAACAAAGAGAAAGCATATGGAGATAACGATCCTGAATTAACTGGTACTGTAACAGGCCTGCAGTCAGGAGACTCTGTTGTGTACAGCCGTATTTCAGGTGAGGACGTTAGTACATATACAATAAGCGCCAAAATTATGAGAGGCGGTTTGGATGTATCAGGAAACTATAATATTACGAGCAATACTACTGGCACGCTCACCATAAAAGCCAAGGATGTTGCAGACCCCAATGTGGTTCTTGAGTACGACAGCGCGGAATACACGGGCAGCCCCCTTACGCCCTCTGTCACCGTCAAGGACGGCGAGGCTGTTATCTCTGACGATGAATATTCTGTCACTTACGAGAACAACACCAATGTCGGCAAAGGCAAGGTTATCATCAGTGATAACAATACAAACGGTAACTACAATATTACATCCAAAACTGTTGAGTTTGATATAACGCAAGCAAGCACCACTCCTCCGGCAGCCGCCACTAATCCCCCCCTTAAAATTACCGTTAATAATCAGACCATTACTTACGGCGAGAACATCTCATCCGACTTTGGCGAGGATTATACATACGAAGGACTTGCCGTGGGTCATACTGCCCAGATTACTCTTGGCCTGAACGGTAGCCTGATAGTAGTGAGCGATGCCAAAATATTTGCCGGCAGCGATGATGTAACAAGTCAGTATGACGTTACCTACAAGCCCGGCTCTCTTACTGTCACTCCTGCTACATTGACTGTTACAGCCAAGGACGCAAGCAAGGAACTCGGCGCTGAAGACCCTGCGCTTGAGTACACCGTCACAGGTCTGGTAAATGGAGATACTGTCGCCGATGTACTTACCGGCGCTCTTGCCCGTGAACAGGGTGACACCAAAGGCGTGTACGAAATAACACAGGGTAATCTGGCCATAAAGGCCGATAAGCAGGCAAACTATCAGCTCAGCTTTATCCCCGGTAAATTCACCATCGGCGGTGAAGCCCTCACCATAACCGCAGGTGATCAGTCCATTACATATGGCTCTGCTATAGATAAAACCAAGTATTCCGTGACCTCCGGCTCTCTCCCCACCAATGCTGTTCTCACAGTTACCCTTACTCCCAGCATCAGCACTGTGGGTACCGGCTCTATAGCTGTCAGCAATGCGGTCATTAAGGATGCCGGCGGCACTGACATTACCGCAAACTATGCAATAAGCTATGTGTCCGGCGCGCTTACCATCACCCCCAAGACCGTCGATACCCCCACCATCAAGCTTGAGCGCACGAGCTACGGCTATACCGGCAAGGCTGTTACTCCTACAGTCACCGCTGTCTATGACGGCAGCACCCTCATCCCCGCCACCGAGTACACCGTTTCTTATGAAAACAATGTAAATCTGGGCACCGGCACAGTGAAGATCGTTGACAAAGACGGCGGCAACTACACTGTCAGCGGTTATACCACTTTCTCTATCGTCAACAATGTGGGCTATAAAGTTGTAATGGGCAATGGCGGCTGCTGGTACAGAGGCTCCTACTACGGACTGGGCTTCCGCTGCGACGGCCCCTATGCCGATTTCCTCGGCATCACCATTGACGGTCAGCCTGTTGACAAATCCTACTACGTCGCTTCCGAAGGCAGCACCAATGTGGGCCTTTATCCCCAGCTTCTCTCCATGCTGGGCAACGGTACCCACTACATCACCTTTAAGTACACCAGCGGCAGCGCAACCGGTGTGTTCTATGTGGGCAGCACCGCCATCAACGCAGTCATGACCGGCGATGACAGCAATGTGGGTCTTCTGGCGCTTGTGATGTGCCTTGGCCTGCTCAGCTCTATTGCCACTCTCGGTGTGCTGAGAAAGAAAAAGTCCGGCGCAAGATAATCACATAAAGCAATGATCCGGCGGGATACCCCGCCGGATTTTTTGTATAAAGCCCCCGCTTGACGGTTATACTCTGGAAAAAGGGCATTTTTTCCATTGCCTGCCACCCGGGGAGGGCTGAATTTGAAAGAAAAACTCATAAAAAAACTGGCGCTTATAATCGCCGTGTGTGCCGCAGCGGGAACGGTAACGGCAGCCATCGCTGCGGGAGCGGGCGCCTCTGCCCAGCAACCTTCCGAAACAGCTACACCCCGCCCCACGCTTACGCCGACCATCACACCCAGACCTACACCCACGCCCGAACCTCTGGACCACTCCATATGGGGCGACGGCGTTGTGAATATCCTTCTCATCGGCACAGACGAGCAGTACAGCGAAAACGACAAGGGCAGGGGAGATGTTACCCTGCTGTGCTCTCTCAACCGGGACAGCGGCAGCGTGAAGCTTGTCAGCTTTGAGCGCAGCATCGGTATGCCCTGGCCCGAACACGGGGATGTGATGCTCACAAACACCTACGCCTACGGCGGAGCGGAGCTGATGTGCCAGGACATAAGCCGGGCATTCAGAGTGGATATAGACGGCTATGTGCAGCTGGATTTTGAAGGCTTTTGCAGCATTATCGACTCTCTCGGCGGTGTGGACATCCTGCTTGGGGCTGAGGAAGCCAAAGCCATGACGGAGGATACCTATAATGAGATATGGTATTCCGAGGGGCTGAACCATCTGGACGGCGAATCTGCCCTCAGATATTGCCGCCTGCGCCGCATAGACGATAACTGGCACCGGGTGGAGCGGCAGAGATACCTTGTCAGCTCCATAATAAGTCAGGCCAAAAATCTGCGTCTCGGTCAGATAAAGGAGCTTGCCCACGCTGCCATGGAGCACGTGAACACCAGCCTCACAAAGCCCCAGCTTGCCGCGCTTCTGGTGAAAGCGCCCCGGTTTATCCGCGCAGAGCTTCAGCAGATGACCATACCGAACCGCAACAATGTCTGGACCTACAACAGCGGGGAGGAGACCGTAACCGGCTGCGATTTTGGGGCAGAGAGCAGAAGACTCAACGAATTTATCTACGGTTCACAGGAGCAGACCCAGCCCGTAATGTCAAATTAAAAAATAGCTGTTGCATCAAGCAACAGCTATTTTTACATCAGATATCTCAGCCCTCGTTCCAGGCCTTTATCTCGGTGCGAAGCCAGTCGGCCCATTCCTCAATACCCTCGCCGTTTCTGGCGGAGATGGGGATGACCTTCATCTTGGGGTTGAGCTTCTTTACGTACTTTTTGCACTCTTCCAGATCAAAATCGAAGTAGGGCAGCACGTCAATCTTGTTTATCAGCAGCACATCGCAGATGGAGAACATCAGCGGGTACTTGAGGGGCTTGTCGTGCCCTTCGGGAACGGAGAGGATCATTGCGTTTTTCACGCTGCCTGTGTCAAACTCGGCGGGGCATACCAGATTGCCCACGTTCTCAAGTATGGCAAAGTCCACATCCTCAACACCCAGTCCGTCCAGACCCTGCTTTGTCATACCTGCGTCCAGATGGCACATACCGCCGGTGTGCAGCTGAATGACCTTCACGCCGGTCTTTTCAATGGTGGCGGCATCCACGTCGGAGTCAATGTCGGCCTCCATAACGCCGATGCGAAATTCATCCTTCAGCGCCTCAATGGTGCGCTTGAGTGTGGTGGTCTTGCCGGAGCCGGGGGAGCTCATCAGGTTGAGCAGAAAAACCTTGTCCCGTTTAAGCTGCTCGCGGAGGATATCCGCTTCCCGGTCATTATTTTCAAAAACGCTCTTTTTTATTTCAAGAACTCTGAAACCTTCCATGCCAAGTCTCCTTTTTCATATCAGACTGTGACCATTTTAGCACAT